>DAOTZM010000152.1:0-7058 GCA_034434035.1 Anaerolineales bacterium
AACATGAAGATAGGATATTTGGACATTGAAAATCCAGCCCAGGACGTTGTAAAATGGATGCGCAGTCGATTCAAAATGGAACACGCCACCCGCTTAATCGTTCTCGCGCTTTACGGCAAAGGCAACCCAATGACCAACCCCGCGCAACTCGAAATCCTGCAACAAGGCGTCCAGGCCTGGAACGAGTGGCGCGCCGCGCATCCAGATGCCCTCATCGACCTGAGCGGGGCCGACCTCTACGGCGCCGACCTCAGCCGCGCCAACCTGAACGGCGCCAACCTCGAAAAAGCCTTCCTCGAAAAAGCCCGCCTCGCCGAAGCCGATTTAATGGGCGCGGACCTCAGCCGCGCCAACCTCATCGACGCCCGCCTCGTCACCGCCAACCTGACCAGCGCCAATCTCACCCGCGCCAACCTGTTCGGAGCCGACCTGCTGGGCGCCGACCTCGCCAACGCCGACCTGACCGGCGCCACCCTCGCCAACGCCAACCTCGCCAACGCCCGCATTGGGGGCGCAAAAGTCTCCGGCTGTTGGGTTTACGGCGTCAACGTCCGCGACCTGAAAGGCGAATTCGCCGAACAAACCGACCTCATCATCACCCATCGCGGCCAGCCCACCATCACCGTCGATAACATCAAAGTCGCCCAATTCGTCTACCTGTTCCTCAACAACGAGGAAATCCGCGAAGCCATAGACACCCTCACCTCCAAAACCATCCTCATCCTCGGTCACTTTGCCACCCCCGACCGCAAAGCCATCCTCGAAACCCTCAAAGACGGCCTGCGCAAACACGACCTGCTGCCCGTCGTCTTCGAGTTCGAGCGGCCCAGCGAAAAAGACTTCACCGACACCATCCGCACCCTCGCCAGCCTGTCCTACTTCGTCATCGCCGACATGACCAACCCCAAAGCCGCCCCCCTCGAACTCCCCGCCCACCTGCCCGATTACCAGGTGCCCTTCGTCCCCATCCTCCAGGTGGGCGAACGCCCCTTCTCGATGATGACCGGCTTGCGCAAAAAATACAACTGGGTGCTCGAACCCGTTCCCTACACCTCCGCCGCCATGCTGCGCCAGGAACTCAAACACGCCATCATCGACCCCGCCCTCAAAAAACGCAACAAACTACGCTTCAACGAAATCATCGAACAGCGCATCAAAACCACCCGCGAACTCCTCGAAAAAGGGGAAGAATAGCGTTCATTGCCTTTCATCATGGGAAAAAACCGGCATTTTCCTGCTCCCTGGCCGCTTCGTCTCTCCCGAAGCGGCTTCCTGCTCCTGCTGTTCTTCGTGTCACAAGCCTGCCAGCCGTTAAACGGACAGACTCCGCACCCCGCGCCTTCCCCCACCCCCGCGCCGACTCTCACATCCCCTGCATCTGCCACGCCCACGCAGATTCCCCCCTCCCCAACATTCACTCCCTTTCCTCCCCCATCTCCTACCCCTGAACAATGCGCCGAAACGAACGGACGCCTCGAACAAGGCGTCATCGAAACGAAACTGCTCGACAAGCCCATGCGTTACACCGTCTACCTGCCGCCCTGCTACGATTCCGGCGCGGAAAACCTTCCCGTGTTGTACCTGCTGCATGGACAGAACTACGATGAAGAGCAGTGGATTCGCATCGGGGCGGTAAATGCCGCCGACCGCCTCCTCCGCGCCGGGGAGAGTCCGCCTTTTCTCATCGTCTTCCCCTACGACCACTCCTTCAAACAGCCCACCCAATACAACTTCGCGCAAGTTTTTCTCGAAATGCTGATTCCCCAAATCGACGCAGCCTACCGCACCCGAACCGAGGCCGCTGCGCGCGCCATCGGCGGACTCTCGCGCGGCGGAGCCTGGGCCATCCACCTCGGCACGCGCCACCCGGAGGTGTTCGGGGCGGTTGGCGCGCATTCCCCGGCCGTCTTTTTCAGCGACATGAACACCCTGCGCCTGCGCCTGCGCGACGCCGACCGCAAAACCTTCCCGCGTATCTATATCGATGTCGGCTTGCAGGACAGCGAATACAACAGCGCCCTATCCTTTGCCAAACTGCTCGACGAAATGAACCTGCCGCACGAATGGCACGCCTACATCGGCTTTCACGAAGAAAAATACTGGTCGGCGCACGTGGAAGAGTATTTGCGCTGGTATGCCCAGGGGTGGCAGTGAGTTAAGCTGTTTAGTAAGGCGATGGTCGAGCAGCCGGTGAGATTCCGACGTATCGAGACCCACGCCTGTTTCAATACCAACCTTTCCGGGTCTCGATATGCCCCGCAAAAGGCGCGGGGCTGCTCAACCCTCCACATTTCTGCCATGCGTTATAATCGCGCCCATGCCACTGACCCTCCAGGAAGTCGAACACATTGCCAGACTGGCGCGGCTCGAACTGACCGAAGAAGAAAAAGTCCGCTATTGCGGGCAACTCTCGGCCATCCTCGAGCACGTTGCCAAACTGCAAACGCTGGATACCGCCAGCATTCCCCCCACCGCCAGCATTTTCAGCGGCGACAGCCACTTGCGCCGCGATGAAGCCCGCCCCGGCCTGCCGCGCGAAGAACTGCTGAGGAACGCGCCCGAACAGGAAAAGGGCCAGTTCAAGATTCCGCCGGTGTTTGAATAGACCCGGACTCAAAAATCTCCTGATTTTTTAGCGCCCAACATCGGGCCCCGCCGGGGTGCTTCGCAAAGATGTTGGACTCCAACTATGACTACTCTCACCTCCCTGACCCTCGCCCAAGCCCAAACCCTGCTCCAACGCGGAGAAATTTCCAGCCGCGAGTTGGTCTCGGCCTGCCTGGAACGGATTGCCGCGCTGGATGGGACGATTCACGCCTTTTTACATCTCGACGCGCAGGGGGCGTTGAAGCAGGCGGAGGAAGCCGACCGCAGACGGCGGACGATGGACAATGGACAATCCATGCCGTTATTGGGTATTCCAATGGCAATTAAAGACGTATTGACCGTTGAAGGGATGCCCTGTACCTGCGGCTCGAAGATATTGGAAGGCTACATCCCGCCGTTTACGGCGACGGTCGTGAAGAAATTGCAGGCGGCGGGCATGATTGTGATTGGTAAGACGAACACGGACGAGTTTGCGATGGGTTCCAGCACCGAAAACTCGGCTTACGGCGTGACGCATAACCCCTGGGATGTTGACCGGGTGCCGGGCGGTTCGTCAGGGGGCAGCGCGGCGGCAGTCGCGGCGGATTTCGTCCCGGCGGCGCTGGGGACAGATACGGGCGGTTCGGTGCGGCAGCCGGCCTCGTTTTGCGGCGTGACCGGGTTGAAGCCGACCTACGGGCGTTCGTCGCGCTATGGGCTGGCGGCGTATGGCTCGTCGCTGGATTGCGTCGGGGCGTTTGGGCGCAGCGCGCAAGATGTGGCGGCGGTTTTCTCCGCTTATAACGGGCGCGACCCGCTCGACGCGACCACGCAGGACGTTCCGGCGGCGCAGATTTCCCTCGACACGGGAGCAGGTTCCAGCCTGGCAGGAATCCGAATCGGGGTGCCGAAGGAGTATTTCATCGCGGGGATCCAGCCCGAGGTGGAAGAAAAAGTCCGCGCGGCCATCCAAAAAATGAGCGAACTGGGCGCGGAAATCCGCGCGGTCAGCCTGCCGCACACCGAGTACGCGCTGCCGGTCTATTACCTGCTGGCCCCGGCGGAGGCTTCGGCCAACCTGGCGCGCTTCGATGGGGTGCGCTACGGCCCGCGCGTGAGCGCCTGCCCCGAGCGTAGCGAGGGGGGCGAGACGATGTGGGATGTCTTAACCAAGACGCGCGGCGAGAAGTTCGGCGACGAGGTGACGCGCCGGATTATGCTGGGGACATACGCGCTCTCGGCGGGCTATTACGATGCGTTCTATGGGCAGGCGCAGAAGGCGCGCACGCTCATCAAACGCGATTTCGAGCAGGTGTTCCGCGCGGTCGATGCGGTGGCCTGCCCGGTGGCCCCGACGACGGCCTTCAAAATCGGCGCGCACGGCGACGACCCTTTGGCGATGTACCTGGAGGATGTCTTTACCCTGCCGGCCAACCTGGCGGGCGTGCCGGGGCTGGCCTTCCCGGTCGGGTTCGATGCCGCTGGCCTGCCGGTCGGGATGCAGTTGATGGGCAGGCATTTCAACGAGGCGACCCTGTTCCGGCTGGCGCACGCTTACCAGCAGGCGACGGAGTGGCACAAACAAAAACCGACCTTGTGATCAAGGGTACAGGCTTAATAAATCGTCATCCTGGCGTTTTAGCAAGCAACCGGCTGTATAAATCATATTGGCCTGCCCTTGCGCTCATAGGTAAATCCTAACAAATGTTCCAAAATCAAATGCCTTACGGTAGAATCTTTGAAAACGTGAGAAGGTAAGGTATTTGATGAAACAATATTCTCTTTTTGAAACCCAAAAAATAGAGCAATCTACTGAAGTACAAGAATGGGGTACTTTTAAAGACAGCCTGCGCGCTCCAATTCACAATTGGTTTACTTATCCCGCTGGTTTTTCTTATAAAGCAGTTGAATCGAGCATTCATTCCAATGGTATTAAACAGGGTCAAGTTATCTATGACCCGTTTATGGGTTCAGGCACTACAAATTTAGTTGCTAAAAAACTGGCTATTAATTCCTATGGCGTTGAAGCCCACCCTTTTGTTTTTAGAATTACTAAAACTAAAATGAATTGGGAAATTGACAGAGATAAAATTGCTCATGCCCTTCGAGAAATAGAAGCACAGGTGAGAAATCGAAAAAGGAATTTTAACGGAACCGATATTCAAGCATTTTTAGAGAAGGAATTTCCCGAACTTGTTTTGAAATGCTACGAAAATAATACTTTATTGGATTTGCTCTTCATTCGTAACGCAATTACAGGCGGTATTTTTTCGCAAGAAGTTAAAGACCTTTTCTTTGTTGGCCTGACAAGTATTTTGCGTCAGGTTTCAACGGCGGCTACTGGTTGGCCTTACATCGCGCCAAACAAACAGAAAACAACATCTTTGAATAAAAATGCAATGTTTGAGTTTTCCCGCCAAATCAGGAAAATGGCAAATGATATTCAGGATACTGTTCAAGACGCTAATGAAAATTACAAAGATTATTTTCACAAAATTTTCAATGCCGATTCTCGATATACTCAAGACTTAATTCCTAGTTCGTGCGCTGACCATGTTTTTACTTCACCACCTTATTTGAATAATTTTGATTATGCAGACCGAACTCGCTTAGAGTTGTATTTCTGGGGTGAAGCAAAAAATTGGGGTGATATTTCGGAAAATATCCGCACCAAGTTAATCACATCTGCCACTACGCAGATTTCAAGGGATAACCCACGTTACAACCTGTCGGAAAGTTTACAGGAATCCTGTCCAGACGTTTTTGATTTTTTGAAAAAATCGGTTTTGCAACTAGGTGAAATCAGGTTAACTCGTGGCGGTAAAAAGAGTTATGACCATCTTGTATCAGGTTATTTTAATGACATATTCCAGATTATTTCTGAAGTCTACAGAATATTGAAACCCGATACGAAAGCCGTTTTTGTTCTTGGAGACTCTGCGCCCTATGGCGTTCATATTCCCACAGATGATTTGATTGGGAAAATGGGTTTAGGTATCGGATTTTCAGATTACAGAATTGATGTCTTAAGAGAACGTGGCGGAAAATGGAAAGATAATCCGCAGAGACATGACGTTCTCCTTCGTGAATCCGTCGTTACCTTAATAAAGGCATAAAACATGGCAGATGACATTCAGAACCCAGGTAGCGCACTCGGAGAAGCAATTGGCGCAGAAATGGAAAAGGCATTGAATGACTTTTTGACAAATCTTGTCGAAAGTCGTGGTTATCACTTTTTGAGCAAAAGCCCTATCAAAAACAAAAACGGAACATCCAAGAAACTGTTGATGTATGACAAGTTTGGAACTGCATACAACATTGACGCCGTGATTGCTAATGAGAGTATGCAACCCGTGATTTTGATTGAATCAAAGTACATCCGGTATAAAAAGCATAATCGAGATAAGGGCAGTTGGGTTTGTACCGCTCATCCAGCCGTAAGGCGGCGATATGACAGTATACGAAGTTCAATTGCTGTTTTGGCAGGTAATTGGAGTTCATCATCATTAGCGATGATGAGAAGTTTCGACATTAACATCTTTCTGGTTCCGTTCAAGCGAATTTGTGACCTTTTGGCGAAACAGGGCATTCATTTTGATTGGGACGAGAAAGACAGAATCACAGCAACTGACGCATGGGATAAATATTCAGCCCTGACAGACGCTCAAAAATCTGAAATTGGCGTAGAAATGGTTAATGTCGTCAAAGATGAGTTGGAAATCTTGGTTTTGAGTATTCTTGACGACACGATAGAGCGCGAAATTGATAGGATTACGATTGACCTTCACTCTAATCTTGGTGAAGTCAAAGCCTGCGAGTTTGAAACTGTCGAAAAAGCGGTTGAGTTTTTGAATACGTCTGAATTGAAAGAAGTCTTTATTACAAGCGATTCGCTAACTTTGTTTGACCCACCACCTGCCGCAGATGAAGGTGATGATTAAGGCAAAAAGCAGGCCAACATTGTGTACAGCGACATCACTGTTCGAATTCGGAAACAGGAGAGACTGATGAACATCTTTATCACCGGCGGCGCGGGATATATCGGTTCGGCCACCGCCGAAGCATTGCTCAAGGCCGGGCATAGCGTCACGGTTTACGATTCCCTGGTCACCGGGCACCGGCCGGCCGTGCCGCAGGGCGCGAAGTTCATCCATGCCGATCTGTCCGATTCGCTGGCGCTGGCGATTGCGCTCAAGGAAGAGAAATATGATGCCGTGATGCACTTCGCGGCCTTCATCGAGGCCGGCGAGAGCATGAAAGACCCGGCCAAGTTTTTCCGCAACAACCTGATTAATTCGTTGACGCTGATTGAGGGCGCAGTCAAGGCCGGGGTGCCGCGCTTCCTGCTTTCTTCGACGGCAGCGGTCTACCAGTCGAGCGAGGAACCGCTGACCGAGGAATCCCCGCTCGGGCCGACGAATACCTACGGATACACCAAACTGGCTATCGAGCAGTCGCTGGACTGGTACCGC
>DAOTZM010000153.1:0-8500 GCA_034434035.1 Anaerolineales bacterium
ATAAAGTCTGTTAGAAAAGCCAGGATATTGAGGGATGCCAGAAGTTACTTGGTTTTCGCACAT
The DNA here is from genome assembly GCA_034434035.1 of Anaerolineales bacterium. GTDB lineage: Bacteria > Chloroflexota > Anaerolineae > Anaerolineales > Villigracilaceae > UBA5195. The sequence goes on from DAOTZM010000153.1 coordinate 64, forward strand.
CGGGCGCGGTTGACCAGCGTTTCCGAAAATAAGTCATTATGCGTTGGAGGCTGATGGCTTGTTTTGTCACCATGACAAAACAGTATCCTATTTTTCCTCATTTTTTTGAATTTGGAATTGCTGATTCGGCTTGTCCATAAACTCAAGTTGGTTAAGGTATAATTAAAATTGCGTGTCGCTAGAAGTCGTCAAATCGCCAAAAATTCATTAAGGAGGATTCTCATGGGAGAGGACGTCATCACTGTTTTCCAATCAGCAAACTGGATTCTTGGAATCCTGGCCGTTTTTGTGCTGGTTATCCTGTATATCGGCATCCGCTATGCGAGCAAAATCGAAGAAGAGGAAGACCTGGTACTGGCGGGGCGCGGGTTAACCCTGCCTTTTTTGATTCCCTCCATCCTCGCCACCTGGATCTGCGCTGGGGCGATTATGGGCGCGGCGGGCGAAGCCTACCTGGGCGGTTTCCAGGGCGTTCTTTGGGACCCGTTTGGCCCGGTCATGATGTTTATACTGGTGGGGCTGTTCTTTGCCACCCGCCTGCGCAAAGGCGGCTTTACCACCGTGGTGGACTTCATGAACTCACGCTTTGGCAATAAAATGGGCGTGATGTATATGATTATCCAGATTCTCTCAGCCGTTGGCTGGCTGGGTGGACAGTTGGTGGCCCTGGGAACAATCATTTTCTTAAGCACAGGTTTTAATCTGACAGTGTCGATTATCATTGGCGCGGCAGTTATGATTGTTGTGACTTACCTGGGCGGTCTGTGGGCGCTTTCGCGCATTGACGCGATTGTTTTTGTGCTTATCATTGCCGGCCTGGTCATCATGTTCCCCATCGTTATCGAAAATGTTGGCGGGTGGGACTACCTGCTCAAAAACGCAAACGTGTACTATGAAGTGCCGCCTTTCACTGTCTTCCCGGCTTCTGAAGAAGATGGCGGCTTCCTGGGCTATGTCGGCCTTCTGGGGGTTGTCTTCTGGCTATCGGCCTGGACCGCGCTGGGGCTGGGCGACCTTTCGAGCCAGGTTTTGCTGCAACGGGTGCTGGCCGCCAAAGATCAACTCACCGCAAAATATGGCTTCATCCTCAGCGGCGTCCTTTACCTGTTTATTGGGCTAATTCCGGTCACTATCGGCATTGCCATGTACACTTATGGTCTTGAGTTGCCGGAAGGGCAGCAAGAACTGGTGCTGCCCTGGGTAGCAGATTTCATGCTGCCGCCCTGGGCCTCTACCCTGTTCATTGTCTCGCTGACTGGTGCTATCATCGGCACGGTTGGCAATACCTGCCTGGTCACTTCCACAATGATTGGGCATAACATTTACAAATACTTCAAACCTGCCGCCACCAGCCAGGAAAACTTGCGCATGATTCGCTTTGCCATTCCGCTCACCATGGTTTCGGCGATGGTATTGGCCATGTACTTTGAGACCATTTACGAGTTGGTTGTCTTCTCTGGCGCGTTGCAACTGACCACCATCACGGCGGCTTACGTTGCCGGGTTCTACTGGAAGAAGGCCAACGGCACGGGCGCAGTCGCCTCATTCTTTGCCGGCTTTATCTCCTGGGCGATTTTCTACGTCGTCATCTTTTATGGCGATATGACAGGAGGATACGTTTGGGATGCGGTTTATATCTCGATGGTGCCGGGCGCGATTGTTTCCCTGATTACGCTTGTGGTGGTTTCCCTGCTCACGCAGAAATCGAACCCGCCCAAGCCATTTGTGAATGCCAAAGGCGAAGTGATGTAGTTGCAAAATTTAGCACAAAAAATCTCCCGGAGATATTCTCCGGGAGATTTTTTTCATAAGAAACCAACCACGCGCGAACGGCAGACACCCGTTTACATCTCTTTAATCCCATACGGGAAGCCGTAATCCGCCATCTTCTCCATAAACGGGTCGGGCGGGAAGGCTTCCGGGCCGAGAACGCCCGTGCCCTGCCACTGACCATGTTGGAGCAAATCCATGGCAATTACCGCGCTGAAAGCGGTCTGCGCGACAACCGCCTGGCAGCCCCATTCCTTCATGCAGGCTTCATTATCAGCCACCTGGTACAGGTAAACCTGGCGCGGCTGGCCGTCTTTGATGCCTTTGACCCACGTCCCGGCGCAGGTCTTGCCCTTCATTTTATCGCCCAAATGAGCCGGGTCGGGCAGGCAGGCGGCGACGACATCGCGCGGGGCAACCTGAACGCCCTTGACGTTGATTTTCTCTTTATTATCGAGGCCGAGCATCTTCAGCGTCTTCAGTACGCCAATAAACTGGTCGCCCAAACCATACTTGAAGGTGGCGCGTTTGGTTTTCACCCAGCGCGGCATGAGCAGCACTTCTTCATGCTCCACGTTGACCACTTCCACCGGGCCAATTTCGGGGAAGTCGAACACTTCCGGCTCCGAGAACGGCGCGGTGGTAAACCAGCCTTTGCCTTCCTCCCAGATGACGGGCGGGTTCAGGCACTCTTCGATGGTCGTCCAGATGGAGAAGTTCGGCGCGAACTCATAGCCCTCGATTTCAATGTTTGCCCCATCGCGGATGCCGAGTTCCTCGATTTCGTCGAAGAGGTGCTCCTGGGCATAGCGCGCAAAAACATCCGCCATGCCCGGTTCGACGCCAATCCCAACCAGCGCCAACAGGCCTTTTTCTTCCCATTGTTTGGCGCGCTCGAACTGGTAATCACCCAGTTTGACGCCGCACTGGTTGAAGGGGTCGTCAGGATGCGGCTCGGAGAGCGTCATGGCCATGTCCATGTAGTTCGCGCCCGCGTTGAAGGCTGCATCGAAGATTTCTTTGTTGAAAATCGGGTCAACCGCATTCATGATGAGATGAACCCCATACTTGCGCGCCAGTTCTTCCATCATCTCCTGTTTACTGGCGTCTATAAACTCGACCGGGAACCGCGCCTTGTCGCCCAGTTTGGCCTGGACTTCTTCAGCGCGCTTGACGTTGTAGTCGCACAGCACCATCTGCTCGACCCAGGGGCGGCGCTTTGCCATCTGCGCAATCGCCTCGCCCACGCCGCCAACACCAACGAGTAGTACTTTCATCAAATATTTCTCCTTGTGGTTTTATACCAGCCAGAAAGCCGGTAGATTCCAAAACAAAAGTGGAGCAAGTTGATAATTTGCTCCACCGGGCTAGAAATACACTTCTTTCTGGATTTTCAGGTGCATGAAGGATTCGGACTCGCGCACGCCTTCGACAGTATAGAGCCTCTCGGTCAGGAAGCGCAGCAGATGGGCATGGTCGCGGCAGACGACTTCGGCAATGATGTCGTATCGCCCGCTGACGACAATCAGGTAGATGACTTCCTCGAAAGCTGCCACCTGCTCGGCCACCTGGAGCATTTTTTCGCCCTCGGTGCGGATGCCAATCATCGCCATCGTTTTGTAGCCCATGCGCAGGGGATTGGTGACGGCCACGACTTTGAGAATGCCCATCTCGACCAGCCGGTTGTAGCGTACCCGAATCATGCCCGGTGAAACGTTCAATTGCTGCGCGATTTGGGCGAAAGCAATGCGTCCATCCTGACGCATGGCCTCGATGATGTATTGATCGACATCATCCAAATCTTCTTGCCGCTGCGAACTGATTAAGTTGTTCATGCGATAATTCTATAACGTTTTATCACAAAAGTCAACTTATTACTGCCTATTGTGAAGAAAATTGACGGTTTTCGTGCGCTTATTGCGCAAGCATGTTTTGGCCAGAATTAATCGACGCCCGCCATTCCTGGCGGACGTCGATAGAACAATCATTTTCGGATTTACAGCGTTCCGGCTACTTCCTCGACCGCTCCCTTGAGCGCATCCAGTCCCTGGTTGATTTCGTCGTAGGTGATAACCAGCGGCGGTTCGATGCGAATGGTCTGGGCGCTGGTCAACGTCCCGGCCACCAGCACGCCGCGCTTGAACAGGGCCGCCGCCACCGCCCCGCCGATTTCGGGGGCCTGGAAGTGCTGGCCGATGAGCAGGCCTTTACCCGTAACTTTTGAATAAACCTTCGGGTGTTGGGCGGCCAGTTCCTGTACTTTGGTCATAATGTAGTTGCCCTTTTCCTCCGCCGCTTCCCACAGCCGGTCACGGATAGTGACGTTGATGGCCGCAATGGCCGCCGAACAGGCCAGCGCGCCGCCGCCAGTGGTGGTGGTTTGCAGGAAGGGGTTGGGGTACATGAACGGCTGGAAAATCTCCTCGGTGGTGATGACTGCGCAGATGGGCATGACGCCGCCGCCGAGCGATTTCGCCACCGCGATAATGTCGGGGACGACGTTCCAGTGGTCGACGCCCCACAGTTTGCCGGTGCGTCCCAGGCCGGTTTGCACTTCGTCGGCAATCAGCAGGGTTCCGTACTTCTTTGTCGCCGCGCGGATTCTCGGCCAGAAATCATCCGGTGGGACGATGCCGCCTGCCTCGCCCTGGATGGGTTCCATCATCACGGCTGCCACGCCCACGCCAATCTTGTCGCAGATTTCGAGCTGCTGCTCGACCGCCGCGGCATCGCCAAACGGGACGTGATAGACCGGGCCGCCATACAACACGCCGGGCGGCACGCGATAATCGGCTTTCCCCAGCATGGAAAGCGCCCCCATGGTCTTGCCATGGAAGGCTTTGACTGCGACAATGAAAGCCGGTTTCTGGGTATACACTTTTGCCAGTTTGATGGCCGCCTCAATCGATTCTGTGCCGCTGGCAGCGAACCAGGCATATTTCAGGTCGCCGGGGGTAATATCAGCCATCAACTTTGCCAGCACGCCGCGCAGGGGGTCGATGAGTTCCTGCGAGGGCATGGGCGTGCGCAGCAACTGAGCCTGCACCGCGGCGACCACTTCGGGGTGACTCCAGCCCAAATCCATCATCCCAAAGCCGCCCAGGAAGTCTATGAACTTGCGTCCCAGCACATCCTCGAAGGTTGCGCCGCGCCCGGTCCACTCGGTAGCGGCCCACTGCCCGGCCTGGGTCACCGATTTGCGATAGTCGAGCCAGCCTTTGTTGAAATGTTCGGCAAAGTTGCGCATCGATTCGTTGATAATCCATTTGCCGAGTTCTTCGGGCGGGCGTTCGGGGTTTTTGATGATTTCGAGCCACTTCTGGGCATATTGTTGCGCCGATTGTAAATTTTCGGGCATATTTTCTCCTTAGGGTTGGTCAGTTGCAAAACGTCCCGAAGGTTTTTTCGCAAAAACTTCACTCTGGCTTTAAAACCTTCGGGACGGTCATCAGGTGATTAATCGCCGTACTCTTCCGGGCGCAATTTGCGTAAAGCATCCTTGATTGGCGTTACGCCCAGGTAACGGACTGGATTGGTATCCATTATGTTTCCATCTATATCCGTAATTGGCTTTGGCACATCTTTTTCTTGGGTGAGCAACGAGACAACCACCATCATCAATATCGAAACCAAAAACGCTGGCACCGATGCGATGTAGGTTGCATCCCAAAAAGCGCAATCGGTATCGCCCGCGCAGACTACCAGGGTCGAATCTCCACCGATACCGATGTTGTAAGCAATCACGATGCCAATTGCCCAGGCCGTGAACCCACCGACAAAGGCCGCCACCGCGCCGTATTGGTTGGCTTTCTTCCAGTACATACCTAAAGCAAATGGCGTGAATAACCCCACCAGCAAGATGGACCATGCCACGACGCCCAACTCATAAATCACCTGCGCAGATATGGCAATGACCAGGCCAAAGCTGGCTATGATGGCAACCATAATGCGCGTCCACTTCAGCAGGTTGGCCGAATCGAGTTTTTTCCCAAAGAGCGGAAAGATATTCTGCGTCACAATGGATGCGCCCGCCAACAAGGATGTGCCTGTAGTACTCATCAGGGCCGAGACCAGGGCCGCCATAAAGAAGGCAACCAAAACGGGTGGAACATAATTCATTGCCGCCATGACCAATACACCGTCAAAATTGACTACTTCGGGGTTAAGTTTGAACATCATGATGCCAACCAGCGGCGACATAATGCCAAAAATCAGGTACAAAGCGCCCGCCAGGTATAGGCCCCAAACGGCAGTCGATTCATTGCGGGCCGACATTGAGCGTTGGAACAAGTCCTGGGTTGGCACTGAACCAAAGCCCAGGGCCAGCCAGGCTGCCGCCCAATAAATCCATCCAGTAGCGCCCATATATCCCAGGTATCCGCCGCCTCCCTGCATGTCTGGGAGCAACAGGAAGGGATTCGTGTCCGGCATATTTAAAGTGCCAGGAATGCCAAATAACCCATCCCAGCCTCCTACTTGAACAAGCAAGAAGGAGAAAATAATGGTCATGCTGGTTGCCACAATGAACATTTGGATAAAATCGAGCAGGGTATCCGCAACCAGGCCGCCCAGCATAATGTAAATGACAACCCAGAGTGTTACCGCTCCCATGGCAACAACCAACGGCACATCAGGAAACAGGGCAACTCCAATTGTTCCTGCGGCAACAATCTGCGCTCCTGTCCACACAAAGAAAGTCATCAACTGGGCAATCGAGGCCAGGATGGTCATCCCTTTGCCAAACCGGCGGTCAAAGAAATCGACCACGGTTAAATAACGAGCGCGGCGCATCACGCGGGCAAAGAAAAGACCCGATAGGAGCAAGCAAAGCGCCGCGCCAAACGGGTCGAAAATCACCCCTTGGAAACCATATTGGTAGGCAGTAGATGAAGCGCCCAGCAGCGTCTCGGCGGCGAACCAGCTTGCCATCACTGCCCCGCCCACCATGTAAACTGGCAGCCTGCGCCCGGCGACAATATAATCGACCGCGCTGAATACCCTCTTCGAAGCCCAAATGCCGACGCTCATGCGCACGGCAAAAAAAGCGACGATGAACGCTACAACCAGCCAAACATGTGAATAACCGACCAATTCTTCCATCTTGCACATCTCCTTTGCTTGTCCCGCTTTCTACAGCGGGGGTGAATTGTCCCGTCTCCTCAGGCGGGTGGATAAGAGTTTTCCGGTTTTTCGGTTATTCGGTTTTCCGGTTGCCAGCCGCCTGTATTGCGCATCGAACAGGGCAGCCGGCTAACTGAATAACTGGATAACTGAATTACCGGGCAACTGAACAACCAAACTAAAACTTTCTCGTCCACTCCTTCGGCCACCTCTCCACCACCACCTTCTTTTGGGTGAAGAACTCGACCGCATCCATTCCCTGGCCGTGCATATCGCCGTAGAACGACTCTTTCCAGCCGGAGAAAGGGAAGAACGCCATGGGGGCTGCCACGCCGATATTGATGCCGATGTTGCCGGCCTCCACTTCGTAGCGGAACTTGCGGGCCGCCGAACCGCTGGCGGTAAACAGGCTGGCCTGGTTGCCATAGGCCTGGGCATTCGCCAGCGCAATCGCCTCGTCAATCGTGTTGACGTGCATCACCCCCAGCACCGGCCCAAACACCTCAGTTTTCCAGATTTCGCTGTGCGGTTTCATATCCATCAGGATAGTGGGACGCACGAAGCTGCCGCCTTCGTACCCTTTAATGACCGCGCCGCGCCCGTCAACGGGTACCGATGCCCCTTCTGATGCGCCCAGGCCAATTAACTGCTCGATGCGCGCTTTACTGGCTTGATTAATCACCGCCCCCATCTGAACGCCGTCATCCAGGCCGTATCCAACCTTGCGGCTGGCCGCCGCGTCACAAATCGCCTCGTTGAACTCGTTGCGCGCCTCGCCCACCGTCACCGCCCACGAAACCGCCAGGCAGCGCTGACCGGCGCAGCCAAAAGCCGAATCGGCGATGATTTTGACGGCCATCTCCATATCGGCATCGGGCAGCACCACCACCGGGTTTTTGGCCCCGCCCTGGGCCTGGACTCTCTTTCCGTTGGCGGCGGCGCGGCTGTAAATGTATTTCGCCACGTTGGACGAACCCACAAACGTAATCGCGCGGATGACCGGGTGGTCGAGAATGGCATCAACGGCTTCTTTAGAGCCATTGACCATGTTAATCACACCCTTCGGGAAGCCAACCTGCTCGATGAGTTTGAAAATCAACTGCATGGTCATCGGCACTTTTTCGGAGGGTTTGATGAGGTAGGTGTTGCCCAATGCCAGGGCGTAGGGCAGGTACCAGAACGGAATCATGCCGGGGAAGTTGAACGGCGCAATCGTGGCGCACACGCCGACGGGTTGGCGAATCATCAGTTCGTCGATGCCAGGGGCAATATCTTCGGCGATTTCGCCCTTCGACATCATCGGGATGCCGCAGGCCACTTCCACATTTTCGATGGCGCGCACCATCTCGGCTTTCGATTCCTCGAAGGTTTTGCCGCACTCGTTCGTAATCGCGCGGGCAATTTCGTCGTTGTGCGTCTTGAGCAGGTCGCGCAGTTTGAACAGGTACTGCACCCGCTCATTGGCCGGGACTCGCCGCCAGGCCGGCAGGGCCTCCGCCGCAGCCTGGGCCGCCGCTTCCACATCGGAAGCGCGACTCAGCGGAGT
>DAOTZM010000154.1:0-11123 GCA_034434035.1 Anaerolineales bacterium
TTTCGAGCGACAGCGAGAAATCTTCTCCCAGTGCGCAAGATTTCTCCCCGCTGCGCGGCTCGAAATGACAAGAATAAGGTATGAATTACAGTTTAGATTGTTTTGTCCGGTAGAGAAAAATTATGATAAAATTCCGATTGTGCAAAAAATCACAATTTGTAAACCTGAGGAGGTTTTTTCATGACAACAAAAATTGGTATCAATGGCTTTGGCCGCATTGGCCGCCAGGTGCTCAAAGCAATCCGTGATTACTACCCGGATACCCTGGAAGTGGTCGCTTTCAACGATATTGGCGACATCAAAACCATGGCGCACCTGCTCAAATATGACTCCACCTATGGCCGCTTCAACGGCGCGGTGGAAATTGCGGGCGAAGACCTGCTGATTGATGGCAAAGCGGTTAAGGTGTTCAAGGAAACCGACCCTGCCAATATCAAATGGGGCGACCTGGGCATCGACATCGTAATTGAATCGACCGGCCTGTTCACCATCAAGGAAGACGGCGTGAACAAAAAGGGCAAAACCGTCAAGGGCGCGGTCAATCACATTACCGCCGGCGGCGCGAAGAAGGTCATCATTTCGGCTCCCGCCGAGGGCGAAGACCTGACTGTCGTGCTGGGCGTCAACGAAGACAAGTACGACCCGGCGGCGCACCATGTCGTCTCGAATGCTTCCTGCACCACGAACTGCCTGGCCCCGGCCGCCAAGGTGGTGCATGACAAGTACACCATCAAGCGCGCTTTCATGACCACCATTCACTCCTACACCAACGACCAGAAGGTGCTGGATATGCCGCACTCTGACCTGCGCCGCGCGCGCGCCTCGGGCCTGAACATCATCCCGACCACCACCGGCGCCGCCAAGGCGGTGGCCCTGGTCATCCCCGACCTGAAGGGCAAGTTCGACGGCTATTCGCTGCGCGTCCCGACCCCGACCGTTTCGGTGGTCGATTTCACCGCTGAAATTGCAACCGAAACCACCACCGAAGAACTGCGCCAGGCCTTCCGCGATGCCGCGGCCTCCCCGCGCTTCAAGGGCATTCTCGAGGCGGTGGACGAACCCCTGGTCAGCATGGATTTCAAAGCCAGCCCCTACAGTTCGTCGGTTGACCTGCCCTTTACCAGCGTCCTGGGCAAGGAAAAGAACACCTTTATCAAGGTTGTGACCTGGTACGACAACGAATGGGGCTACTCGGTCCGCACGGCGGATTTGGCCGCGTTGATGGCGAAATCTCTGTAAGAGTTGTCCAGTTTATCGGTTATCCAGTTAACCGGTTCAAAACCGGAAAACTGGATAACCGGATAACGGGTACACGGAGTTTACATGAACAAGAAAACCGTAAAAGACATCGACCTGAAGGGCAAGCGCGTTTTCATGCGCGTTGATTTCAACGTGCCGATGGCCGAAGGCAAAGTGACCGATGACAAGCGCATCAAGGCCGCCCTGCCGACCATCCAATATGTGCTGGAACAGGGCGCGTCGGTGCTGCTTGCCAGCCACCTCGGACGGCCCAAGGGCGGGCCGGCCCCCGAATTTAGCCTGCAAGCCGCTTCCGAAGTGCTGGCCGGGCATTTGGGCCGCCCCGTCATCATGGCTCCCGATTGCGTGGGGCCGGAAGTGGAAGAGATTGCCAAAAATCTTAAACCCGGCGAGGTGGTCATGCTCGAAAACACCCGCTTCCACAAGGGCGAGGAGAAAAACGACCTCGACCTGGCGAAACAGATGGCTGCGCTGGCGGATGTGTACGTCAACGACGCCTTTGGCTCGGCGCACCGCGCGCACGCCTCGACCGAAGGGATTGCCCGCTTCCTGCCGGCCGTTTCCGGTTTCCTGATGGAACAGGAACTGGAATACCTGGGGCGCGCGGTCGGCAACCCTGAACATCCCTATGTGGCCATCCTGGGCGGCGCGAAAATCAGCGACAAGATTCTGGTGGTCGAGACCCTGGCCGCCAAATGCGACAAGCTTATCATCGGCGGCGGCATGGCCAATACCTTCCTGGCGGCCAAAGGCTTGAACATGCAGGACAGCCTGGTGGAAGCCGAAGCGCTGGAAACCGCCAAATCGCTGCTGGCGAAACTGGGCGACAAACTCGTCCTGCCGGTGGATGCCGTCATCGCGGATAAATTCGACGCCGAAGCCGCCTCGCAGGTCGTGGATGTGGATTCCATCCCGGCCGGCTGGCGGATGCTGGATGTTGGCCCGAAGACGCTGGCGGCTTATAAAGCCACCCTGCAGGATGCCAAACTGGTCGTGTGGAACGGCCCGGTGGGCGTCTTCGAGTTCCCCAAATTCGCCGAAGGCACCTTTGGCCTGGCCAGGCTGCTGGCCGAAAGCGGCGCGACGACCGTCATCGGCGGCGGCGACAGCGCCAGCGCGGTCAAGAAAGCCGGCGTTGCCAAGCAGATGACGCACGTCTCGACCGGCGGCGGGGCCAGCCTGGAGTTCCTGGAAGGCAAGGAACTGCCCGGCGTGGCGGCGCTCAACGACAAGTAAAACAACGGGTAAAATGGACAGGACGGGTACTCCCCGCCCTGTTCTTTTTTAATCACAAGAGAGGAGAAATCATGGAAAACCTGCAACTGCCCCAGAACAAACCGCTCGTCATCGTTGGCGTTACCCTGCTCATCCTGTTGTTTTGTTGCTGCTGCCTGGTGGTGACCTTTGCGCTGTTGGAAGGGCCGGTTAGCATGTATTTTTCGGGCTAACGCCTGTTTTGGGCGGTAAAATCCCCCCATTGGGCTACCGGCGATAAATCGGATGGGGATTATCATGAATGACACTAACCTTTTTATTTTTCCAGGAGGAAACCCATGTATGCAGAACCCCCCATCCAGCCCGCGCTTGAATCCTCGCCAAAGAAGACGAATATTGGCCTGATTATCGGCGTTGTTGCAGTTGTCCTGCTTTGCTGTTGCTGCCTTATCGTCATCGGTGGATACGCGTTCTTTTCGGCCTCCAGGGCGGTCCAAGGCACCTATTCCAGCATCGAAATCATGCTGACACCTGGCGCCGAAGGCTTTGAGAACCTCCCGGCCATCCCGGAAATGCCCGCCTCGCCGTATGGTTCTGACGACTTTATTCCGCAGGGCGGCCTGGGTGATGAGGTCTTGCGCGCCGATGCCTGGGTCTATGTCATGGCGGCTTCTGCCATGTCGGGCTGCGTTGCCACCGATGCATCCCAAACCACCATCGAAGTATTGCAAGAGCCAGATTCAGCCGGCGTCTGGAAAGAAAAATGGACCGTAACCTGTGACGACGGCGCGAAAAAATCCTTCGATGTCACCTTCAGCCCCAGCGCGCAGGGCGGCACGACCATTGACGTGACCGGCAGCAAGTAGCCGCCGCGCGCCGGCATTGTTGGGCCGACTGATATAAAATCCTGGTATGGATGCCGGGATTTTATTTTTGCCAGTATCGGCGAGCAACACACAACACGGCCAGACCTGAAAAAACTGCCCAACCTGCCCCACAGCCGCCCGAATCTTCCAGATTGTTATACAATTGCATATCGTTTCAGCGCTCGATGGAGGCGGATATGTCACTCTCGCAGGTTCTCGAAGTTGCCCTGGGGCTGGCCCTCACCTACTACCTGATGGGCCTGGTGGTGTCCTGGATGAGCCAGTTCGTGATGAACGCATTTGAAACACGCGGGCGGACCCTGGATGGAGTTCTCAGGCGCATTGTGGGGGGCAAAACGCTGGGGCAGCTGCTCAGTATGCCGCAGATTCGCTCACTGGCCCCGGTGCGCTACCAGGACTGGCGGGACATTTTTTCCCGCAACGCCAAACTGGTCGAAAAACGGGTGGAGAAAATCCCGGTTTCCAACCTGCTGGACGCATTTTTCGACCTGGCGAAACTCGATATTGCCGCCAGCAGCGAGGAACTCATCGAACTCATCAACAAACTGCCGCCCTCCGAAGGAAAAACGGAATTGCTGCGGCTGGTCAACAGCGGCGTGAGCAATGTGTTGGAGTTGCGCGCCAAGATGGCCTTGTGGTTCGACGGTCTGATGAACCAGGCCTCCGAGATGTTCACTGCGCTTGCCCGGCGTTATGTGATTCTCTTCTCCCTGGCCCTGACGTTGGTACTGGGCGTGGACAGCATCGACCTGTTCCGGCAACTGTGGGCTGCGCCCGATATGCGCGCGATTGCATCGGTCAAGGCCCAGTCTTATATCGACCAATACGGTTATGAGGCCGAGACCGAAACCCTGCTTGCTGAATTGGAAGAATTGACCATCCACATTGGCTGGAGTTCGGTGCTTAAAAATGCGCCACCTATCGATTCTTTCTCAGATTTCTTGTGGTTTTGGCTGCTCAAAATCACCGGTCTGCTGATGACCACCGTTGCCGTTGCCCAGGGCGCGCCGTTCTGGTACGACCTGCTGCGCAAGATGACAACGGTCAAATCGCCTACCCCCAATCCGCCGCGCAGTGAAGAGACGCCCGCCGGGTTGACTTCACAGCCCGGCGCTGAAACGCCCCCGCGCGCTTATGGGTAAGTATCCCAGCACCGTGAGCCTATGGATAAAACCAGAAGTACCAGCCTCAATCGAGGCTGGTACTTCTTTCATTCGGGCGAGCTGCCCTTATGCTTCGATTGGCTCGAGTGCTGCGGGGGCCACCGCTTCGAGCGCCTTCAACTCGCGGTAAGTCAGCGTCCAGACGCTCGACTGGTAAACCAGTCCCCAACCGCTCACCAACAGGATGGGCGAGAAGGCAACCACTCCGAACAATGGCAGGCCGATGATGGCGGCGAAAATCCAGGGCCAGTAATCGGGCGCGGAGAGCAGGCTGGCGAGCCCGGCGGTCAGCAGGGTCGGCACAATCGCCACCTCGAATACTTAACGTAGTGTACGCCTTTTTTATTCGGAAGTTGGCGAAATCAACAAAAAAACGTCCCGAAGGTCAAACCAAAACCTTCGGGACGTTTTTCTTTCGGCTTGCGCTTATCTCCAGAACAGGAACATCGAATGTCCCATCGCAGCCAGGTAGGTAGGAATTCCAATCAGGTTTGCGATGAACCTGACCACCCCAAAGAACGCACTGCTTACAACCGGGAGATACCAAAACGCGAGCAGGACAACGAACAGCGAGACTTGCCCAAACCTGTCCATACTTTCGCGCACGCCCCAATCGAGGTGCGGGCGCAATGCGCCGTAGCCATCGAAGGGCGGGATGGGCAGCAGGTTGAACAATGCCGCCATCACTTGCAGGAATGCCAGGAAGGCCAACCCCGGCCAGATGCCGCTCATCGAAACCGGCAGGATTTGCAGCAGCAACCCCAGCACGATCGCCACCACCAGGTTCGAGAGCGGCCCGGCCAGTGAAACCGCCGTTTCCCAACGTTTGGAGCGCAGCAGGTTGGTCTGGATGTAGACCGCGCCGCCGGGCAGGCCAATCCCGCCCAGCACCAGGAAGAGCAGCGGCAGGGCAATCGAGTAGACCGGATGGGTATATTTGAGCGGGTTGAAGGTCAGGTAGCCCTTGTCGCGTACTGTCCAATCGCCGCCCTTGTAGGCCACAAACGCATGGGCAAACTCATGCAGGGTAAGTGAGAAGACCCAGCCGACAATGACCACCAGGAAGGTAACAACGCCATCCATAAACGTCCTACTTCCGCAACTCGTTGCAGCGTTCACAGGTGATGTCGCCGCACAGTAAATCCTTGGGATTGCGCGCCAGGCGCGCAGCGACCACATCCACAATTGCCTTCATCGGCATTGCCCGGACGGTGGCTTCGCCGACGGTAATTTCGCGGGTGAATGGCGCCAGGTCGCGTTCGAGCGGCTTGAAACCCGCCGAGCAGCCCGGGAAGTTGGGACAGTCGATAATGCCATCATCGGTCATGGCCCAGCGAATGAACTGCCGCCGCCCGGCCAGTTTTTCGGCATAATGCACGGTGGTATTGACGGTATGGTCGACGCCCAGCAGCAACACCCAGCCGTTGTTTTCTGCCAACATGCGGATGGGCGCGAACGGTTCTTCGAGCGTTTGCGATTTCAGGGCGCGGTCCACGTTGAGGCCGGTGAACGACAGGATGGGGTGCATGGAGCGTTTTGCGCCGGGCCGCTGTCGCAGCGTCTCAGGGATGATTCCCATCAATCGGTCGGCCGGCATTTGCGGCGAGAATGGCTCAGACATGCGGTTCTGGTCCTGCCGCCGTCCGTAAACGATGCCGTTGTTGGCCGGGCCGGCCAGCGGGGTAATCATGGTCAGGTAGGTGTGCGCGGGCATCATCAGGGCGGCCGCATTGGGCAGCAGGGCCGAAAGCAGGCTGTCGGCTCCGCCCTCGATATGCCCGAACGCGCGCAGCGAGGCGTGCGCCAGCACGGGAACATCCTTCAATTCGAGCTGCGCAAAGGCATCTACCAGCGCATAATATCCCAGCGAGATTCGTTCGTAATTCACGGTGCGTTTACTTTCCTTTCCATTTGGGTTTGCGTTTCTCCAGGAAAGCCTTCATGCCTTCCTTCTGGTCTTCGGTTTCGAACAGGCGGTAGAACAAGTCGCGCTCTTCGCTGAGTCCCTGGGAGAGCGACCCTTCGAAGGCCTGGTTGACGGCTTGTTTGGCGGAACGCGCTGCCAGCGGGGCGCGCGCAGCCAGGCTTTCAGCGAGGGAAATGCTCTCGTCCAGCAGCCGCTCAACGGGCAGCACCCGGTTCACCAGTCCAAACTGGGCCGCTTCCGCTGCCGTGAGATGGCGATTATTGAGAATCATCTCCATCGCCAGGTATTTGCCGACGATGTGGGTCAGTCGCTGCGTGCCGCCCGCGCCGGGGATGACGCCGATGGTCACTTCGGGCAGCCCGAAGCGGGCCGTTTCGCTGGCGAGGATGATATCGCAGGCCAGGGCCAGTTCGCAGCCGCCGCCCAGCGCAAAGCCGCTCACTGCCGCCACCAATGGTTTTTTGATGCGCCGCAGGCCGTCGAACAGGTCCACAAAGCCTTTCTGGCGCATTTCGGCTTCGCTGGCCTCGGCCATTTCGCGGATATCGGCCCCGGCGGCGAAGGCGCGCTCACCCCCGGTCAGCACAATCGCCCCGACGCCTTCCTCGGCGTCGAAGGCCGTCAGCGCCTGCACCAGTTCAGAAAGCAGTACCTGGTTGAGCGCGTTCAATGCCTGCGGACGGTGGAGCGTGACCAGCCCAACCCGCCCGCGTTGTTCGACCAAAATGGACGTATATTCCATATCTGCCTCCTCTCCCAATTATAATCCGCGCTGCGCGCTCATCGACCCAACAAAAATGGAGGCTGGCATGATTTCCCCCGAATAGAGCATCCCCCAAAAACTGCAAAGCGCTCATTCCCTTCCTGGTTTAGCCGAATTCACCCTTCCACTGTCTGAATTGGACGGGTACAATCCGGTTATGTTTACCGAACGCCGTCATGTCCCCGATGCCAACCGCCTGAGCGTC
The DNA here is from genome assembly GCA_034434035.1 of Anaerolineales bacterium. Classification (GTDB taxonomy): domain Bacteria; phylum Chloroflexota; class Anaerolineae; order Anaerolineales; family Villigracilaceae; genus UBA5195. The sequence goes on from DAOTZM010000154.1 coordinate 7,421, forward strand.
TTGCTTGCGGCGGTACTGCTTTCTTATGCGCTGGCGCAATTGATAGAGCGTGAGCAATACGCGGTCTTTTTCCAATTGTTTGGGGTCAATTATTCCTTCGATTTCGAGCCGACTTCCCTCGCCATCTGGCTGGCTGCCGGATTGACTGCATCAGGCGTCGATTGGCTTCTGCGCGGGCATCCGCAATACGACGGAGGCCGCACCATCCAGCATTGGATTTTACCCGCTCTGACCGCCCTGGTGCTGGGGATTCCCCTCTACAACCTGCCGCTCGGCCCGCTTTGGTGGCTGGGGTTTGGTTTGGGCGGGATTCTGCTCTTGCTGGTGCTGGCGGCCGAGTACATCGCCCTCGATTCGTCGGATGTGCGGCATCCCGCCGCTTCTGCCGGGCTGATGGCATTGTCGTTTGCCCTGTTCGTCATCCTGGCTTCGTCTCTTTCATACTCCGGCGCGCGGCTGACTGTGTTGGTGTTGGCGATTTTCCCCGCCGCCGGCATGGTGACGCTGCGCGCGATCCATTTGCAGACCGGTCATTGGGATATTTTGTGGTCGTTGACCAGCGCCTTCGTCCTGACCCAATTTGCCGCCGCCTTTCATTACTGGCCGCTGGAGCCTGTGCAGTATGGCCTGGCCCTGCTCGGTCCCCTGTATGCCCTGACCGGACTGACCATGAACCTGCGCGAGCAGGTCTCGCCGCGCCGGGCAGGGATCGATGCGCTGGCCGGGGTGGGCGTCTTCTGGGTTGCCGCAATCCTGATGGGAAGTGGATGAAGCGCGGGTCTCGACAGGCTCGAGCACCAGGGTCTCGACAGGCTCGACCACCGGGTCTGACCCTCTCCCGCGCTCAATGGGAGCAGATGCGCGATTATGTGGAAGCGCGCGCCCCGCTGGAAGCCTGCGGTTTGCTCGGCGGGCGGCAGGGGATTGTGGAGGTGGTGATACCGGTTAAGAATGCAGCGGAAAGCCCGGTTCGGTTTCGGATGGAGCCGCTCGAACAGTTGAACGCCTTCGAGCAGGTCGAATCCGCTGGGATGGAGGTGCTGGCTGTCTTCCACTCGCACCCGCAAGGCCCGGCAGTCCCCTCGCCCACCGATATTGCCGAGGCGTTTTACGAGGTTGTCCAGGTTATCTGGTCGCCAGGGGAAGGGGAATGGCTGGCGCACGCCTTTTGGATCGAGGCCGGGCGCGCCGCCGAAGTTTCCTTGATTGTGACCGGTGTGTAACTTTCCCCGGTCTTTTGTGTTACTCACATAGACCAATTTGGAGGATGATAATGCAACTGCTGATTGACAGCGGACTTGTTCTGCTTGGATACCTGCTCGGTTCCATTCCGTTTGGATTGTTGGTGGTTAAACTCAAAACGGGAAAAGACATTCGCACCGTTGAAAGCGGCCGCACCGGCGGGACGAATGCGTTTCGCGCTGCCGGGTTTGGCGCCGGGCTGTTGACGGCATTCCTGGATATTTTCAAAGGCACGGCAGCAACCTGGATTGCCCTGGCCGCCACCCCCGATGGTCATTGGGTGCATATCCTTGCGCCGCTGGCGGCTATTCTAGGTCACAATTATTCCATCTATCTGCCTGACTTCGACGAAAATGGCCGCTTTGTGCGCCTGCGTGGCGGGGCCGGCGGCGCTCCAGCCCTGGGTGGGGCGATTGGGCTGTGGTGGCCCTCGGTGCTGATTATCCTGCCGCTGGGCGCGCTCGTTTTTTTCACCCTGGGATACGCGTCCGTGACGACCCTCAGCGTGGGCTTGTTTGCCATCCTTTTGTTTATGGCGCGCGTTCTCACCGGCGCGCCTGGCGCTTCGTGGACCGATGTCGTTTACGGCCTTATTACATTGTTGTTGCTGGCATGGGCATTGCGTCCCAATATCAAAAAGTTGCTGAACGGGACAGAACGGGTGGTCAGCATCAGTTTGAATGGAAAGTTGCGGGAACGTAAAGAACAAAGGGATGCAGCGGCAGCCCAAAATGCAAAGTGAAATCAAAAACCGGGGAATTCCCCGGTTTTTTTGTCAGTATTCACTCTCCGCGCTGTCTTTGTTTTCGAGCATGTGCCGGTAGAGCGCGCGCAGGTTGCGCTGATGCAGTGCCGGGGCCAGGCCGCCCAGGTGGACGCGGCTTTTCCCGCATTCTTCAATCGTGACCTCATCAAGATACTCGAAGGGCGACTTGCGTTTGAGCGCAGTGCGGACTGCTTTGCGAATGGCCGAAAGATAAGCCAGGTTTTCCTTGACGGCCGCATCGATTTCGCCGCGCAGGATGATGTCGCCGTGTCCCTGCACGATATTTTCCAGACCCATGCGCCCAATCTTTTTGATGGATGCCGCCAGTTCGTCGATGTTTCCATCCACCACATAAGGCAGCGGCATGAAGGCGTCGCCCGCAAACAGGATGCGGTCTTCTTCCACGAGTACAGAGATGCCATCGTGACTGTGGCCGGTTGCCGAGGCGAGAATCAGGTTTTTCTTGCCCACCCGCAGGTTGAGTTCGCCGTCGTCGAAGGTCAGGTGTGGCAGCACCATTTTGACCTGGCGTAAGGTGTTGTTTTGTTTTTTTGCCGATTCAAGGGATGGAATTCCCTTTTCTGCCATCAGTTTGCGGCATTTCGAGTGGGCGACGATGGTGGCTCCGGGGAAGAAACAGTTGCCCCAGGTGTGGTCGGCGTGATAGTGGGTGTTGATGGTGTAGCGAATTTGCAGCCCCAGTTCATGCTCGACGTATTCGCGCATACTCAGGGTTTCTTCGGGGGTGGCCAGGGTATCGATGACTACTGCCCACTGCGGCCCGGCGATGACCCCCGCCGTAACCTGCGCATATACTTCGCTTTGGAACCAGTAGACATTTTCAGAGACGCGTTCGCGGTGCATAGAAATCCTTTAGAAAGAGTTGTCCTATAAATAGCACAAACGCGAGTCAAAATCAAGGACAAATTGTGTTGCAAAGCGATTCGGTTGGTTAAAATGGCGTCCCGAAGGTCTCGAACGCCTTCGGGATGTCGTTTCTCAGTCTTCGTCGGGATAATTCCCCAAAATTTGCTCGATGCGTTCCAGTACGTCGTCGTTAAGCATATCGACTGCCTCGGCAGCCTCGAGATTGTTCTGTAATTGCCCTACACTGGTTGCCCCGGTAATCACGCTGCTGACTTCCTTGCGGCGCAGCAGCCAGGCGATAGCCAGCTGCGCGGTATTGATGTGCAAATCAGCGGCCACTTCGCTCAATTCCCGCACGATTGCCACGCGTTCCGGGGTAATCCGGTCTCGAATCCAGGCCATGCTGTCCATCGCGGCCCGGCTGCCGGCCGGGATTCCATCGTTATACTTGCCGGTCAGGATGCCGTAATAGAGCGGACTCCAGGTGGTCAGCCCCAGGCCGTATTCCTTGCAGAGGGGAGCCAGTTCGATTTCGATGCGCCGGCGGTGGAACATGTTGTATTGTGACTGTTCCATCGTCGGCGGGATAAGGTTGTACCGTTCAGCCGCCGCAATAGCCGCCGTTACCTGCCAGGCGCGCCACTCGGAGGTGCCCCAGTACAGGATTTTCCCCTGGCGCACCAGCGAATCCATTGTAAAGACGACTTCTTCGATGGGCGTATCGGGGTCGAAGCGGTGGCAAAAATACAGGTCGAGATAGTCGGTATCCAGCCGTTTGAGCGAAGCATGGATTGATTCGCTGATGTGTTTGCGCGAGAGTCCGCGCCC
>DAOTZM010000155.1:0-23150 GCA_034434035.1 Anaerolineales bacterium
AAAATCGTTGTTTAAAATACTCTTTCCGTACGTTTCCGTCAAATCCGCGTGTCACCTGCACTGCGCGCAGGCGCAAGTGTCCGTGTACGGGTTTTCACGGTAAATCTCAGAGAGCCAAAATCTCGTACTGGAATCTTTCGGGGGAAACCGTTATAATTCTAATAATTTACCCCAGATGGTCCCCGGGAGGCGGGAATGGCAGAAATGCCCGTTGAAATTTTACTTGTTGAAGATAATCCGAATGATGCAGAGCTTTCCCTTTATGCGCTGCGTAAGTTTAAGATTGCCAATCATATTCACCATGCCCGCGACGGCGCCGAAGCCCTGGAATATATTTTCGGGACCCAACACGATGCAGCCAATCCGCCTGCGCAACTACCCCGCCTGATATTGCTCGACCTCAAACTTCCAAAAATCGATGGGCAGGAGGTCTTGCGCAAACTAAAGTCCAACGAAGCGACTCGCACGATTCCGGTGGTGGTACTGACCTCCTCCCGCGAAGAGCGCGACATTCTCGAGACCTATAACCTGGGGGCCAATAGTTACATCGTCAAACCCATCGACTTCGAACAATTCACACAAGCGGTGCGCGATGTCGGTTTATATTGGTTGTTGTTGAACCAGGTCCCCATTTCAAGCGGCTAATTTTGCAACTGCCTACCTGCCCTCACCCCCGCCCCCTCTACCACTTCGTGGCACACGTCCCGGTGAGAGAAGGGAGAAAACAGAGGTGATTTTGTCGCTTTTGGCAAGAAAATCCGTTTTATCCATCCGTTTCCCTCTCCCTTTGGGAGAGGGTTAGGGTGAGGGTAGACAGTTACCTAATTTTTGTTATGTCAAACGGGATACCGTTGAATGTCTTAGTTTTGGAAGACCGGCCTTCCGACGCCGAACTGATCTTGTACGAAATGAAGCGCTCGGGATACGCTTGCATGAGCAGCAGGGTGGATACCCAGGACGAATACCTGCGCGCCATTGACAAGATACCAGATATTATCCTGGCCGATTACAGCCTGCCGCAATTTACTGCCATGCAGGCCCTTCACCTTTTGCAGGAGCGGGAATACGATATTCCTTTTATTGTCATTACAGGGACAATCAGCGAAGAAGCCGCCGTCGAAACCATGAAACAAGGCGCGGCCGATTACCTGCTCAAAGACCGCCTGGGCCGCCTGGGGCAGGCTGTGGAGCGCGCCCTTCAACAAAAAGCCTTGCGCGACCAAAAACGCAAGGCGGATGACGCACTGCGCCTCTCTGAAGACAAATTCTCCAAAGCCTTCCGCATCTCGCCCGATGCTATCTCCATTACACGCTTGTCAGATGGCAGTTACATTGAAATCAACGAAGGGTTTACCCATTTAGTGGGCTGCCAACCGGAAGAGGTGGCTGGCAGTACCGGTCTTATGTTCAATATCTGGGCGAACATGGATGAGTATCAAAACTTCATGCTCTCCATGCAACTGCATGGCCAGGTCAACAACATGGAAGGCGTCTTCAAAAACAAACAGGCAAAAGTCTGGATTGGCCTCATCTCCGCCCGCATCATCGAAGTCAACCATGAACCCTGTATTATTTCCATCATCCGCGACATCACCGAGCGTAAGATCGCCGAAATCGAACTCCAACGCGCCCACGAGCATCTGGCCGAAGCCTACGATGAAACCATCGAAGGCTGGTCGCGCGTCCTCGACCTGCGCGACAAGGAAACCGAAGGCCACACCCAGCGCGTGACCGAAATTGCAGTGCGCCTGGCGCGCGCCCTGGGCGTCAACGAAGATGACATCGTCCACCTGCGGCGGGGCGCGTTGTTGCATGACATCGGCAAAATGGGTGTTTCGGACCGCATATTGCAAAAACCGGGCGCGCTAACCGACGAAGAATGGGAAGAAATGCGCAAACATCCCGAATATGCCCGGCAAATGCTCTATCCCATCTCCTACCTGCGCCCCGCGCTGGATATTCCCTACTGCCACCACGAACGCTGGGACGGCTCCGGTTACCCGCGCGGCCTCAAAGGGGAGGAAATCCCGCTCGCCGCGCGCATCTTCTCCATCGTAGATGTCTGGGATGCGCTTCTCTCCAACCGCTCTTACCGGCGCGGCTGCACCGAAGAATCGGTACTGGAATATATCCGAAAGTACTCTGGCATCTTTTTCGACCCAAAACTGGTCGATGCCTTCCTGGACCTTTATCATAAAGGGATGTTCCGGGACACCAAAATCGCGCAATTATCACGTGGAAACAGCAACTCTGATAGCGTTTTGACCAGTGTCCCGTAAATCTGCCCTCTTGCTTGCCTGTTTTGCCTGCCTCGCGCTTGCCCTTTTGGGATGGGGGGGGATTTTCCTGGCCCGCAGAAGCATGGCCGCCTCCCGGCCCTCCCCGCCCCCGCTCGTTTTCCCTACCCGCCCCCCCGAATCAAGCCCCCCTGCATCCGAATCCCGTTTCGAGACGCCTTTCCCGTTGCCCATGCCAACCGCATCGGGCGGCGGTAAAATCGCCTATGTTTGTCAGATTTTCCGTGTACCAGAATCCGACCAAATATGTATAATGAATTCAGATGGCAGCAACCAGCGGCGGCTGACCACTTCGGATACAGCCCGGCACTACTACCCCTCCCTTGCGCCTGACGGGCAAAGTGTCCTGTTTTCGTCCAACATGGATGGGACGAACTTTTACATTTACGAACTCAAACTAACTGGCGAACTCACCAACCTGTGGCGGCCTGGCGTCGCCCCCGAAGCCTCGCCCGATGGCCGCCTGATTGCCTTTGCCCAAAGCGACGGCAAGAACAATATGATTTTGGTGATGAACCGGGATGGCAGCGACCCCCGCCTGCTCACTTCCAATGGCTGGGACCCCACCTGGTCGCCTGACGGACAAAAAATCCTGTTTGCTTCGCAAGTCGGCGGCCTGTCACAACTGATGACCATCAACCTTGATGGCACCGGCCTTGAGCAGGTTTCCGACCTGTCCCTGTTGCGCGGGCGCAGCGACTGGTCCGCCGATGGACGCTACATCGCTACCTATTCTGGCCGCTCATGGGAACGGGAACTCTTCCTGCTTCCGCTCGATGGTTCGCCCGCCCGCCAACTCACCCCGCCCGGCGGCAACAGCCAGGGCCCGACCTTCTCACCCGATGGGCAGTGGGTCGCGTTTACCTCATATTTCGACCGATTTCGCAACGTGCACGGCTGTGAGATTTATAAAATGCGCATCGATGGAACTGGATTAACCCGCCTTACAAGTAACGATTATTGCGACTGGCAGCCTCGCTGGGGGCCATAAACCATGACCCGCATCCTGCTTGCCGAAGATGATGACGCCCTGCGCCGGATGATTCGCGCCATCCTCGAACTGGATAGGTATGAGGTCTTTGCCTTCCCTAACGGCCAACTGGCACTTGAATCGTTCGAGGAAGTCAGCCCCGATTTGGTCGTTTCAGACATCAGCATGCCCAGCCTCGACGGGTTTGGGCTGCTCGAAGCGGTGCGCAAGCTGCCTTCCGGTTCGGTTGTGCCGTTCCTTTTTCTCTCCGCGCTCTCCGAGCATGACGATGTTTACAATGCCAAACGACTGGGCGCCGATGATTACATCTTCAAGCCGTTCCGGCCCGATGACCTGCTTACCGCCGTTAAGGCCCGGCTTGAACGCAGGCGCGCGGCAGAACTGTTCGATTCGCACCAGGCCCATCTGCAAACCATCACCCTGTTGGCAAACGTCATCGAAGCCCGAGACACCTACACGCGCGGACATGTGGAACGGGTACAGCAATCCGCCGTTGCACTCGGGCGCGCGCTCAACTGGCCGCTGGAAGATATGATTATCCTCGAATTTGGCGCGTTGCTGCACGATGTCGGTAAAATTACTACGCCCGAGACGGTTTTGAATAAGCCGGGCAAATTAACCCCCGAAGAAGTCGAAATCATGCGCAACCACACCGTTGCTGGGGCGCACATCATGCAAAGCGTTCCCCACCTGCGTCCCGCCAAGGCCTATGTCCTCTCGCACCACGAGCGATGGGACGGGAGCGGTTATCCTCATGGATTGATGGGCGAGGACATCCCGCGCGAAGGCCGCCTGATGGCAATTGTGGATGTCTACGACGCGCTGACTTCCGACCGGCCTTACCATACCGGCATCAACGCCAGGGAAGCCTTGAACTTCCTACAGCGCGGCTCTGGCAGGCACTTCGACCCGCACATGGCCGAGAGTTTTATCAAACTCCAGATGAAAAAACTGGAAGCAGCCGAAAATGAAACATCCGGCGGCTAGCCGCCGGATGTTTTTATCGCAGGCCAGCGCCTACCAGGTACAACTTGGACAGGTTGTAATCCCCGCCGATTTTCCAATCCGTTTATACATGGTGACATTCGTAAAGGGTTCGCCCAAGATGCCGTCGTGAATGGCCCACGAGCGCAGGCGAATACTGTGAGCCGCATCAGGCGACCGAAATGGCGTAGAGCCATCGAGCGTGGCGAGCAAATCACCGTTCGGCTCGAACCCGGCCTCGATTCGTTCCATCAGTCGGCGTCCCACCTGGTAGGTGAAGCCGTAGCGCTCGAAGATGACCGCGTTGTGGTAGTAGAGCGGCTCGACAAAATACATCTCATGCCCCAGGCTGGCAACGAACTGCTCGAAAGCGAGAATGGCCGGCGCGAGCAGGCGCACCCCGCGCCGCACCTGCCCGGGGGCCAGGCCGGCCCGCATGGCGGCGGCTTCGGCTTCGATGTTTCGTTTCAACGTCCCAAAGCGGGTGGACGCGCCATCGGGCAGGATGTCCACATTGAAACGCGGCGCATCGGGGTCGTTCAGGATGTAGAGCAGGACATGCACCTGCCCGTTCATGGTATCGGTCAGGTGACCGTACAGGATAGGGTCGGGGAAATGCAGTTCATGGTACAGGCGCATTTCCACATCCGTCGCGCCGGGTTTGAATTTGAATTCCAGGAGCGATTGCAGCCGCTGGGAATGAACCGGCGGCAGGTTGAACCGGTCGAGCAGCTCCTGTGGGATAACGCGGCTGTAAATCTCGCGTTTTTTATCTTCGGACAGCAGGTTGATGCCGCCGATGGTGGAAGGAGGCATGGTCAACTCCATTCGGAGTCCAAAATCTCCCGATTTTGGGACACTAATCGCCGCGCATTTCACGCGCCTGTTCGCGGGCCTGGTCGCGTTGGGCAATGGCGTCGCGTTTGTCGTGCAGTTTTTTGCCTTTGGCCAGGGCAATTTCGAGTTTGGCGCGCCCATCTTTGAGATAGACTTTGAGCGGGACAATGGTTACGCCCTTCTGGCGGACCTCGTTCCACAGCCTGCGAATCTCCTTTTTATGTAGCAACAGGCGGCGGCGGCGTTTGGGGTCGTGGTTGAAGCGGTTGGCCTGGCTATAAGGGGCGATATGCGCCTCCACCAGCCAGGCTTCGCGCCCATCGGTTTCGACGTAGGCTTCGGCCAGGCTGACCTGTCCGGCGCGGATGGATTTGATTTCACTGCCTTGCAAGGCAAGCCCGGCCTCGAAATGCTCCATCAGGAAGTATTCGAACCCGGCTTTGCGGTTGGTTGCGACGATTTTGACGTTCTCTGGCATAGTAAATTGATGTTATCACGAGAATCGAAAATCGAAAATCGCAAATCGGTTAAACAGGGACAAACCGAACTTCATCCCCCGGCGCGAACAGGAAGGGCGGCTCGCGCTGCGGGTCGAACAAGGTCAGCGCCGTGCGCCCGACCAAACGCCAGCCGCCGGGCGAATCGACCGGGTAGATGCCGGTCTGAACCCCGGCCAGGGCCACGCTGCCCGCCGGGACTTTCGGGCGCGGTGTCTCCAGGCGCGGGACGCGCAATACTTGGGGCAGGATGCCGAGGTAGGGAAAGCCGGGCGTAAAGCCCATCATGTAAACGATGTAGGGGGTGGACGTGTGCAGGCGGATGACTTCATCGATGGTCAGGCGGCAGTGCGCGGCCACGAAATCGAGGTCAGGACCGTTATAAATGACTGGGATTTCGACCGTTTTGACCGGGCGGGAGGCGGTTTCGGCAGCCAGGCTCAGGCGAGATTCCAGCCATTCGCAGACCTGGGCATGAGTCAGAGTAAGCGAGTCATAATGAATGGTCAGCGAAGCATAGCCGGGGACGGTTTCGATGATGCCGGGGAACGGGTCGAGGGTTAGGGCTGCCGCCAGCAGGCGCACCTGGCGGTTGATGACCGGGTCGATGGTTTCGCCGAGGCGCAGCAATACGGCAGAGTCGGAAAGCGGGACAATTTTCACAGCATGATTATATTTCAGATACAATACGCGCATGGCGAAATTCCACCTGAAATCCCCGCTGGCAAACATTCGCGCGCTCTATGACGGATTCAATGCCCCCCTCACTGCGCTGGATTGCGGCCAGCAATGCGCGCCGCGCAACCCAAACGGCAAACCCTTTTGCTGCGACATTTGCCATGCCGTCCCGGCGGTTTACCGGCAGGAATGGGAGTATTTGCAGCAAAACACGGACTTGTGGCGCGCCTGGCGCGGTGATGAATGCCCCACAGGGCCAAACGGTCAATTGTTGCAAGCCGAATCGCCTGAGGAGATGGTGCTGTTGGCCTGCCTGGGGCCGCAGGCCTGCCAGCGTCCCTTGCGCGCCCTGAGTTGCCGCCAGTTTCCGTTTTTTCCGTATGTCACATCAGGGTATCGTTTTGTGGGGTTGGCTTATGAGTGGGAGTTCGAACCGGTTTGTTGGGTCATCAGCAACCTGGGCGCAGTAACAGAAGACTATCGCCGTGAATTCATCGAAGCGCACGACCGCTTGTTTGCGCTGGAACAGGAAGTTTTCGAGAATTACGCCTATCACTCCGAGCGGATGCGTACCCATTTCGCGGGACAACGGCGGCGAATCCCGCTCTTGCGCCGCAACGGCGGCTTTTACCTGCTCAGCCCGGCCAGCGAACGCATGACGCGGGTTTCAGCGGAAGAACTGCCAAAATTTGGTGAATATCGTCCCGAAGGTTTTTCAGGGTAATTTTTGCTGCTTTTCACGGAACCTTCGGGACGTTCTCAATCTACCCGGCCCAAATCGAGCGCGCCGAACTCGTCTACATCGCCCGCCAGATGGATTTTCTCATTTCAACGCGCTGACCGTCCGCGCCGATTGCAGCAGGTCGGAGGCCGAGCGCAGAGTCCCTTCGCTGACCTCGCCCAACATCCCGGCCAGTTCGAGCAGGCGTTCGTCGCCTTCCATGCGCCGCACCTGGGTCGTCGTGCGCCCGTTTTTGACCAGTTTCTGCACCTGGAAGTGCTGCTCGCCAAAGACGGCCAACTGCGGCAGGTGCGTAATGCACAAGACCTGGTGACTCCTCCCCAATTGCCGCAATTTCTGCCCGACCACGCCGCCCACGCGCCCGCCAATCCCCTGGTCGATTTCGTCGAACACCAGGCTGGGGACCTGGTCGGCCTGCGCCAGCACGTTTTTGAGCGCCAACATGAGACGGCTGGTTTCACCGCCCGATGCGATTTTGGCGAGCGGCTTCAATCCTTCGCCGGGATTCGGGGCGACCAGGAACTCGACCCGGTCGAAACCGCTCGCGTCGAAAGCCACCCTGGAGCCTGCTGCCGGCAAACCGGCAGGGTCTGGCTTGGTCTGGAAATCGACCGCGAACTGCGCGGAAGCCATTTTCAGGTCGTCCAACTCGGTTTCGATGCCTTTGGCGAGTTTTTCGGCGGCCTTCTTACGCTTGTCAGAAAGTTTTTCGCCGCGCGCCGCCAGTTCGTTGAGCAGGACGGCCTCGCGCGCTTCCAACTCGTCGATTTTTTCGGCGGCGGTGGTGATTGTTTCGAGTTGTTTACGGGCGTTTTCGCCAAAGGCGATGACCGCTTCCATCGTCCCGCCGTATTTGCGCAGCAGGCGGTGAATCAGGTCGAGGCGTTCCTCCACCTGTTCGAGCCGTTTGGGGTTGTATTCGACCGCTTCGAGATAGTCGCGTAACTCATGCGCCACCTCGGCGATGTTTTCGAGCAGCGATTCGGCCCGGGCGGCCAGTTCGGCTTTCGAGGAATCGACCCGCGCCAGCGAAGCAAGCGCCGAGACGGCCTGCCCCAACTGGTCGGTGATGGCCGGGGTTTCGGGCGAACCTTCGTCGAGCAGGGTGATGGCTTCCTGGGCGTTGGCGGCCAGGGTCTCGGCGTTGGCGAGGCGGTCGCGTTCCTTGCGCAGTTCCTCGTCCTCGCCCGGCTTGAGCCGCGCCGATTCGATTTCCTCCACCTGGAAGGTGTACATCTCGATGCGGCGGGCCGAATCGGCCTGGGCGGCGCGCAGTTCGGCCAGTTCACGCCGCAGGGTTTGGAGCGCGTTGTAGGTTTGCCGGTACGAAGCCAGCAGCGAGTCGACTCCCGCGTAACGGTCGAGCAGCCCCAGGTGGGCGCGCGCATCCAGCAGGGAGAGATGTTCGGTCTGTCCGTGAATATCCACCAGATAGGCGCCCACTTCCCGCAGCAACCCGACATTGACCGTGCTGCCGTTGATGCGGGCAGTGGAGCGTCCCTCGCGGCGCACCTCGCGCGCCAGGGTGACGTAGTGTTCATCGTCGAGCAGGTCTTCGCGCTTCAGCACTTCGTTGACGGCTTCTTTGGTCGCGCCAGAGAGTTTGAACACGCCCTCCACGGTGGCGCGTTCGGCCTCGGCCCGGATGACGGCGGTTTCGGCGCGGCCGCCCAGCAGCATTTCGAGCGCGTCCATGATGATGGATTTGCCCGCGCCGGTTTCACCGGTAAACGTAATCAGGCCGGGGCCGAAGTCGAGTTCGAGCCGGTCGATGATGGCAAAGTTTTCGATGCGCAGTTCGGTCAACATAGGATTTTGGATTTCTGTTCTGTCTTAAACCCTTTGCGGCTGGGCTAGTTTGATTTGCAAATTTGCGCCAACCGCTTCAGCGTAACGCCGGATGGTGGATAATCGAACATCGTCAGCGTGATTTTCAATTCGTGAAATTGCCGATTTTTTGGTTCGTAATCGCCTGGCTACTTCGTCCTGGGTCAAACCGGCTGCTTCCCGCGCCTGGCGCAAAATAACGCCAATTTTGAAATCAGCATAGCCAGTTTCATAGTTATCTGCAAATTCAGGGTCGCGTTTTACGCGGTTTTGAATATATTGTTTAACATCGCTCATTATCTTTTACTCCTTGCCAGGTATTCATTTTTTCGCCGAATGGCAAGCGCAATTTCCTGCGGGGGCGTCTTTTGTGTTTTCTTGGTAAAGCCATTGGTCAGAATCAGCAACGCGCCGCCATCAAAAAAGCCCAAGAGCCTGAAAATATCGCTTCCAAACTGGCTGCGGACCTCCCAAATCCCTTCGCTGTCAACCAGTTTTTTCAAATATTGGCGAGGGATGAAATCCAACTCTTCAATAATTTGAAGTACCCACAACACTTTTTGCGCTTGCTTGCCGGAAAGTGAGTCTAAAAATGATTCAACCGGGCTTTGCCCATCAGGAAGGCGGTAGAAATTTACTGTCCGCATACTCAATGTTATCACAAATGTGAACCCGGCGCGAAAGTTTTTGGCGTGTTGTAACACCCTACAGACTGGCGGGGCGCCCTTACTTGAATAGTTGGATGCCCGACAGCCGGTAATAGGCCGTTGGGGCCGAGACGAACAGGTAGATGGCCTGGAACAGGATGCCAAAGATGTTGAAGGTGAAAATCTGGATGAGTCCCATCGGCAGCGCGCCCACGATGATGCCCGCCAGGATGACCCGGAACAGGAGCGCGGCGCGACGGCGGCGGGTGACGAGGCGCAGCGCTTCGGCAATCACCACCCCGGCGGTTGGCGCGGCAATGCTGACGATGATTAAGCCAAAGAAGCCGATGAATCCCACCAGGCTGATGAGGAAACTGCCTATCAACGAAAGCACGACCGCCGCGGCAAACCCGAGGATGTAATCGATGGTTTCCGCGGTCTCGAAGGCTTTTTGCTGGCTGCGGGAACATTCTTTGCAGATGTAGCCAGTTGGGGTGCGGGTGGCGCATTTGGTGCAGATATATTTTTCACAGCGGCGGCAGCGCAGGGTGGTTTCGACGGTGGGATGGTTGGCGCAGTAGGTGGCGGCGGGTTCGGTCATCGGGGTAATCCTATCAGTGTATTCTGGTTCATGTGTTCGGTCAGGTTGCGGTAAAAGTAGCCGGGGTCTCCAAAACGGATAAATTTGACGGTGTTTTCCCCGGCCTGGACATCGACCCGGTCATGTTCGTCCATGCCGAGGGGAGTCTGCCCGTCCACGCTCAAGATGCCGTTATCGCTCAGGATGGTCATGCTGACGGTAACCCCCTCCGAAAGGACGATCGCCCGGTCGAAGGACAGGTGCGGCGCAATGGGGATGAGCAGGATGTTGCGCAGTTCGGGCGGCAGGATGGGGCCGCCGCAAGCCAGCGCGTAGGCGGTGGAGCCGCTGGCAGTGGCGGCAATCAGCCCGTCGCACACGAATTTGGTCAGGTACTGCCCGTCTACGCTGGCGGTGACGTGAATGGGACGCATGTTCGGGCCGCGCCCAACGACCACATCGTTGAGCGCCTGCCACGAACCAAGCCGTTCCCCGGCCCGGATGTGTTCGGCGCGCAACATCATGCGGTGTTCGACCCAGTACTCCCCGGCCAGCAGTTGGGAGAGCATTTTTTGCCAGCCGCCTTGGTCAACCTGGAACAGGAAACCCAGCCGTCCCCTATTGACGCCCAGGATGGGAATGTTATTGGGGGCGCATAGATGCCCGGCGCGCAGCATCGTCCCGTCCCCGCCAACTGCGACCAGCAGGTCGAACTCCCCGGCATGGACGCGCTTGCGCAGGTTCTCGTCGTAGAGCGACCCGTAGGGGGCTTCGAGTCCTTTTTCGGCCAGGGATGCGGCAATTTGGGCGGCGTCGCTCAACGATTCGGCCAGCTTGGGGTGGCCGACGACGACTATCCGGGAGGGGGGGACGGCGCTCGTCATAAGGATATTATAGTAGAGATTGCCCGCCGTCCCGGAGGGTTTTGGGGGCAATTCAACCGCCTGCAAAAAGCCTTCGGGACGTTCTTGTTAAAGCCGCTGGTCGCAGGCCTCGCGGAATCCGCATTTGGCGCAGCGGCTCGGGTTTTCGTGCGAGCGGGGAACCTCCTCGCGGCGCTCCTCGCGGCGCAGGTCGGCCAGCAGGTCGAGCAGGGCGTCTTCCAATTCGTGAGTGTAATCGATGGCGAAATCGCGGTCGGCGTAGTGGATGATGCCGTAAGGCGGGCGTTTGCCCATCGTCTTTTCGACCAGCAGGCAGTAGGCGGCCAACTGGTAAATGTGCGAATCGTAAGGCGCTTCGGGCGCGCGTCCGCTTTTGACCTCCACCGGAATCAGTTTTCCGTGTTGTTCCACCAGGTAATCGGGTTTGCCGGTCAGTCCCAGCGTGGAATCGTAGAGCGGTTTTTCCACCTTGCCCCAGCCGCGCGTGTCGGTGTAGATGATGCGTCCGCCCGGCAGCCCGGCGGCGCGCCGCGCCCGGCCCGAAATCCAGAACAAGATAGCGGCAATCAGCAACAGGGCGAGGGCAGCGTAGAAGAGTAGCATCAGCCTCCCAGGAAATAGATTAATCCAAACGCGGTCAGCATGACGCAGGCCACCAACAGCGCCAGGAAGGCCAGCCCGCGCTGGAGACCGGCGGCCAGTATTTTGCGCCCGTGCTGGCGGTGCAGTTCAGTCCCGGCAGCCAGTTCGGCCTGGTTGATGGATTCTTGCCCGTTCTGGCGATACCACCAGGCCCGGCGGCAGTATAAGTACGAACCAATCTCAGATGCGCGTATCGCTCTCATTAGCACATTTATTCTAACAGAAATCGCGCTGATTTGCGTAAAACGGTTACGGTATAATCTCGCCATGCTCCCCGACCTGCAATTGAACGATGTTGTTCGGCTGCGCAAGCCTCATCCGTGCGGCGGCTACGAATGGACCGTCCTCCGCCTGGGCGCGGATATCGGCCTGGAATGCCGCACCTGCGGGCATCGCGTCATGCTCACCCGCCGGGAGTTGGCGCGCCGGGTGAAGGTCATCCTGCCGCGCGAGGGGAGCCAGCCGATAAAATAGCGGGTTATTTTTCCTGCTTTATCATTACCGCGCGAATGGGGTAAGGAATCTCGATGCCCTGTTCCTGGAAGGCGCGCTTAATCAGTTTCAGCCCGGCGTCTTGCGCCGCGAACAGGCCAATTTGCGCGGTATCCACCCAATAAAAGACCGTAAAATTAATCGAGGAATCGCCGAAATTTCGGAAGACCACCTGCGGCGCGGGGTCAGCAAGCAAGCCGGGAATTTGCCCAACCGCATCCATTGCCAGTGTTTGCACTTGTTCCAGGTCAGAGCCATAGGCCACGCTCATCGGCAGTTCGACGCGGCGGTTGACCGAGCGGGTGAAGTTGATGATGGCTTGATTCAAGACATCGGCATTCGGCACGATGACCGTGCGCCCGTCGAAGGTCCTAATTTCGGTCGAACGCAGGTCGATGGCCGTCACCGTTCCATCGAAACCCGCGACCGAGATGTTATCGCCTGCCCGAAACGGTTTTTGCAGCAGGAGCAGCACCCCGGCGGCAAAGTTTTTCATCACATCTTGCAGCGCAAACCCGACCGTAAAACCCAGGATGCCCAGCCCAGCCAGGAAAGCCGTCACATCCGCAAATTGCTGCAAGGCCATCACCGAGCCATAGACGATCATGCTCCAGCGGACGGTTTCCGAAACCAGCCGTTCCGCGCCTGAGTTGACCTTGCGCCGCTCCAGCACGCGCAGCAACATTCCGCTCACCAGTTTTGCCAGGTACAGGCTGACCAGGAAAATCAGCAGGGCCACTGCCAGGTTGGGCAAGAGCGCGCCCAGGCCTGCCTGCCATTGCGCCAGTAAATTTTCCATGTTCATAGCGTAATCTCCTGTCGGGGCATAATCTTACCAGAAATTGCGATTGGATGGATTCTGTCGTGCTATACTAGATATAGGACGAACACCCATGAGCGATACGAACCCCCCTTACCTGACCGACCCTGCGGGGCAGGAACATCCCCTCGAAAAAGCCCTGACCCGGCTGGGCCGCGCCGCCGAAAATGAGATTGTCATCGTCAACAAACTCTCCTCGCGCGAACACGCCCGCATCCGCCGCGAGGGACGCAAGACGATTCTGGAAGACCAGAACAGCACCAACGGGACGTTCCTGAACGGCGAGCGGGTTCGGGAGGCCATCCCGCTGCGCGATGGCGACCAGTTGACCATTGGCGGCGTCGAATTTACCTTCCACGACCCCGATATGACCAGCCGCGAGACGCCCTTGCCCGAACTGGATGTCAATCTCATGGCTGGCGAGGTGCGCCTGAACCGGCGTCCGGTGTTGCTTTCGCCCAAGGAACTGGTCCTGCTGGCCTTCCTGCATCAGAATCGGGGGAGAGTTTGCTCGAAAGACGAAATTGGCCGCGCGGTCTGGTCAGAGTACCAGGAGGGGATTTTCGATTACCAGATTGAAAACCTGGTCCGCCGCCTGCGCACCAAAATCGAGACCGACCCTAACGCCCCGCAACTTTTGTTGACGATTCGAGGCTTGGGCTACAAGTTGGCGGCGCAGGGGAGCGTCTGAACGGTAAAATTTTGTTGACTGAAGCGGTTGTGCGTGATAAAATCCGCATTCGCAAGCGGGCGTGTAGCTCAATGGCAGAGCAGCGGCCTTTTAAGCCGTTTGTTGAGGGTTCGATCCCCTCCACGCTCACAAAAAGTCCCCGGAAGGGGATTTTTTGTTTCATCCTGCTTTTCGTGTTCATGCGTGAGGCGCGAACAGGTTTATTACAAAAAATTCTCGGGGATTCATCTTATTCTGCGGGACAGGGCTAAAAAACATGTTTTCGGAATATAATTCAATAAAACCAATTTAAACTTTGTCTTAATTCCACCTTTCCGTGATTTGGGAAAATAAAGCAAACCAAAGGGCGTTTTTTATGATAAAAGAAACCCAGGAAACCACCCTCGACGCAATGGACAAACGCCTGCTGCGCGCCCTGCAACTGGATGGACGCCTGAGCAACGTCGAACTGGCGCGCTCGGTGCACCTATCGCCGCCTGCCACGCATGCCCGCCTGCGGCGGCTGGAGAAGGAAGGCTACATCCGCCAATACGCGGCGGTCGTCAGCCGTGAGAAAACCGGTTATGACCTGCTGTGTTTTATCCATGTCAGCCTGCAAATGCATCAGTTGGAGCAGGTTGAGAAATTCCGCGAGGCTGCCCGCCAGATGCCTGAAGTACTGGAATGTCATCACATCACCGGCGAGTACGATTACCTGCTCAAAGTGGCGCTGCGCAACCGCAAAGACCTGGAGCGTTTCCTGGTCGACCGCCTGACGCCCATCCCCGGCGTGGGGCGCATCCACACCAGCCTGGTGCTGACCGAGGTCAAGGCGACGATGGCGCTGCCGTTGGAGTAAGACTTTTCTCGCGCAAAGTCGCAAAGGGCGCAAAGAAAACCAAAAAACTTAAGAGTTTTGGAGTTCTTTCCCGAAGGACACACCTGCACCCATCGCAGGTGCGGTGTGTCGGGACGATGTGCGGCTTTGCGCGAAACACTTTCACCCCGAAAGGAGAGTAAACCATGCCAGAATCCATCCCCAAAACCATGGGCCAGCAGTTTGGCCGCCGCTCGTGGGCCGAGCCGTGGAAAATCAAGATGGTCGAACCGCTGACCGTCACCACCCGCGAGGAACGCCAGAAGGCGCTCGAAGAAGCCGGGTACAACACCTTCCTGCTCAGGTCGGAAGATGTCTATATCGACCTGCTGACCGACAGCGGCACCAGCGCGATGAGCGACCGCCAATGGGCCGGCATGATGCTCGGCGACGAGGCGTATGCCGGAAGCCGCAACTTCTACCACCTGGAACAGGCCATCCAGAACATTTACGGCTACAAATACATCGTACCCACCCACCAGGGGCGTGGCGCGGAGCATCTTATCAGCCAGGCGGTCATCAAAAAGGGCCAGGTCGTGCCGGGCAACATGTACTTCACCACCACCCGCCTGCACCAGGAACTGGCGGGCGGCACCTTCCAGGACATCATCATCGACGAAGCCCACGACCCGGCCAACCTGCACCCGTTCAAGGGCAACGTAGACCTCGATAAAGTCCAGGCGATTATCGACAAGCATGGCGCGGAGAATATTGCTTACATCAGCGTCGCCGGCACGGTCAATATGGCGGGCGGGCAGCCGGTCAGCATGGCGAACATCAAAGCCTTGCGCGCACTGTGCGACAAACACGGCGTCAAAATCTACCTCGACGCGACCCGCATGATGGAAAACGCCTATTTCATCCAGGAGCGTGAAAAAGGTTACGCCGATAAAACCATCGCTGAAATCCTGAAAGAATTTTGCAGTTACACCGACGCGGCCTGGATGAGCGCCAAGAAAGACAACCTGGTCAACATTGGCGGCTGGCTGGCGGTCAACGACTGGACGCTGTTCGAGGAACTGCGCAATCTGGTTGTCGTCTACGAGGGTCTGCACACCTACGGCGGCCTGGCCGGGCGCGACATGGAAGCCCTGGCCATCGGTATCGAAGAATCGGTCTCAGACCAGCACATCCGCTCGCGCATTGGGCAGGTGCTTTACCTGGGTGAACTGCTCAAAGACTGGGGCATCCCGATTGTCCAGCCGGTGGGCGGGCACGCCATCTTCCTGGACGCCAAAGCCTTCTACCCGCACCTGAAGCAGGTCGAGTTCCCGGCCCAGACCCTGGCCGCCGAACTGTACCTCGATTCGGGTATCCGCTCGATGGAGCGCGGCATTGCCTCCGCCGGGCGCGACCCGAAGACCGGCGACCATTACTACCCCAAACTGGAACTGACCCGCCTGACCATCCCGCGCCGCGTCTACACCCAGGCGCACATGGATGTGGTTGCGGAGGCCGTCAAAGCCGTTTACGATGCCCGCGAAACCACGCGCGGCCTGAAGATGGTTTACGAACCGAAATATCTGCGCTTCTTCCAAGCCAGGTTCGAGCGGCTGTAGGTTGTTGAAGCGGGTCGAAGATGCGTGAGTCCAAAGTCGGCAGATTTTAGATTTTGCTGATTCCGCTGGAATTTGTGGTTTTACGGCTTTGCCCGGTGATGAATCACCGGGCCAGGTGGCAGCGCCCTGTGAACAGGGCTAAAAAGTCCGATTTGTCGGACGCTGCGTGATAGCCCGGACGTTTACGTCCGGGCAGGAAATAGCAAACCACAAATTCCGTTAGAACAAGCAGATTTTCTAACAAACGTTCGATATCCCACGGCTTGCGCTATGACTGTGACCCTGAATGACATCCTCCAGGCGGCGGAGCGGATACGCCCTTATGCCCACCGCACGCCTGTCCTGACCTGCGACAGTTTGAACCAGCGCGTCGGCGCGCAGGTCTTCTTGAAGTGTGAAAACCTGCAAAAGGTGGGCGCATTCAAGTTTCGCGGCGCGACCCATGCGGTCTTTTCGCTGCCCGAAGCGCAGGCGGCGCGCGGGGTGGTGGCGCATTCCTCCGGCAATCACGCCCAGGCGCTGGCGCTGGCGGCGCGGCTGCGGGGCATTCCGGCTTATATCGTCATGCCGAACAACGCCCCGCAGGTCAAGAAGGATGCCGTGCGCGGCTATGGCGGCCAGATTACCTTCTGCGAACCAACCCTGGAGGCGCGTGAAAGCACCCAGGCCGAGGTGATTGCCCGCACCGGCGCGACTGAAATCCATCCGTATAACAACGAGAAAGTGATTGCCGGGCAAGGCACGGCGGCCCTGGAACTGCTGCAAGACGTTCCCGGCCTGGAGGTCATCCTGACCCCGGTTGGCGGCGGCGGATTGTTGAGCGGCACGGCCATTGCCGCGACCGAAACGCGCCCCGGTATCCGCGTTATCGCCGCCGAGCCGGAACTGGCTGATGATGCCTTTCGCTCGATGCAGGCCGGAACAATCCTTCCATCCCGCAGTCCCAAAACGATTGCCGATGGGCTGCTGACTTCGCTCGGCGCGCTGACCTTCCCCATCCTCCGCGCGCGCGTGGAGCAGATAGTTACCGTCAGCGAGGCGGCCATCATCGAGGCCATGCGTTTTACCTGGGAGCGGGCCAAAATTGTCATCGAGCCATCCGCCGCCGTGCCGCTTGCGCTCCTGTTCGAGCGCAAAATCGACCTGACCGGCCGACGGGTGGGGGTCATCCTTTCCGGCGGGAATGTGGACCTGGCGAAATTGCCCTGGCAGGATTGAATTTTACAGCACGGGACTCGAGAAGCACCGTCCCGAAGGCTTCGTTGCGAGCGCTCAGCCGAGCGGTTTGAGCGGCTCAACCCGCTTTTTCGAGCAAAGCTCACCTGCACTTGTCGCGCAGGCGCAAGTGTCGGGACGGTGCTTTTTTACACTCAATCGAGAGGGAGCATCACTCGATTTTAAGGATTTTGAGTTTGAGCGCGCCGCCGGGCGTTTGGGCTTCGACCACGTCACCAACCTTGTGGTCCATCAGCGCGCGGCCAATCGGCGATTCGTTGGAGATTTTCCCGGCGCGCGGGTCGGCTTCCTTGACCCCGACGATGTAATATTGCTCCGGCTCGAAGTCGTCCTCCTGCACCGTGACCGTCACGCCCACGCTGACCACCTCCTTCGAGACCGTCCCATCGATGATTTGCGCGGCGGATAGGGTGTACTCCAGTTCCTGGATGCGGCCTTCGAGGAAGGCCTGGTCTTCCTTGGCCTTGTGGTAGTCGGCGTTTTCAGAAAGGTCGCCCATTTGGATGGCGTCGCGCAGCCGCCTGGCGAGCGCTTCGCGCTGCGGGCCTTTCAGGTCGGCCAGTTCGAGTTTGAGTTTTTCCGCGCCTTCGGCGGTCAGGTAGATGGGTTCGGGCATGGCGTTCTCCTTACAAAAAACGGGTTGGCAATGATTTGGTAGCACCGTCCCAACAGCCTTCGGGACGTTTCGCCAGAAAAGAGAAAACTCCGGGGGTGTGTGGCCTGCCACCCGGAGTTTCCCATCAGTCGGCGGGGAGGGTCAGGGTTTCAGGAAGGGGTCGAACAGGCGTTGGTGTTCTTCGATGGCAAAACGGTCGGTCATCCCGGCGATGTAATCGCAGATGGTGCGTTCCAGGCCGCGAATTGGGACCAGTTTTTGGTACTGGCCGGGCAGGATGGCGGGTTCTTCGCGGTAGGCATGGAACAGGTTGGCGATGATTTGCTCGGCTTTGACCTGCATGCGCACCACGCGGTAGTGGCGGTACAGGTTCTGGTACAGGAAATCCTTCAATTCCCGGTTGCGGCGGCGCATGTCATCGCTAAACCCAACCACGTTGTGGTCGAGTTTCTGCAAATCGAGCGGTGACTTCGCGCCGCTTTCCTTGAGCCGCCGGTCGGTGGCCTGCACCATGTCGGTGACGAGCAGCCCAACCAGGTGGCGAATCATGCGGTGGCGTTCGATGTCATCCAGCAGCGGGCCGCGCCAGTTGAAGGTCTTTTTGAGCGTTTGCCACAGGGCGATTCCTTCGAGCATGTGCGGGGGTATCATGCCGGAGCGCAGGCCGTCATCCAGGTCGTGGGTGGTGTAGGCCAGTTCATCGGCCACGTTGGCAATTTGGGTCTCGAGGTTGCCGCGCAGTTCGGGGCTGAAATCGCGCGCGTCGGAGATGTCGTATTCCGATTCGTGCTTGACGATGCCTTCGCGCACTTCCCAGGTCAGGTTCAGGCCGGGAAATTCGGGGTAGCGCTGCTCCAGTTCGGTGACGATGCGGAAGGATTGCTTGTTGTGGTCGAAGCCGCCGACATCTTTCATTAGCCTGTTGAGGGCCACTTCGCCGGAATGCCCAAACGGGGAGTGACCGAGGTCGTGGGCCAGGCAAATCGCCTCCACCAGGTCTTCGTTGCCGCCCAGGGCGCGCGCCAGGGTGCGGCCAACCTGGGCCACTTCGAGGGTATGCGTCAGGCGGGTGCGGAAGTAATCGCCTTCGTAGTTGATGAAGACCTGGGTCTTGTATTCCAGGCGGCGGAAGGCGGTGGTGTGCAGGATGCGGTCGCGGTCGCGTTGGAAGGAGGTGCGGTAGTCTGGTTCGCCGTCGAGATAGGCGCGGCCTTTGGTGTCGCG
Source organism: Anaerolineales bacterium (assembly GCA_034434035.1). Lineage (GTDB taxonomy): Bacteria > Chloroflexota > Anaerolineae > Anaerolineales > Villigracilaceae > UBA5195. The sequence continues at coordinate 19,101 of DAOTZM010000155.1, forward strand.
GCTGCGCATTCCGTAGGGGGCCAGCGCTTTGTTTTCCAATTCTTCGAGCAGGGAACGGTCGAAGTACATCTTTCACCTTTCGATGAAGATGTCATTGCGAGGGTTGCGTGGTCTCGATATGGCCTTCGCACACCGTCCTGCGTTCGGTGCAGGAAAAAACGCTCAGGACTACTCGACCAACGAATCTCGCAATGACATGATGAGTAGGGCGAGTGGGGGTCGAACCCACACGGTGTCTCCACCGACAGATTTTAAGTCTGTTGCGTCTGCCGATTCCGCCATCGCCCCAGGGGATTTAATTGTAATCGAAGTGGGGTTTACGTCAAGCATTGGGCGATGTCTTGCGCCCTACCTGCTTCCTTCCTCGAAAAACTCCGCCACCCGCTCCACCTGCTCGGCCCCCAGGCTGTTATCCTTGAACCAATTGATATAGCCGCCCGCCTCGCCCAGCGGCAGGCTCTTGACGTAGGCCCCGTGCGGGCTTTCGGGCGCATGTCCGCGACAGGCCAGCACCGCCCGCGCCGTAATGCCGGGGAAATCGAGCTTGAGCAGTTCATGGCACAGGTGCGCCGCCCGCCGAATCTGTTCCACCGGGTCGCCCTCCGCCGGGTCGGGCTTTCCGCCGCGCCACACTCCCACCGTGAACAGTCCCGCCGGGGTAATCACCAGGTGGGCGATTTTCGCGCTCCAAAATGACTTGCCGTCCAGTTTCACTGCGCTGTCCGCTTCCAGCCGCACCCCGTTCAGTACCCGCGCGCTATCGGGCAGGGCGCGCAGGTGTTCGAGCATCTCCAGTTCCAGGATGGCCTCGGCCAGTTCCTTCGAGTCCAGCACCTGTTGCAGGGTCGTGATTTTGACGTTCAGGTCGTGGTATTCGCGGGCCGCTTCGGCCTCGATGGCAGCCCGCTTTTCGGCCAGGATGCGGTCCTGCTCGGCCAGCAGCCGCTCCAGCCGCCTGGCGATTTCGTCGCGGTTGGTCTCCAGCCGCCGCAGTTTCTTCTCCTCGCGCCGGATGCGGAACAGGTTGCTGACGCGCCCCACGATGCTCCGGTCGAGCCGGAACAGATCCAGGTGCAGTTTGGCCTGCTGAATGTCCTCCTCCAGGTCGGCCAGGCGCTCGGCGGGGCCGTTTTGGATGTTTTCTTTTTCGATTCGGATTTCCTCTTCGATGGGCTTCAACTGCTCCCGGGCTTTTTGCCCCGCCTCGGCAGTTTTCGACGCCAACTGGTTCCGGTGTTCCGTTAAAAGGGGCGCAATCTCGCCTGGCGCTTCAACCCGCAGGCCGATTTCCGCCAGTAGTTCCACGATTGCCTGCCACGAACCGCTTGTCCCATCGATACGCGCCATCCTGCCTGCCTGTCTACCGGTGCTCCGGTTTCCTTGTTTCTTTGCTTCTTTGCCTGCTTGCCTATTTGCTTCCTTGCCTGTTTTACAGCGTAATCACCTTCTCCGCCTTCACCTGGGCTTCGAGAATATCGCCCATCCCGCCCACAATGCCAACCCGCACCTGCTCTGCCAGTCCGAAGTGGTTCAGGCAGGTGGAACACAGCACCAGCCGCACGCCTTTTTCCTCCAGCGCGGCCAACTGCGCCAGGACGGGCGAGCCTTCCACCGCCAGTTTCACGCCGTTGGTATAGAAGCAGATGGCATTGGGCAGCTCGCGGCCGGCCGCCAGCAGTTCGAAATACTTGGCAATCAGCGTATGCTGGAGTTGCGCATCCGCCTTGCCCATGCCGTCATTCGTTACCAGAATCACTGTGCTCTTCATGGTTCGTCTCGATGTTTTCGAATTCGCCGTTTTCATACGCCTCCAGCCAGGCCTCGGCCTCCTCCAACCGGTCGCCGGGGACGCAGATTTCCACCACCGACATCGGCCCGACGGAGACGGGGTAGCCAAACTGCACCGCGCCCTCCTGGAAATAGGCGGCGGGGATGCCCTGCGCTTCGAGCGCGTCCTTGATGATTTCCGCTTCGATGCGGTCGTTCACTTCCAACAGCGTGACCCATTCTTTTTCGGACATGTTTCACCTCCAGATGATAATGAACACGACGGTAAACAAGGTGCTCACAACGAGTTGACGCGCGCCAATTGCCACCGGCCGGGCGCCAATTGCCGGGTTCAGCGTTCCCCAAACGGTCTCTCCAAATTGTAACAGATAGGGCAGGAAAACCAGCCCCGGAGCGACGCCCAATGCCCCCAAAACGGCGGCCAGCCCCAGGTTGAAGCCGGTATAAGCCAGGGCGCGTCCCCCGGCTCGCAAACGGCCAGCCAGGTTCGGCGCGGAGGTCCACTCGCGCTGTTCCAATCGCAGGTAGGCATGGACAATCGAAGCCGCCGACTGGAACCAGGTCAGAATCCACAAAACCCAGCCAAGCGGGTCGTAGGTATTTCGGCCAATCCAGAAGGCGGCGGGGGCCGCGAGCGCGAGAACGCCCGTGGCGAGAATCTCAACCCCGGCCTGCCGGCGCTCCTCGCGCTTGCTCACCAGCCACAAATGCCAGCCAAACACCGGCCCGGCGGGGACGGCCAGCAGCAAAATCATCGTGCAGCCAAGATAGAGTAATCCGGCGGCGGCCAGCAGCAGCAGCGCGCCATACAGCCCGATCCAAAACCGGGCGGCGGGCAGGTCGCTTGGGGGGCGGCGGCCGGAACGGATTTTGACCAGCATGGTCACAGGCTGCCGAATCAGGAAGGCGGACAGCGCGGCGATAACCAGCAAGACCGAACCGGCGTTAAAGGCTTGCCCGGCGGCGAGACCGATGAGCAGCGGGCTGAGCAGGAAGACCCACGAGCCATGGTCTTGGGGCAGGGCAATTTGGCGGCGGAAGAGCGTTTTCATGGTTGGGGTATTTTACTTTGGATGGACAGTCACGTTATAGAGAGGATTCGGTAATTTATTTTGAGTAAGAGGGTCTCTGGCGGGAGTAGAATTGGTTATCTGACCACTACAACCGAGAGGAACCCCCATGACAAATTGTACAGCACTTTCAAAACTTGAGTTTAGAATTCATTTTGATTCGTCCTGAAAGACAAAAAAATATGGATTTCCTGGCACGAAAAACCAAAAACCCGTACACGGATACTTCGACAGGCTCAGTACACGTTTCACAGATTCGACGGACCGCCCCCGTAGGGGGCGTGCGGATTTCTTAAGAAAAATCCGTGCGATTCCGTGTAAATCGTGTATTCCATGTACAGGTTTTGGGTTTTTCACGCCAAATCAGCGCCACTAATTTGCGGATCGCTTGGCGCTTGAAACAAGCTGCGGGCATTGTTTCGCCCTTGTTTATTTTGTAACAGGCGTTGATGTGCAAGGAAAGAACTGGATTGCATGAAAAAGACCGAAAACGCTGCCAGGATACCATCCGCAATGGTGTATTTTGTGCTGTTACTGGGTTTTCGCACATCGGGCGCGGTTGACCAGCGTTTCCGAAAATAAGTCTGTTTCGCGGACAGGTCGGAGATCTGTCCTACAGCGGTATCATGGGCAGAGTTTTCGGTCAAGGAGACCTTGTGAAATTCGACAAAATCTGCATTCTTGGGCTGGGCTACATCGGCCTGCCTACTGCCAGCATGTTCGCCGCCAACGGGGTGAAAGTCGTCCGCGTCGATACCAACCCGAACGTCCTCGAGACGCTCCAAGCCGGGCGGCTGCACATCCATGAACCCGGCCTGGGCGAAGTCCTCGAAAAAGCCCTCGCCAGCAGCACTCTCAGCGTCGCGCCCGCGCCCGAACCCGCCGACGCCTTCCTGGCTGCCGTCCCCACGCCATTTTACGAGCATGAGACCGGCGAATATGGCGGCCAAACCTATAAAAACGCCGTCAGGCTATACGAAGCGCAGCGCGCCGAAACCGTTCCGCCCTGCCTGGAAAGTTACCAAAAAGAAGCCGTAAAAATGTTCTAAACCTGGCAACAGGCCGCCAGCGCCATCCAAAATGGGGACGCCAACAGCGCGCTGGCCTTCATCGAAATTATTTCCGACGACAGCCGGGGACTGGATACCAAACTTGCCAAACTGGGAGTTTATCCCAGCCTGCAAGCCTGCAC
>DAOTZM010000156.1:0-9143 GCA_034434035.1 Anaerolineales bacterium
TCAGTATTCAGTATTCAGTATTCAGTGTTCGGTGTTCAGCGAGCGTTTTGCAGAAAGGAACGAACCCGGTTATAGAGTGGGCGAAGTCGCTTCAGGCCGAGCGGTGCGAGCAAAGCATATAAGACGCGGTGCGTTTCAGGCAGGACAACGCCCGGATTATACCGGAAAGCGCGGGCGTAGGCGGCCAGGCTGCGGGCGTAGAAGCCACCGTCGAGCAGGTAGAAGGCATCCAGCCGGTGGGCGCCCGCCAAAATGCGGCGGCGATTTTTCTCGAATAACGGGGCAAGTCCAGGTTCGGTTTTCATCCACTCTACAATCCGAAATGCTTCGCGGCCAAATTCAGTGGTGTGGGCCAGGTTTTTTGCGTCGGCATGATAGCGGGCGGCGGCCAGGGTTTGCGGAATGCATACGATAGGGGCAATCTGCGCCATGCGCAGCCACAGATGGTGGTCGAGCAGGTAGTGGTAGGAAAGGTCGAGCAGGCCAGCCTGTTCCAACACGGCGCGGCGCATAAAGACAGCCGGCTGGCTGATGATGCGAAAGGACATTAAATCTTCCAGGGTGTAAGATTTGAGCGTTTGCAGGTTGAAGGTTTGGGAGTTTTCGTCAATTGAAAGGACATGGCCATACATCAGCCCGGCTTCGGGATGCTGCTGGAAGGTTTCGATTGCTTTTTGGATCGCGCCAGGCTGGTAAGTGTCATCCGAGTTGAGCCAGGCGACGATTTCGCCGCTGGAGACCTTGAGGCCCTTATTGATGGCGTCGGCCTGGCCCCGGTCTTTTTCAGAGACCCAACCCGCCAGTTTGCTCTCGTATCTCCTGATGATTTCCACGCTGGAATCGGTCGAGCCGCCGTCGATGACGAAGTATTCGAGGGCGGGATAGCCCTGTTCCAGCACCGAGCGGAGGGTCTGCTCGAGGTAGCGGGATTGGTTGAAGGAGGGGGTGATGATGGAGACTTTCATCGACGGATTGGGGGAACGGATTTGGACATCGGATGAACCCCGCTGGAAGGCGCGGGGCAAGTCGGAGAAGCAGAAAACCGTGAAACAGGGAAACCGAAAAACTGGATAACCGAATTACGGGCGCGGGATTTTCAAGTCATAGAGGAGATAGCCGGGTTTTTGCGCGAGGATATTGTACTCGTTGAGTTTCTCGCTGAGTTGGGGTTGGCGGGCGAGTTCGTCCAAGTCGGTGATGAGAAAATAGGCTTTTTCACGGGTTTGGCTTTCGAAGGCCTGCTCGAAGGTTTCGGGGGATGGTTGATTCCATAGGCTGGTGTTTTGCCAGCCGTAGTAGAACAAGGGATAGCCGTAGTCTTGGGTCAGGGCGATGACGCCGGGCTGGTGTTGGAGGGTTTCGCCAATTTCGGCATACATTTGGGCGAGGGGACGGTTGTCGCTGCGGCGGAGGGCCAGGTAGTCTTGCGCGGTGATGAGCAGGAGGGAGAGAACCGTCAACAGGAACAGTTCGGTTTGGCCCCGATTGGTGCGGACGCGGGCAAGGATTTGTTCAATCACTGCGCGCGCAAAGGAGGCCAGGCCCAGGGCCGCGATAGGAACAATCGGCAGGCTGTAATAATCATGACTGGCGATGTGATGGGTTTGAAAAAGGCCAAAAATGATGTATGCCGCCCACAGGGTCATCAAAAAGCGATGGGTGGGGCGATTGGTAAATACCATCAGGCCCACTATCATCAGGGGAAGCAGCCAGAGCGGCAGGATGTTGTCGAGCTTGTCGAGCCAGCGCAGGTAAAATATCGGATTAAACCATAAGGAAATTATGGTGCGTCCGCCAAATTCGTTGACCAGGAAGCCGCGCCCCAACAGGCCGTCGTAGACGTACAGGCCGCCGGGCAGGATGCCAAGCGCCACCAGCAGCCAGGTTTGGGGGCGTTTGAGGGCAGGGATGAGAATTTGATGCGCCAGTAACAGCCCGACGGCTCCGCCAGCCACAAAGAAGACAGCCGTCAGCTTGATGTAGATTGCCAGCCCGCCCAGCAAACCGGATGAGATAGCCCAACGCCAATTGGCGGGAGAGCGGCTCCAGCGGTCAAAAGCCCACCAGAAAGCGAGCAGGAATAAGACCATGAGCGGGTCGGGCTGGAAAGAGCGGCTGGCAAAGATTGAGTAAGGCAGAAACAGGTAAAAGAGCAGGGCCGGCAGGGCAGCATGACGCGATTCGGCGTCTCGACGTGGCTCGACAGCCATGAGGTTGCGCGTCAGTTGGAAGAGGAAAAATCCGCCCAGGAGCCAGAAACAGCCCGAAAGGGCGCGCGGAACGGCCGGGTTTTCACCGGTCCAGCGGTAAAGGAAAGCGGCGATGTTTTCGAGGAGGAGCGGTTCGAGTTGGGCTTCGCGGGCTATGAAGTGCGCTGAAAGGTCGCGCTGCCATGCGGGGATATCCGGCGCGGTCTGCTGGTAGATGGCGCGGGCGCGGATGGCGCCGAAAAACTGGCGGGTGGGGTGGAAGTCGAGCGGAGGGTTGGAAAGGTCGGCGAGGCGCAGGAACAACCCGAGGCCGAAGGTCAGCGCAACGAGGAAAGGAAAGGCCAGTTTGACGAGAGCAGGATAAAGTGGATGAAGGCGCAAGGCAGGAGTCAAAAGTCAGAACAGGGAGTTGTAGTCCACCTTCTCGAAGATGGTCAGTTTCCCCCCGACGGTGGCGTCGACGATGCGGCGGCCGGCCTGCTCGTAGGCTTTGCGCGCCATGCGGTAGGCGATTTCGGAGGTTTCCAGGTCGGGCAACTGCCAGCGGAAGCCTTTGCCGAAGTAAGCCGGGTTGAAGTGGTTGGGGTCGTCGCCGTCGGAGGTGATGGTGGTGTTGGGTTTGCCTTTGGTTTCGTAGTTGTGGTCGACGCCAATCAGTATGGCTTCGCTGATGCCCATGTGAAAGGCCAACTGCATGGTGACGTAGGTGACGGTGGCGCCCTCCCAGACCCGCCAGCGCGCATCGCGGGAGAAGGAGGGGGAATCGTAGGCGGTGTAAAGAAAAGTCGGAAGGATGAAAGATGAAGGATGAATATTTTGGAAAAAGCGGCGTGAGCGCCAGGTGAGGAATTTGGGGATTTCGAGGGCGGCCAGGTCACTGGCGGTTTGTTCGATGACCAGGTCGTTGACCACGCTCAGGTAGGTGGTGCTGAATCCGAGTTCGGGGAACATCAGGTAGAGGCGGTTCATCCCGAAGGTGATTTCACCCCTGAGTTTGGACATGTCGGTGTTTTTCAGGCTGGGGCCGTTGCCGATGATGAAGGCGCGCTGACCCTTGTGGATGTCCTTGAGCGAGGCCAGCCGCTCGATGGAAGTCCGCCGCCAGGGGTGGAGATAGGCGGCGGGCAGTTGCGGCAGGTCGCGCAGCCAGATGTAGGTATCGCGGAGGAGGGGGTAGAGGGAGGATGACTTGAGTTGTTGCATGGAGTCGAAAATCTCCGGATTTTCGACTCCGAAATCGGGAGATTTCGGAGTCCGGGCTTATTCGGTACTTAAGCGCGCCGTTGCGCCGCCATCGACCACCAGCGCCTGGCCGGTCATGAAGGAGGACTGGCCGTTATCGGCCAGGAAGTAGATGGCGCTGGCAATTTCGGCGGGCTGGCCGACGCGCCCATTGACGGTTTTGCGGGCCAGGTTGTCGAGGCGGCTTTGCAGGTCGCCGTGACCGACATGCCCGCGATTGAGACCGGCGCGCAGCATGGGCGTGTCGACCGCGCCGGGCAGGATGGCGTTGACGCGGATGTTATCGGGCGCAAATTCGATGGCCATGGCGCGGGTCAGGGCTAAAATCCCGCCTTTGCTGGCGGCGTAAGCGGCGATGTTGGCCGAGGTCTGCACGGCATGGACGGAGGAGACGTTTACAATCGCGCCGCCGCCCGCCGCCTTGAACAACGGGTAGGCCAGTTTGGCAAACAGGAAAACCGGGCGCAGGTTGGAGGCCATCACGGCGTCCCATTCTTCGACAGTGGTTTCGACCAGCGGCTTGGCGACCTGCACGGCGGCGTTGTTGACCAGGGCGTCGAGAGTCGGGCTGAAAGCGCGCGCCTGCTCGAAAATCAGTTCGGCGCTTTCCGGTTGGGAAATGTCGGCCTGGATGAAATGTCCGCTGGCGGGAAAATCGCCGTTGAGGGAGAATCTGTCAACGCCGATAACGCGCCAGCCTTTTTGAACGAACTGTTCCAGCGTGGCGCGGCCAATCCCGCCGCCAACGCCGGTGATGAGGACTGTTTTTTGAGAAGACATGGTTGCCTTTCGGGGTTCGTTATTCGATATTCGATATTGGATGTTCGGGATGTGGGTTACGAATTTCGAGTATCGAATATCGAGTTCCGAGTATCGAATTATGAATTACGGAATGTTTCCAAATCACCGCTGTCCAGCCCCAACCCGTCCAGCAAATTCTTGATGGTGTTCCAGTGGACGCGCTCCCAGGCGGCGGGGCTGGAGTTGGCGTTGTGCGGAGCGAGCAGGACGTTGTCCATTTTCATCAGCGGGCTGTCATGCGGGAGCGGTTCGAACGCGAAGACATCCAGCGCCGCGCCGCCGAGTTTGCCAGACTGCAGGGCGGCGGCCAGGGCCGGTTCATCAACAATTGGGCCGCGCGCGGTGTTGATGAGGATGGCGCCGGGTTTGGCGCGGGACAGGGTTTGAGCGCTGATGAGGTGATGGGAGGTGGGATTCAGGTCGCAGTTGAGGGAGATAAAGTCGGAACTGGATAACAGAGTTTCGAGATTGGTCATCTGGAGGCCGGTTTCGGCGAGGAAAACGTGGTCGATTTCGACGATGTCGTTGCCGAGAACGGTCATGCCAAAGGCGCGGGCGCGGCGGGCAACGGCTTTGCCGATGGCCCCAACGCCAACGATGCCGAGAGTCAGTTCGTGCAGGGCTTTGCCGGGGATTTTGTCCCACACGCCGGATTTCATGGCTTTGTCCATCCAGGGCTGGCGGCGCGCAAAGGCGAGCATGTATCCCATAACGGAATCCGCTACCGGCAGGGTGAAGGCGTTGGGGGTGCGGCCCAGTTTGATTCCCAAACGGGAGCAGGCTTGTGCGTCAATCGAATCTACGCCGGTGCCCCATTTGGAGACAACCTTCAGGCGCGGGGAGCAGGCTTCCAGCACGGCGGCGGTATAGCGGTCATCCCCGCAAATCGCGCCGTCGAATTGACCGGCGTATTTCAGGATGTCGGCGGCCTCGAGGCGCTCGTGGACTTCAGGCAGAATCAGTTCGATGCCGTAGTGGTCGAAGACCGGGCGGAAGCGTTCCACGAAGGGAATCATGTAGGGGGCAGAAAAAAGGACGGTTGGCATGGTTATTTACAGAAAGATTCCTTGATGTATGTGAGTGTGGCCGGGTCGGCGGCGCTGGCAGAAAGGATGACGCAGGCCTGGCTCTGGATGTAAGGGCTTTCGGCCATGATGCTGACGAAGCGGCGTAGTTTTTCTTTCTGCCCAAGCGCGGCGTGGGCTTGCATGAAGGGCAGCCATTCGATTTTGTCGGATGGGTAGTGCCCTTCGGCAAGGGCTTGTTCGCCGAGGCGGATGACTTTTTCCCAATCTCCCGTTTGGCGAGCGAGGGCGGCTTTCTGGTAATAATAACACCAGTCGTGAGGTGGCTCGGGGCCAAAATAAGCGGCGGGCGGTTGTGGCCTGGCGTCAGTGATGAGAATACCATCGAGGCGTGAAGCGGAGGCGGCCAGCCTGATTTCGAGGCGGTCGTTTTGAGAAAATTCGGGAGAATTGCCATCAATGACCCGAACGCAAGCGTTGGAGGCGGGCTGGGTCAGAATGAGCACGCGACGATAGTCGGCCAGGGTGTAGATGCCGCGCCGAACTTGTTCTGCTTGTCCGCGCCGCAAACCCAGTTTGGGCAGGGTTTCGGCATTCAGCACCAGGGCCGGGAGCGGTACATTCACCTGTTCGCCAGCCTGATTTTGGGGTTCTGAAAAGTAAATTTGGTTGACGGGGCCCCAAATGAAGTAGTCTTCCTGGATGGAGATATTGGGGTAATCGGCCACCAGGGTTGTGCCTGGCTGCAGGTTGGGGATGCGCCATGCCGCCTGCCACCAGAAGTTGCGGGTGGCAGCGGCCTCCTGCACGGCAGCCACCGAATTGGCATAATGGGTCATCACGGCGCAGGCGATTAGGAACCCAATCATCGCGGCGCGCTGTTTGGGATTTGAACAGCGCCAGCCATGCGACCGTCACCAGCATGGCCCCGGCCAGGGCGGGCAGGGTGTAACGCGAATAATCGCTGAAATTGACATGCCGGTTGGCGAGAATGACGGGGAACAGGCCGCCCAGGATGGACAGGAAACCGGCTGCGAACGCTTCCACCTGCCAGGCAGGTTTTTCGCCTTCGGCTGGCAACTGCCTCCAGACCAGCAGCACAATCCCGGCTGAGAGCAGTCCCAGCAGCAGAGCGGGCAGGAAATCGCGCAGGCGCAGGGCAAAGGCCAGGTTATAGAGCGGAATCACCCAGGCCGAGAGCAGGACGTTGATGGTATCTTGCAATAGGTAGGTCAACCACCAGATACCGGTAATTGGCGATGAGAATAACGCGCCCAATTGCGCCCCAACATCAGTAGCGCGGCGTTCACTCTCGAAAATAAACAGCCGCCAGATTAAGAATCCGAGCGGCGCGAATAGGAACGGCCAGGCTGACTGGACGAACGCCAACACCTTGCGGCGCAAGGTTTCATCCTTCCGCCAGGCCAGGATTCCGAACAATGCGAAGCGGAAGACCTCTATGCCGATAAAATATTCCATCAGGCTGAGATAGACCCAGCCGGTCAGGACGGTAAATAGGATGAGCAAAACTCGATGCGTTGCGCGCGTTTCCTGCCAGGCTCGCAAGCCGAGCGCCATCGAGAGCATGGCCGTCATCAGGCTAAAGAGATGGGCCTGAAAATCAACCGCGTTGACCTGCGATAAAAAGCCCGGATAAACCAGGAACAGGGTTGCTGCCAATAGGCTGATACGCTTTTGGGCAGGCCAGAGCATGTTCATCGTCAGCCAGAGAGCAATTGCGCCAATCACCCGGTATGCGTAGGCGCTCAGATGATACAAGAGCAGGTTCTCGCCAAACAGCGTGTAAAGCACATACTGAAGCGGAGCGCGGGCGGGACGGTCTCCGGAAAAGATGACAGTGAAAAAATCGGGCCCGTTCACGCGGGCGGCATACATCAGGTACCAATCGTCCTTATAGAAGCCAAATCCGCCCAGGTTGGGGAGATATGCAAGGGCGGCAATTATCAAAAGGAGCAGGGATGCGCCCCAGAAAGGATGTTGTTCAATCCAGCGTGTCATCGTGAGGCTTTCAAGCCAGGCCCAGACGGCGGCGCATGAGCAGGTCGGCGATTTCGAAATCGGCTTCTTCGTCGATATCGACGGCTTCCAGGCGCGGAATCTCGAACATGAGCGGGCGCTCACCCATCCGGTTGCGGCGCGCCAGCAGGTTGGGGCGGGTGAACATATAAAAACAGGAGTTTTCTTCGTAAACGGGCGGCAAATCCTGGGTTTGCAGGAGAATAGCCGGGTTGTGGTTGATGGGACGGGTGAGTTGGTCGTACAGACGAGTCTGCCAGCGGGTAACGGAGAACACCGAGTCGAAGGCCGGGTACTGTCCCAGGAATTTTTGGATGGCGCTGGAGAGGGTTTCCGCTTTCAGGAGCGGGTTGGTGCTGTGGGTCTGGAGGTAAAAATCGGCTTCGACCTGGGCGGTATCATACGCCAGAATTTCGTTCATCGGGATTTCGGGCGCGCGCAGGCTTTCGGGACGCTGAATAATTTTCACCTGCGGAAAGTTCTGGCGCAGACCCTCCATGACCGGCTCGGAATCGGTATCGACCATGATGGTTGTGATTTCTGGCACGGCCAGCAGGGTCTCGATGATGTGCTGGTAGAGCGGTTTACCCGCCAGCGGGCGGTAGTTTTTTCCCGGCACGCGCTGGGAGTGATGGCGCATTGGAACAAGGGCGGTAATTGCAGGCATAGATTATTGGCAGTTCAGGCGGTTTTTAACGTTAGCGAATATCGAAGCATTTCCTGGCGTGAGCAGGCCGTTTTTCTCGAATGTTTTCCAGGTCGTACATAAAAGGTCGGGCATTCGTGGCGGTAGTGAATTGGCCCAAAGGGTCAATTCGCGCGCCTGCTCCCATTGTGAAGTCTGTGCGTAGGCTTCGATAAAGGGCAGAAGTTCGATGCTGGTGGAGGGAGCCAGGTTGTTCGTCGAAGCGGATTCCCACAGAGCGGTGATATGTGCCCAATCACCCGCTTGGGCGGCCAGGTCGGCTTTCTGGTAATGATAACACCAGTTGTGAGGCGGTTCTTTGCCAAAAATGGCGGCAGGCGGCGCGCCTTCTCCGGGTTGGGCGCGGGAAATATCGGAATACACCATCCAGCGGTAAGCTTCTTCGGTCAAAAAGCGCACTTCGCGGTAGGCCGGGCGCAACAGCCACAGGCATTGTCCCTGTTGGGGTTCGAAAGTAATCGCCAATACCCGGTCAGACGAGGCGGTGAAAGAACTGCTGTATTTGGTCATTTCCAGCGGTTGTCCCTGCTCGAAAGGCAGCATGTGAATATTTGCGGAACCCGGATTGAACCAGTAATCTACCTGTGGGGGGTGGGTCGTCTTGGGGTAGAGCAGGTTGATGGCGTAAGCGGTGGGCGAATCTCCCATATAGAACAGGATTTCCTGGTCGGCCACAAGGAAGGTTCCCGGTTGTAATGCAGGCGCGCGCCAATACAGTTGCCAATAAAATTGGCGTTGTTTTTCCCAGGAATCCTGGAACGAACGCGCCGTTTGCAGATGGGAGCCAACCGCAATGCCCAGCAAGATGCTCAAGAAAATATTGCGCCGCATTGGGTTTTGAATGAAAAAATAGGCTAACCCTGCCAAAAGTAGACTCGCTCCAGGCATGGCCGGCAGAGCCAGGCGGCTGCTCCACAACGGGTTTTTCTCGGTGATTTCGAAGCCCACCAGCCAGGAAGGGAACAAGGCCAGGACAAGCGACAGAAACCCGAATATGGCAATACTTAATGGCAATCGGCTCGATTCTTTATTTTGACTGCTTTGGGTAGGGAAGCGCGAAATAGTGAAAAAGAAGAGCAGGGCAAAACTTGCGCTTGCGGCCAGCATGAACCAGGTGAAGGG
>DAOTZM010000157.1:0-2823 GCA_034434035.1 Anaerolineales bacterium
CGGATTTTTATGCCGAAAACGACAATTTCGTCCGAGATTTCTCCCCTCTCCCACCGGGACTGCGAAGCGTGCCGAAGGCAAGGGGTTGGGGGGTGAGGGTGGCAGGTAGTTACAAGAATTTTTGAATACAGCCTATAGACGATAGACGGTTGACCAGTGACCATGGCGTAGTCTATCGTCTATCGCCTAAACTTCATCTTTCATATTTCATCCTTCCAATGCCCGGCCCCCAAGCCTTCTCCCACGCCGAAAGAATGTCCCGCGCCCGCGAACTTGCTGAAACATTCCGGGCGCGTTTCGACGTGTTGGCGATTGGCCTGTACGGTTCGCTGGCGCGCGGCGATGACGGCCCGTTCAGCGACATCGAGATGTACTGCGTGGCGCGCGGCCAGGGCATTGACGAGGATTATGAATGGTCGGAAGGGGCCTGGAAAGCCGAGGTCAACGTCCAAAGCGCGGAGGTCCTCACCGCCTGGGCTGCCGAGTTGGATGAGTTTTGGCCGCTGACGCATGGGTCTTGCGTGAACATCCTCCCGCTGCATGACCCGACTCGTTTTTTCGAGTCGCTCAAGGGCTACGTTTTCGACCACGCTGATGAGGAATACGATGACCTGATTCGCGGCGTGATCGTCGGGGAGTTATACGAGTTCCTCGGCAAAATCCGCAATGCGGCGGCGGGCGGAAAAACGGACAACCTGTCCACGCTGGCAGTGGAGATGGCGCAATATGGCGCGTACATGATTGGGCTGGCGAACCGGACGTTGTACACTTCGTCCGCGACGATGTTCAGCGAGAGCCAGGCTTTGGCGGATAAACCTTCAGGCTGTGACCAACTCTATGAACTGGTAGCCAGCGGCAGGCTGGAGAATCCCGCGCAAATTGCCCGGGCCGCCGACCGATTCTGGGAGGGAATCGAAGCCTGGGCCGCCGAAAAATCCATCCCCATTCACCAAACCCTGGATGGCTTATTTGAAGACCCTACTGGAGGAAAAAATGTTGCGTAAATGGTTGACCCCACTCTTGATCCTGTTGTCTGCGCTGGCAGTTTATTATTGGCCGGTTCCGCGTCCGGCTTTTGAGCAAGTGTATGCCAAGGTCCCGGCAGGAAAGGCCGCCGCCCTGCAAACCTTTCGCGCCAACTACCCGCCCAGCACGCTTATCGTGGATGGGTTGAAATGGGAATACCTGGCGCTGGGTGATGGCCCGCGGACGATTGTTTTCTTGCATGGCATGACCGGCTCGTATGACATCTGGTGGCAGCAGCTCGAGGCGCTGCGCGCCGATTACCGGGTGATTGCGCTGACCTATCCTGCCGCAGGTTCGCTTGCAGAACTGGAAAAGGGCGCGCTGGCGATCCTCGAACAGGAAGGTGTGACCCGCTTCAGTGTTGTCGGCACGTCATTGGGCGGCTATTTTGCGCAATACCTGGCAGCGCGGCACCCTGAGCGGGTCGAGCAGGCTGTGTTTGCCAACACCTTCCCGCCCAACGACCTGATTAAGCAGAAAAACGGCGCGATTGGCGGCCTGCTTCCATACTTGCCAGAATGGCTGGTGATGAACGTGCTGCGCGGCAGTTTCGAGGGCAGCATTTACTCGACCTCGGGCAATGACGAATTGACCCTGGCCTTCCTGAATGAAATTAGCGCCGGGCGCATGCGCAAGGCGCAGGTGGCCGCGCGCTACCAGTGCGTGGTGGAAAAGTTCGAGCCGGCGGCGAACATGAAAATTCCCATCCTGATTATCGAGGCCAGCAACGACCCGCTGGTGGAAGCGGAATTGCGCGAGCAATTGAAGGCCGCTTACCCGGCGGCCAAAGTGGTGACGGTGGATAACGGCCATTTCCCATACCTGGCGACTCCGGAGTTTTATACTAAACAACTGCTCGATTTTTTTAGTGGGGATTAATGCCATGACGACGTATTGCGATTATTGCAACGCCCGCAGGTTCCTCTCACCTGCGGGACGGTTTTTATTCGCCCATGGTTTTTAGATGGTCGTGGTCGAGAAGGCGGGCGGCCAGCAGGCTTTCGCGCGGGGTGTGCCAGCCTGGGGTGCAGGCGGCAGCCTGGACGCCCTGGCTCTCGACTGGGATGATGCTGTCCGCCTGGGCAAAGCCGGTTCGAACGATTACGACTTAAAAGGGTTGGTAATCCTCACCCTGCCTGCAATGAGCAAGTCATGCTGCATATCTTCAGAGTAAAGGGTGGTCGTTCCGCCGGACAGCGCGGCAGCCGCGACGAGACTATCCCAATAGGATAGGGTGTAATCCTGACGCAAGCGCGAGGCGGAAAGGAGTAATTCTTTTTCCACCTCGACCACTTCGTATTTTTGATAGAAGGTTTCGATTAATTCGACAATCTGCGCCTCAGGAAATTTGGCGCGTTTAATCAGGTTGACGCAGATTTCGTTGATAACTTGAACGCTAACCACAGGCCGGAGAGACTGGATTATGGCCTGGGAAATATCCTTTTTGCGCGCGTCGTCATCAATAAAGGCATATAGCCAGATATTGGTATCGATGAAGCCAGTCTTATCGTCGGGCATGGGCTTCGTCCCGGCTGAGTGGCTTAAAGCCCTTGACCTTCAGCGGCCTGGCCATCAGTTTGTCAATTAAATCGGGCTGCGAGATTGGCTCACTCTTGGAAACCAGGATGACCCGTGCTTCCTCGGCCACTTTTCCTTTGAACCGGGCTGGTATTTGGATGACGCCATTCTTGATTTTTGCGCGAAATTCAATCGTTTGCATGGTTCACCTCGTCTCCCCAATTATACAACCATGCCAGCCATGCAGGAGAGTGGCCGGGCAGTTTCCGCGTCATACAG
>DAOTZM010000158.1:0-9275 GCA_034434035.1 Anaerolineales bacterium
CCGTTCAGGATACCGTTCAGGTGCAGCATCAGGGTGCTTTTGCCCGCTCCGTTGGGGCCAACCAGCGCGACCTTGTCGCCCTTACAGAGCGTGAGATTGATTCCATGCAAGGCGACATGCCCGTCGGGGTACGAAAAATGCAAATCGTTGACCTGCAACACGTCACAGGCGTAGTCTGGAATAGCCGGATGGGGCGCGGGGTGGGTGACGGGCATTCAGCCAATCCTTCCAATCAGTTGAACAAAGAGAAGCGCCAGGAGGCTCGCCGATAAAACCAGCCAGTCGCGGCGGCGCATCACATGAGCGCGCAGGGTGCGCATTTGCCCGGTATAGCCGCGCGCCAGCATGGCGTTGTAGATGCGGTCGGAGCGTTCGTAACTGCGCAGGAACAGTTGCCCGGCCATGTGACCGGCAATTTGGGCGCGCCAAAAAACCGTCCGCCCGCTTTTCTGGCCGGGAATCGCCGCCGAGCGCGAGTCGCGGGCGCGCAGCAGGCGCAGGACTTCATCGGTCAGCACGAACAGGTAGCGGTACAGGAAGGCGACGATGGTGGTCAGCACCGCCGGGACGCGCAAATGCTCGAAGGCGTGAATCAGGTCGGGGAATTGGGTGACGGCGACCAGCAGGATTCCGGCCTGAACCGAGAGCCAGGTGCGCAGCAGGATGCTGCCAAAGCGGATGAGTCCTGTGTCGGTGGCAACCAGGCTGATTCCGCCCACCGTCCATTCGGCCAGCGGCTGTCCGGAGGGGGCGAAAATGGCCGAAACGGCCACCAGCATAAAGGGCAGGGCGATGAAGGAGCGCCGGAAGGTGAAATCTACGCCCAGGTTCGAGGCGGAATTTGCCAGCAGCAGGAAAATCCACCCCAATCCAAAAGCAGCCCAGGCGCCATCGGGCAGCAGGGCATTGGAAAGAATGAAAGCGACCGTTACTACGACCTTGACGCGCGGGTCGAGGCGGTGCAGGGGGCTTTCAGCGGCGTAGTAACGGTCGAAGGCGTCAGCATGCATGGGGGAACGGATGGCTTCGCAAAACGAAGAAGCGGAGTGGACAACGGATGAAACGAAGAAGCGGAGTGGACAGCAGATGAACCCCGCTGGGAGGCGCGGGGCAAGTCGGAGAAATGGATTACGAATTACGCATTCCGCTTCTTGAGCATTCCGCCCACCACCACCATCAGTCCCAAAACCACCAGCGCGCCGACCACGCCCGCCACGATGGTGGAGAGGGCCGTTTCGCCGAGGAAGGGGATGGTGTAATCGGGCAGGATGGTGTAGGGCGCGTCCAGGCCAAATTCGAGGAAGCCCAGGTCTTCGGCCACGCGCTCCAGGCCGTCGGGGTCGCCCGAGGCCAGGGGTGAGAGCAAGACGGCGATGAGCGAGAGGACGACTCCGGCTGCAATCCAGCCGCGCCCGCCTTTTTCGGCCACTTTTTCGGCTTGGAGCAGGTCGGGGCGGGCCTGCATGATAAAGGCCAGCGCGGCAACGGTGATGAGGGCTTCGCCGATGCCAATCAGGACATGTACGCCCAGCATGGCCGGCATGACAACTTGCAGGCTGGAGGTGCCGCTAATCCACAATTGCAGCGCGGTCAACAGCGCCGCGGCGACCGTCGAAAGCCAGGCGGCGGCCCCGGCGACGGCCAGTTTGAGCGTTTTGTTTGCCGAACCGGATACGATTCGGTATAACCCGAAGCCGATGATGGCGGTCAGGACGCCCATGTCGAAGATATTCGCGCCCATGACCAGCAGGCCGCCATCCTGGAACAGAATCGCCTGGACGGAGATGACAGCGGTCATGACCAGGATGCCCGCCCAGGGGCCAAGCACAATGGCCGCCAGCGCGCCGCCCAGGAAGTGGCCGGAAGTCCCGCCCGCTACCGGGAAGTTGAGCATTTGCGCGGCGAAAATGAAGGCCGCCATAATGCCCATCAGCGGGACCTGCTTTTCGCCGAGCGCTTTGTTGGTTTTAGAGATGGCGATTCCAACGGCAATGATGGTTAGCGCCCAGAAGATGAGCGAAACCACCAGGTTCAAGAATCCATCGGGGATGTGAAGGGGGGCCGGAGCGTAGTGCATGTTATTCTCCTTTCGGTTTGCATTGCGGGCAGTAGCCCATGAACGTGAGATGATTTTCCGTCAACCGGTAGCCAGTGAACCGTTCCAACTGGTCGTACAGCGGCTGTAACTGCTCATGTTTGACTTCGATTTCCTGACCGCAGGCCTTGCAAACCAGGTGGTGATGGGCGTAGATGACGATTTCATACTCCAGTCGCCCATTGGCAGTGCTTGTAGCGCGAATGAAGCCGTTGTCGCGTAAAAAGTCGAGATTGCGATAGACGGTTGGTTCGGTCGCGCCGGGCAGGGGGGAGAGTAAGCGCTCAAAAATTTCGGTGGGCGTGAGATGCCCGTCCGAATCGTACAGCACATTCAAGATTGCCATGCGCTGCTGTGTCAGGCGAAAGCCGCGTTCACGAATCTGGTTGGCGACATGGGTGGCGGAACAGGTCATATCCTTATTGTAACTTCTCTACCGGACATACTTCGTGTTAGTTTGTCATTTCGAGCGACAGCGAGAAATCTTCTCCCAGTGCGCAAGATTTCTCCCCGCTGCGCGGCTCGAAATGACAAGAATAAGATATGAATTACGGTTTAGATTGTTTTGTCCGGTAGAGAATGGGTAGTTGGTCAACGCCATTTTTGGGACGCGGACAAGAGCCGACTACGCGGAGAAAAATCTTAAAATCCGCTCTTGTCCGTTCTCGTCCGCGTCCAAGTTTTTATTGCCGATACTGTCTACTCCATACGATTCAGGAGTGGATGGAACCAGCTGCTCCGCGTTTACGACAAGCATTGTGCGCTCGAAAAACCTTCTTCAATGACTTGCGCGCTTGAACTCGCTGCATGGTCTTTGACCCATGGGATGATTGATTCTCCTTCCTGGAGGATGGCTTGGAAATTGTTCATGCGCCGCCATAAATCAGTTTTGAATTTGGAATTGCTGATGCGTTTTGTCTTTCAGGGCGAATTAAGATGAAATAGAAGCGCAGTTTGAAAAGAGCGGCAAATTGGAGAATGCAATTCGTCAGCAGTTAGCAAGGTTGGATTATGGGGAATAACGACTGGGAACTTTACACTCTCGGTGATTTGACTGAAAACTTCGACTCGATTCGTGTTCCAGGCTCATATTATCCGTGGAAACGACAAAGCAAACACAAGATTTTTGATGTATTGCCTAAGCCAAACAGATCTTAGCGGATTTCTAACTGGCCAACGTTACCGAAACTTCCGCAAGACAATCTAAATCGTATCCCTATCTATGCTCCTCCCCTCCCCGAACAACGCGCCATCGCCGGGATACTCGGCGCACTGGACGATAAAATCGAACTCAACCGCCGCATGAACCGCAGCCTCGAGTCCCTGGCACGGGTGGTGTTTCAGGAACTGATGAAGTCAGAAGGCGGAAGGATGAATGGGCGGGAAACAACCATTGGTGAAGTGGTCACGATTGTTGGCGGGTCAACCCCAAGCACGGCTAATCCTGATTTTTGGGAAGGTAGTCATATTCATTGGGCAACGCCAAAAGATTTATCAGCATTACAAGACCCAATATTGCTTGGAACAAATAGCCGAATTACTGAATTGGGAGTACAACAAATCAGTTCTGGATTGTTACCTGTAGGAACGGTATTGCTTTCTTCTCGCGCCCCCATCGGCTATCTGGCAATTACCCAAATTCCAACAGCAATCAATCAAGGTTTTATTGCCATCAAGTGTACGGAAGAAGCGCCGAACTACTTTATTCTGAATTGGCTAAAAGATAGCATGGAAGAAATTATCGGGCGGGCAAATGGAACAACATTCCTGGAAATCATCAAATCCAACTTTCGCCCCATGCCTATTTTTATTCCGGCAAACGAAGGAATGAAAGAATTTGTCAAAACAGTTGAGCCTTTGTATCAGAAGATAGTCGCCAACCTGAAAGAATCCCGCGCGCTGGCGAATTTACGGGATAGCCTGCTGCCGAAGTTGATGCGGGGTGAAGTGCGCGTGCGCGCAACGTAGTAGTAGGGACTACGGCCCGACAATCCTATCGTTAAAATCAGATCGTCTTGCCCGCAAGAGAGACCCGCCCCTACGGTGCGTCACCCATTATCCGAAATCGTGCGCGCGTTCAAATCGTTTTCCGCGCGGCGAATCAACGAATCACGAAAGACACAGGGTATTCCGGTCTGGCAGCGCAATTATTACGAACATATTATCCGGGATGACGCCGAACATCATCGAATTCATTTGTATATCGAAGCCAATGCTGGTAATTGGGCAAGGGATAACGAAAATCCAGTGAGATTAAAATGACCTTCACCGAATCCACCCTCGAACAAGCCGCGCTTGAATGGCTGCAAATCCTGGGCTGCGACTACGCCTTTGGCCCGGAGATCGCCCCGGACGGCGGGCGGCCCGAACGCGGCGATTACCAGCAAACGCTGCTGCTGGGCCGCCTGCGCGAGGCCCTCGCGCGTATCAACCCCGATTTGCCCGCCGGGGCGCGCGAAGAAGCCCTGCAAAGCGTCCTGCGCCTGGGCAAGCCCTCGCTGCTGCTCAACAGCCGCGCCTTCCACCAACTGTTGGTCAATGGCGTCGAGGTGGAGTTCAAGCGAAGCAGTCCTGGGGACAAGAATAAGGAGGGCCGCCTGGTCAGCGGGCGGGCCTATCTGGTGGATTTCGAGAACGAGGACAATAACGACTGGCTGGCGGTCAATCACTACACGGTCGAGGCCCTGCACCAGAACGGCGCGGTCAACCGGCGGCCCGACCTGGTCATCTTCGTCAACGGCCTGCCGCTGGCGGTGATCGAGCTCAAGAATGCCGCAGACGAAAAGGCCACCATCTGGTCTGCCTGCAACCAGTTGCAAACCTGCAAGAACGACATCCCGGCCCTGTTTCACACTAACGAACTGCTCATCATCTCCGACGGCCTGAACGCCCGCTTCGGTTCACTGACCGCCAACCGCGAGTGGTTCCTGCCCTGAAAAACCATCGAAGGCGAAGAGACCGCCCCAGGCACGGTCACGCAGTTGGAAGTGCTGCTGAGGGGCATGTTCGAGAAACGCCGCCTGCTCGACCTGATTCGCTGCTTCACCGTTTTCGAGCAGGAACGCGGCGCGCCCACCGTCAAGAAAATCGCGGGCTATCACCAGTTCCACGCCGTCAACTACGCCCTCGGCGAAACCATCCGCGCCTCAAACGTAAGGGTAGGTCTGAGACCCGCCCAACGGTCGCCGAACTCAAAGGCATTTACCTGGCTCAAACGATGCAGGGCGGCGAAAGCGGCGACCGGCGCATCGGGGTCATCTGGCATACCCAGGGTTCCGGCAAAAGCCTGACAATGGCCTTCTACACCGGGCGGCTCGCGCGTCATCCGGCCATGCAAAACCCCACCATCATCGTCATCACCGACCGCAACGACCTCGACGACCAACTCTTCGGCACCTTTTCGCGCTGCTCCGAAGTCCTGCGCCAGGTACCCGAACAAGCCACCAGCCGCGAAGACCTGCGGGATAAACTCAAAGACCGCATCGCGGGCGGCATCTTCTTCACCACCATCCAAAAATTCATGCCATCTGTAGGGGCGAGTCATGACTCGCCCCTACTCTCCACCCGCCCCAACATCATCGTCATCGCCGATGAAGCCCACCGCAGCCAATACGATTTTGTGGATGGCTACGCCCGCAACATGCGCGACTCGCTGCCAAATGCCTCCTTCATCGGCTTCACCGGCACGCCCATCGAACAGACCGACGCCAACACCCGGGCCGTGTTCGGCGATTACATCAGCATCTACGACATCCAGCAGGCAGTCGAAGACGGCGCGATGGTCAAAATCTACTACGAAGGCCGCCTGGCCAAACTCGAACTGGACGAAGAAGAAAAACCGCGCATCGCCCCCGAATTTGACGAGGTGACCGAAGGCGAGGAAATCGAGCAGAAGGAAAAGCTCAAGAGCAAGTGGGCCGCGCTCGAAGCCGTCATAGGCACCGAAAAACGCATTGGCGTGGCGGCTGCCGATATCGTCCAGCATTTCGAGAAGCGCCTCGAAGCGATGGACGGCAAGGCGATGGTGGTCGGCATGTCCCGCCGCTGCACACCATGTATGTCGATAAACCCATGCAGGGGCATGGCCTGATGCAGGCCATCGCGCGCGTCAACCGGGTCTACAAAGACAAACCCGGCGGCCTGATTGTCGATTCCCTCGGCCTGGCCTGGCACCTGCAAAAAGCCCTGGCGACCTACACCGAGGCCGGACGCTCGACCGAAAGCGTGCTCGGCCAGGAGCAGGCCGTCAACGAACTGCTCAAACGCTACGAGATTTGCACGGGCCTGTTCCACCGTTTCGATTGGTCGAAATACTTCACCGGCACGGCCCAGGAAAAACTGAACGTCCTGCCCCGCGCGCTGGAACATATCCTGGCGCAGGAAGACGGCAAAAAGCGGCTGCTGCAAGCAGTCCGCGAACTCTCGCTGTCCGTAACTACTCACTGGTGCATGTTTTCGCCCGCTTCGCCGGGGGCTGCCCCTTCAGGACGCTTCGCAGAGCCCTCCGGCTATGAACAGCATCGGAAAGTCCCCGACAGGGGATAAATCCGACTTTTACACTGTCCATCACATTGATTTCAGGCGGATAAAGCCCTGTTTACAGGGCGTTGCCACGCAGCCGGGGGATTGATTCCCCGGTGGGGCCGGATGGGTGGGGTGAATCGCAAAAGAGACCGGAATCGGTCTCTTTTGTATCTTCTCGTAACTGCCTGCCTGCCCTCACCCCCGCCCCCTCTACCGCTTCGTGGCACACGTCCCGGTGAGAGAAGGGAGAAAACAGAGGTGATTTTGTCGCTTTTGGCAAGAAAATCCGTTTTATCCATCCGTTTTCCTCTCCCTTTGGGAGATGGTTAGGGTGAGGGCAGGCAGTTACGAGCAGGCTGTGATTTTCTGTGAGCCGCTCGAAAAAGCGGCTGCGCCCAATTTGTCAAGAGATAAAACCAGTCATCAGAGATCAATTACCAAGATACTGTATGATAAAAACCTCCGAAGCCTGGAAGACTCGGAGTTCCTGATTGCGTTCCATTTGTTTGACGAGGAAGGCTACCTCGTATAGCGCTTCACTTTTATTCTCTCGGCGGGCGCATCCAGCGGGGTGTATTGCGGCGGGCCGACCAGCCGGTAAATCATCGCATACAACAGCGACATAATCCCCGAAAAGACAATCACAAACAGGGCAAAGAACAACAAAATGGCGCGCAGGTTGGCGATGCTCGAAATCCAATATGCGATGCTGCGAATCACCGGAATGGCATAGAAAACTTCCGGCAGGCGTATCGTGCCGGTCAATTCGTACATGAACGGCCAGCCCAACTGGAATCCCACGTTTTTTATGACGACCGCCGCCGCGCCGGCCATTACCGGCACCAGCACCATCATCAGGAACCCAATGCCGCGCCAGACCGGGTGGATGGTGTAAGGCCGAACGAACTCTTTCTTTTGGAATGTTTGATATTTAGATGGCATGACGACCTCTCTTTGATTATATTAAGACTGGCTGGCATCCTCGATGGCCTGGACGATTTTGTAATAGCCTGTGCAGCGGCACAGGTTGCCGGTAATGGCCTGCTCGATTTCGTTCCTGGTTGGCTGCGGGCGCTCCTCCAGCAGTTTGGCAGCCGACATCAGGAAACCCGGCGCGCAATACCCGCACTGCACGGCCCCGTCTTGTATGAAGGCTTCCTGAACCGGGTGTAACCTCTCCCCTCTCCCTGTGGGAGAGGGGTCGGGCGGGAGGGCCAGCCCTTCCACCGTCGCAATTTCGGCCCCAGCGGCGCGCGGCGCGGGAACCATGCAGGCCATCACCGCCATCCCGTCCAGGAACACGGTGCAGGCCCCGCACTCGCCTTCGGCGCAGCCCTCCTTCGTCCCAATCAGCCCGGCATCCTCGCGCAGCAGGCGCAGCAGGGTCTTCTCGAAGCCCGAAGTGAAGGTGTACTCTTTGCCGTTGATTTTTGTTTGGATGGTGGACCCGTGAACGAAGGGCTTGCTCGAAAAACCGTTTTCACCTGTGGGCTGGTTGCCCATCAAAGTCACAGGATTTTCCGGCATACCAGCCTGTTCCTGACCATTGCGCAGCGACTTCAGCCCGCGCATGGTAAACACCCGCACCATCTCCCGTCTGTAATCGGCGGAGGCGCGAATGTCATTAATCGGCTTCGCCGTGTCCCGGGCCAGTTCGGCAGCCCGCGCAATTACCTCATCGGAGAGTTGCTTCCCCTCCAGGTACGCTTCCGCTTCGGCGGCGTGGATGATGGTTGGGGCCACTGCTCCCAGCGTGATGGCGGCTTGTTTGACAGTATTTGCATTCAGGGTGAGAACGATGGCGAGATTGACAACGGAAATTGCCTGGGTGCGGCGCAGGGCCACTTTGACAAAGGTCCCCTTCTGGTTTGCGTCCAATCCCTTGAATGAGATTTCGACCAGCATTTCATCCGGTTGAATCACGGTTTTGCGCACCCCGGCATAAAAATCGCGCAGTTTGACCTGCCGCATACCGCGAACCGATTGCAGGGTGACGGTTGCGTCCAGCGCCATGAGCGGCGTGATGGTGTCGTTGGCCGGCGAGGCGGTGATGAGGTTGCCCGCGACCGTGCCTCGATTGCGGATTTGCGGCGCGCCCACTTCCCAGGCGGCTCGCGCCAGCGGGTAAGCCTTCTCGCGGATGAGTTTGCTGGCCGCGCAGTGATTGTGCGTCACCAGTGCGCCCAGGTGAATGACGCCGTCTTCGTCCAGGCTGATGTCGTCCAGCCCGGCGATGCGGCTGATGTCGATTACAGTTTCTATGCCGGTTCGCGCGCCGCGTTCCAGTTCCAAAATCAAGTCGGTGCCGCCCGCCACGATGCGCGCAGCGGGGCCTTTTTCGGCCAGGATTTGGGTCACTTGTTCGATGCTGTTTGCGTTGATATATTCAGTCCACATGAAGCGTGCCTCCTGTTCGTAGCCCAATTAAAGCACAGAATCCGGTTGTCATACAACTAAAAATGGCTCTCGCTTATTCACAGTTCGCATTTTGTCACGCAGGGTTTGAAATGTCCCGAAGGCTTCGCCGCGAGTGCTCAGCCGAACGGCTTTTCCGGCGCAACTTTGGGCAGGAAAAATAACCTTCGGGACGATTGTGCTTGCTTTTACTTAATGACGTACAATGTGGCCGATTGGGCCGGCAGGGTCAGGATGCCGT
>DAOTZM010000159.1:0-12474 GCA_034434035.1 Anaerolineales bacterium
TGCGGTCTGCGCAAATTTGAATGCCGTTTACACAAAATTTCGCGCCAAACTGCCCAAAAAACATCCGCGTTCATCCGCGCTCGTCCGCGTCCTTTTTTAGATTTGGAATTGCTGCGAGCATTAATCGTCGATTCGCTGGGTGTTGAGGGCCAGCAAATCGACCTGGCGGCGATTAAATAAGACCGCAGGGCTTTCCACCTTGAGGGCCGGAATCAAGACTGCCGTCAGTTTGGCATCATAAAGCGGCACAAGGTCGCGGCTGCCTTCAATCATAATCGTCGAAAAATTGAACCGCCCGGCCCATTCCAGCGTTCCCTGCAATTCATAGACCGGCGTGGCGATTCGCACCGGGTACTCGCTCAGGCGCACATAGCCGCCGCGCGCCAGGGCCTGCGGGCCGATGTCTTCGCGGCGGGTTAGCGCGATGGCAAAAATTTGCGACTTGACGATGCGCACCACCTCATAGTGGTCAACCAGTTTGGAAGGCATGTGAACCCGCGCCAGGCGCGCGTCCACAATTTCCATGAACGAGTTCATCTGGTCGTTAATCAACCCCATCAGGCCGGTGTTGGGGACCATCACCTTGCCCACAATCCGGTAACTCGGTGTATAAAAATCTGCCGGAATGGCGCGTTGGGTTGCGACAGGCGACTCAAAGGTCATAGATTACTCCGCGGAGGATGGACGACTCTGTTCGCGTTTGACGGGCGGGATGCTTCGGCGCGGTCTGCGATGGATGGTGGTTTTTCCCGCGTTTGGACTGAGCAGGGCGGCCAGCCAGTTGACCGCGCGCTCATCGTACTCGCGCCGGCCGCACACATCACATACCCAGGCAGGGAACCCTGGAACAGTTACCAGTTCTTCTCCCAGCCAGGTGAAATAGGTCAGGAATTGCAGACGCATGACTCCGGCCTGGCAGGCTGCGCACGGAAAAACTGAGGGTTGCGATTGCTCTTCACTCATAAAACGGTTCTCGCTTCTTGCAGGATGGATACCCCGGCGCTGGCTCCCAGCCGGTTGGCGCCCGCGCCAATCATCGCCAGCGCATCTTTGAAGGTGCGAATCCCACCAGCGGCTTTGACGCCCATCTCGGCGCCGACCACCCGCCGCATCAACGCAACATCTTCGACCGTCGCGCCGCCCGATCCAAAACCGGTGGAAGTCTTTACGAAATCGGCGCCAGCCAGTTTGCTGAGCAGGCAGCCGAGAATTTTTTCGCGCTGGTCCAGGCAGCACATCTCCAAGATTACCTTCAATTGTACCCCGCGTTGGTGACAAACGTCAGCCACCGCCTTTACATCTTCGTAAACCAGTTCATACGCGCCGGCCTTCATGGCGCCGATGTTCATGACCATATCGATTTCGGTTGCCCCGGCCTCGATAACCAGCCGGGTTTCGGCCGCCTTGAGCGAGGGCAGGTGCGCTCCCAAGGGGAAGGAAACGACCGAGCAAACCCCTACCCGCGCGCCGCGCAACAATCCCGCCGCCAGCGGCACATAGGATGGGTTGATGCAGACTGTTGCAAAGCGATGTTCGCGCGCTTCGGCGCACAACGCCTTGACCTGTTCGGGGGTCGCTTCGGGTTTGAGCAGGGTGTGGTCGATCCACGAGGCGAGGGCCGGGCCGGCCGGCGCCGTCAGCGTGGGGGGCAGGGGCGGAAGTTCGCGCTGGTATGTTTCGGCTTGCGCCAGGAGTTCCTTGATGTCAATCATGGGTCGCCTTCACAAAATCATAATGGTCTATCAACTGCAAGTTCTGGAAAGGCCAGTAAATCAGGACGGCCTTGCCAACGATATTCTTGAAAGGCAGCATCCCCCACGAGTGCGAATCCGATGAATCGTTTCGGTTATCACCCAGCACAAACAAGTGGCCTTCCGGCACAACCCAAGTGCCTGAGTAAAGCGGCGACTGGGCAATGTATGGCTCGTCGAGAGGCTCATCATTGACCCGCACCATGCCGCTCTGGATGCCGACTGTATCGCCTGGCAGGCCGATGACGCGCTTAATCAAGTCTTGTCTGGGGTCAGGGGGGTAGTGAAAAACGACAATATCGCCGCGCTGGGGCGCATCGAAACGATAGGCCAGCCGGTTGACCAGCACAAACTCCCCATCGTGCAGGGTCGGCAGCATCGAAAACCCATCGACCCGCACGCGCGCCGAAAGGGCATTAATCACCAGGAACAGCGCCGCCGAAAGCAGCAGGGTTTCCAAAATATCGAGAAAAAAACGCCCCCACCCTGCCGATTCAGCGCCAGGCGCCTCGGGAGTGGTGGGTTGGGTATCAAGTTCTTCCAATGTTCCTCCGGTCAATCGGGGAATTATACCTTAAACCCGCCCCCAGGCAAAAAAGGTCGGCACGAAAAGCACGCGCTGCCCGCTTCGCCAGGCCGTCTCATCCAATTTCTTCATTTTTTCGATGTCTTGCGCCGGGAGATGTCCCGCCAAATCGGCCTGTAACACGTCCCATTCCAGGTTTCGTTCCATGAGCGTGGATTCGCGCCACTCGCCGCCCAGGATTCCCGTTTCGACCTGCCGCAAGCCAGCCCCGGCAAACAACCCGGCCAGTTTGCGTCCCATTTGGGGGTCGGCGCCCTGGCGAAGCAGAGACTCGGCCTGCCAGCGGCCCAGTTGCTCCAGCGCGGACGGGTAGTCGATGCGCCCGCCATAATCAGGCTCGGCCAGGGCCAGCACCGCCCCGCCGCCTCGGGTGACGCGCCGCAATTCAGAGAGTACCTGCCCGGGGTTTTTTACCCAAAGCAGGAGGTAATGGCAAAAGGTCAGGTCGAAGGTTGAGTCAGGGTAGGGGAGGAAATGCCCGTCGGCGCAGAGCAGGGAGGCGGCTGGGGCGTGGTTGGATGCTTCCATAACGGCAGACAGGTTCCAGTCTGCCCCGTGAACGGCCGCCCCCGGTTTGACGGGTAAGTTTTCTAGCAGCGCGCCTGTTCCGCAGCCGAGTTCCAGTATTCGCTCGGCGGCGGCCAGTCCCGCTTTGTCGAAAAGATAGGCGCGCAGGGTTTCGGTCCAGCGCGCCTGCTGTTGGTAGCGTACATGCCAGTTCATGGTTTGACGCGCTGTTCGTGTTGGCGCCACGCGCGGATGAATTGTTCCTGCTGCAAGGTTTCGGGGGAGTGCGGGTAGCGGTTCGATTTGGGGACGTGCTTCCACCAGGCAGCGAGTTGGTCGAGGGCCTGCTGCCCCTCCATGCCCTGCCGGACGAGGTAGCAGCCGACGACTGTGCCGGTGCGCCCGATGCCGCCGTAGCAGTGCAGGTAGGGTTTGCGCCCAACAGCCAGGATGGCGTCGAGGGCGTCGAGGGTGGCGGTCATTTGGGCGGGCGTGGGCAGGCCGAAATCGCCAATTGGGAAGCGGGTATATTGCACTGGCAGGTTGTAATAACCGGCCTGCTCGCGCAGGAGCGGCTCGTAGGGTGCGATTTCGCCGGGGCTGGTCAGGTCGATGAAGGTATCAAAACCGGCTGCCAGGAAAGAATCGAGCCGTTTGCGGGTCAGTTCGGGGGAGTAGGGCGTACCGGGGTATTCCCCGGCCAGGAATTGCGCGGGAATCACCCAGTAGGATTCGGGGATGGGACGAGGCGGGGAGGGTTCGTCAGGACTCACAGGCAAGGGATAAGGCGGAATAAATTCCGTTTACGCATCGAGGGAGGATGGAGAAATGGGGTAATTGGGCAGGTCGCGCCGGAATTCGTAGGCTTCTATCATCTCTTCGATAATCATCTTTTCCTGTTCGTTGATTTCGAGAAACTCAAAGCCGATATTGTAAAACGAGGGGTCGATATCCGGCTTGCACCAGGCCACGCGCGCTTCCAGGTTGAGGTGGTCGGTAGAAAACAGCGGCGGGTCGGGCAGGTCGAAGCGCAGGGAGAGTTTGGCGTTTTCGCTGATGGGGTCGTCGCTGATTATCATGGCGCCTTTGGGGCTGAGGTCGGAGAGGTAGCCCAGGATTCTGCCGGTCGCGCGGTCGAAGACGCGCGAATAGACCATGAGGTATTTTCGGTCGAGGGTTCTGCGTTCTTTCATGGGAGTCTCCATAGCGCAGCCGCTTCGCGGGCCGCAGCCAAAGGCTGCTATGATTTGCGCTAATAGCGCAAGTCCTGCGCCATAATACTATACCTATAGTTTAATCTGTTTTCTCATCCGGTTCAATGAGAGGAACATTGTAAAAGGAGAACAAATTGGCAATTTGTCCTACACCCGGTTCGGGTCGATGATGTACTGCCACCAGTTGTTGGCAATTCTGTTCACGCGCCCGCCGGTTTTGGGGAAGTGACTGAGCCACCATTTATGGTGGGCGCGGATGTCGCCGCCGCCCCATTCGGTGGCGCTGACCGGCTTCACAATCCCCCGAAAATTGGGGAAGTTGTACCAGTCGTCACAGTGGCTGTTGACGGTGCGTGGGTTGCCCCAATCGTAATCGCGCTCACTGTTGGGCGCAAAGTGGACATTGCCGCATTCGGCCTGGCCGGGATGGGCCTGGTCGTAACGGATAAACTTTTTCCAAAGGTTGTTCGCAGGCAGGGAACGTTCGTAGACCTTTTCCATGATGGATTCGGCGCGATGCCCGAAGGCTTCGAGCATTTCGCCGACGCCGCGCTCATACGAAAACCCCATGATGACAAAGCGCCGCCCGGCGCGGGAGGCGCCAACCAGCGGGTCGGCGTTGCAAAAAAACGCGCCAGGACCGCCCATGACCGATTCGTAGAATCCCGCATACGGGAATCCAAAGGCCCAGATTTCGTCAATTTGATTGCCGGCTATGCGTTGAAGGATGTTGAAACGCGCCAGGAATTCGTGGTAATTCAACGTATCGGGTTGGTGCGCCGGAACTGCGCGGCGCATTACATCGGCGTAACCTTGCGGGGTGTAGCGGAATCCATCCACTTTGGGCGGGAACTCGTTGACTTCGATACGCTCCACCACCCGGTAACGCGCCAGGCCGCCGCTGCATTCGACGATGTCTTCGATGAATTGCGCGGTAAGGGTTTCATGCGAGGCCCATTTCGCCAGCTTGCTCAGTTTCTCACCTGCCGGGGTCATGAGGGGGTCGAAGGTAATCAGCAAGACGCGCGGGGAGAGGCCAACCGCCGGTTCAGGGGTTGGCGGCGCAGGCGGGGCGGGCTTTTTCAGGCCAAACAAGATTCTGAGGAAGTCTAACATTTGCCCTCGACAGGAACGTCCCGAAGGTTTCCTTGAACGGTTTTTGTGGCGAAAAACGGCCTCACCTGCACTTGCAGCGCAGGCGCAAGTGTCGGGAGGTTGGCTTACGGCACATTGTAGGCGACATATAACTCCCCGCCCACGAACAGGAACAACGATTTGTTGGGACTGAAGGCCATGGCCGTCACCACGCTGCCTTCAGGCAGGGGGTTTTGTTTGTTGGGCTGGTCACTCAGGATTTTTTGCAGTTCCAACGCGCGCGCGCTGAATTTGAACACTTCCTGGGTAAACGGCTGTAATAAAACCACCGACGGGTCGGGCGGGCTGGAGAAGGCAATTTGCGAGAAAAGCCCATCTGCCAGGCGGATGCCGCCCTGGTAGCCGGGACGGGTATCCACGAACAGGGCCGGGTCATTGCAGCGGGTGGGCGCGGTCGAAAGACGGCTGAGGGTGCAGGTCGACATATACCCGTCCTTCGTTTCGGGGTCGCGGAACAAGATGTACAGGTCATCGCCGTTGACGGCCAGGCCGGCCGCCTGCTGCATCGCCAGTGGAATCTGGTTCTCGAAGAAATAATAGGGTTTGTTGGGAAACTGCGCATCGACCGTGCCAAAATAAACCCACACCGCGCTGCCGGGCGCATCCAGCACATACAGATTGTTGGCGTCATACGCCACCGCCGTAATGCGCTTCCAGCCGGTTTCGGGCATTGGCAGGAACGAGGCGCGCGGCTTTTTGCCGGGAATGCAATACAGCAGGTTGCCCGAAGCGTCTACCCCAAGCAGGGTGGCCCCGGATGAGATGGTGCGCGGCAGGGCAATGATGTCGAGCAGCGCGCTCACCCGGATACCGTCATATTCTCCCGGCCCACACTGGAAGGCGCCGTCCAAATCAAACCCTTTGCCGTTGAACACGCCGCGCCGCACTGCGCCGCTGGCAAAATCCAGCAGGTAGACATCGGTATCCGAAGCAGACAGGCGCGAAACTTGCAAATTACGGCTGAGCGGCGTGCTGAAGGCCAGTTGAAAATCGACCCGGGTCACGCGGTTCAAAACGTCCAGCTCGGCCTGGGCTTCGTTGCGCAGCTGGCGGACCGCGCCGGTCGGCGGAGTATAGTCCTCGGCGGTATCGAGCATCTCCACCACAGTTTTCCAATACTCGCGTTGCAGTTGGGGGTCAGAGACAGCGCGCGCCTTCTGGCGAAATTCTTCCGCCGTCTGGTAATAACCCTGCACCTGCCTGGGAATGCCGATGTACGTGTAGATATTGACGCCAATCACAATCGCCAGCGCCGGCAGCAGGATGGCCAGGAAAAGCGGCCACGAACAGCCCAGGAACGAAGGCGAGCGCCCGTCTTCCTCGGCCGGCAGCAGGCGCGGCATGAGATTCTCCAGCCTGTCCCGCAAGGCCTGCCCGGCTGCGCGTCCACGCCCGATGGTTTTTGCCAGGAAACGCGCCGTTTTGCGGGTGGCTGCGCGCAGGCGTTCTTTTTGTTCGGGGGTGAACAGCGTTTTTTCCTCGCGCTTCAGGGGGAGCGGCTCTGGGCTGTATTCAGGCTCGGGTTTGGCCTGGGGCGGGGGGATGGTGACGGGGGGGCGAACGGGAATCGGCCTGGGAGCGGATTCCTGCGAGTGATGGGAGGGTCGCTCTCCATCTTGGAGGCGAGGGCGAACGGGAATCGGCCTGGGAGCGGATTCCTGCCCCAAGGCAGCGGCCTGCGCCGATTGGGAACTGGCGGGCGGCGGCGCGGGCTTTTGTTCCGTTATATAGACCGGCTGCGCATCCTGGGGCGCTTCCGCTGGCGCGCCCGGAGGGAGAGTCTGTTCCTTTGGCGGGGCGGCGGCGGCGGGGAGTCTGCCCCCGGTTGGGGCGGGGGAGGCAGGTTGGGGAGCAGGGGACGGCGCGGGGGTGATGGGCGCCGCGATAACGGGTTTGAGGAGATTGATCTCCCCTTTGCCTTCGCTGACCTGGATCAAAACCGCGCTGATGTTGCCATCGTTGGCGGCTATCAGGCGGCGGCGGGTGGCTTCGATGGATGATGGGTGGCGTTCCTCGCCGACGGCTTTTTCCCAATTGGGCGGCAGGGCGGCGCAGAACAAGACCCGGTCGCCGGGGTTGAGTTTGGCCTGGGCGAAGTACATGCGGGCCGCCTGGCTCAGGCCCAGGCCTTTGCCCGCCATTTGCGAGTCGTGGTAGTGACGAGGGTCGCGGCCCATCGTAAAGGCATGGGTCGGGCCGCATTGGACGATGTAGAGCAGGTCGCCGCGCAGGGCGGCCAGCACCAGCGCGCCAATGCTATATTGCCCCTTGCCGGTGGTGGACATGTTGCGCTCGGTCAGGAAGGTGTTGAGGGCTTCGACCGCGCTCTTGAGGGCGAAGGTCAGTGACCCGGCGGTGCTATAGAACGTTTCGGCCACCTGCCCCACAATCTGGTCGTATTCGCTGCTCGAATACAGGATGTTGCCGGCCAGGGTGAGGTATACGACGAGCCGGTCCTGCTCGCGCCCGCGCGCCGGGCGTTTGGGAGGGTTGAGCGCCAGCAGGCCGGGCAGTTGCGGCCATTCCTGGCCGTTGATGCGATACAGGCTGAGCAGGGTCAGGTCGAAGGGGCTCATGGGGTGATTATAAACGATTCGAGAGGGCATACACCTGGCGAAATGATAACACCCTCTCCCAAGCGCAAGGACAAGTATAATCCCGTCGCCGATTGGCTGATTTTAGAGCAACTGCTAGCCCAAAGATGCCGGTTCTCGGTTCGCGGCGCATTGCCAGGAATGGATGGCTGCCTCACGGCGCAAGCGCGAAATCATACCCCGTCACACGGGTATCGATAACAAAACTGGCGGCAGGTAAATCGCGCAGGCGCAGTTCCTCGCCGCCCAGGAACAGGAAGCGCGTTTCTGTCACCCAGCGCAAATCAGAGAGACCGCCGGTCGTGTCGTTGAGCGGGACGGACAGTTCGCCAAAGGCCTGCAAGACTACATTGGCGGGGGTGTTGGGATGATAGAAAGCCACTTGCCGCGAATCCGGATTCCAATTCACGATATGCAGCCTGGAATCGGTCTGTACCGCGCGGTCGGCGGTGCTTAAGTCAATCACATGCAGGGATTGTGAACTGCTCTCCGGGCGCACATAAGCCACACTCAAACCATTCGGGGCAAGGTGGGG
This sequence comes from Anaerolineales bacterium, assembly GCA_034434035.1. Lineage (GTDB taxonomy): Bacteria > Chloroflexota > Anaerolineae > Anaerolineales > Villigracilaceae > UBA5195. The sequence goes on from DAOTZM010000159.1 coordinate 8,343, forward strand.
GAAACTCTCCCACACCGGGACGGTCACGAATTCGGCCAGCTGGGCGGGACTGCCCTCGGCAAGCGGAACATAATAGTAACGGGTCGGCTGGGATGGGTTTTCGAGGGCGGCAGGGGCCGGGATAACGGTGTAAAACCCGGCGGAATCGTCCCGCCAGACGACCTGCGGGTAATATGTCCATTCGCTGTAAGTCGAAACGAAGGGGAAGGTGAACAGAACGCGGTCGCCGCTGCCATCACGGTTCAACACCCGCACCTGGTTGCCCTGCGCCAGGGCAAAGAAACGCCCATCAGGAGAAAAAGTCCACTGCCCGTCACCCTGCCCGACAGCCAAAACGATGGATGGCGCGCCGCCTTCGGCGCTCACCCGGTGCAGGTCGCCCAGCGGCATGGGATAACCTTCCGTCTCGGCGTAGAGCGAAAAGAAGACTTCGCGGCTGCCAGGGATGAAGTCGAACTGTCGAAGGCGGACCTCCAACATGCCCGCCGCGCGGAACGAGTCGAGATAGGCGCGGTTGACGAGCGGGCGCTCGCCCGTCCCGTCGGCGCGGACGGAGTACAGTTCGCCGTTGCGCAGGAAGGCGATTACCTGACCGTCATCGCTGATGCGGGGCGATTCATCCAGCCGGGTCGTCGTCAGGGCGCGCGGCGATTCCCCTTCACGCCAGAGCAGGATGTCCCCCTCGCGCGTATATACAATCGTCAAGACGGCAGCCATAGAAACGGGCGGCGCGGGGGTTTCGAGCGATTCAGGTGTCGGGCCGGCAGAGGACGCCGTCAGGGTGGCAGCCACGATTGTCGCAACATCGGGAGTCGCGGTATTCCCGCTTGGCGGGTAATCGGTTGTCGGCAGCGAACAGGCCAGGGCGGCCAGCAGCAGGGCAAACAAGGCGAGGCTTCTTGGCATAAAACTCCTCCTGGAACGGTTTATCGCAGAGTGTAGCAATCCTGGTGGTAATCTTCCATCCCCCGTGTGGGCTGCCCGGTTAAAAAAACAAACTCCCCAACCGGGGAGGCGCGGCCCGTAAACGGGCAGGAAATTGTTTTGCCTGCGCTGCGCGCATGAACATGAAACGGTGACAGGCTTCAGCGGGGATTAAGCCGCCATCGGGACGCGTTGTTGTTTGAGCAGGTCTTCCACATCCGCCGCGTGGGGGACAAAAGTTTCGCGCATGAAACGACCGCTTGGGTCGGCCAGGGTCAGGATGTAGCCGCCGTTTTCGTCGTTCGCGCCGCGCGCCAACACAGTTGCGGCCTCGCTGATGAACCAGCCATCGCTCAAATAGGATTGAATTGTTTGCATGGTTGCCTCCTTTCTGCAAAGTTCGTGTTTATATTATCAGCGACCTATTAGAGCCAGGTGAAGGGAATGTAAACGTTTTGTAAATATTCTACCAATGGGACTATAATTCCCATAATTCCACGCCAAAGGAAGCAGTAATTTTTGATATGGGTTAGCGAACGTCCCGAAGGTTGTTCGAGCGCAATTCGCATGGGTATGAGTAACCTTCGGGACGGTTGTAAGCCAAATTGAGAGGAGGAGTATGTCCAACACCCTGCGCCGCGTTTTGACGGCGCTTTTGAGTATTTTCATCATCGCGGCCCTGCTGGTGGGCTATCTGAATTTCCTGTGGGTGCCGCAAACCGCCCAAAAATCGTTCCCGCAAACCGATGGAGAAGCCAGGCTGCCTGGCCTGGACGGCCCGGTCGATATTTACCGCGATTCGATGGGCATCCCGCATATCTACGCCGCCAGCCTGCGCGACCTGTTCGCAGCGCAGGGCTACGTCCACGCCCAAGACCGCTTCTGGCAGATGGATTTCTGGCGGCACATCGGTTCGGGGCGGCTGGCCGAGATGTTCGGCGAGAGCCAGGTTAAAACCGATGCCTTCTTGCGCGTACTCAACTGGCGCGGGCTGGCCGAGCAGGAATATGAACAACTCAGCCCCGAATCGCGCGCCATTCTCGACGCCTACGCCGAAGGCGTGAATGCCTACATCGCGGAGCGGGAGCCGGTCGAACTCAGCCTGGAATACGCCATCCTGACCGGCCTGCTCAACCGCGAATACGTCATCGAACCCTGGACGCCCATCCACAGCCTGACCTGGGCCAAAGCCATGGCCTGGGATTTGCGCGGCAACATGGGCGCGGAAATCGAACGCGCCATCCTGCTCAAGACGTTTTCTCCTGAGCAGGTGGATGAACTCTTCCCGCCCTACCCCGCCGACCATCCGCGCATTGTGGAAGAGCGATATTCGATGCTGGATACTCGAACTTCGAACTTCGAGAGTCGAGATTCGATACTTGATGCTCGAATAACGAATATCGAATCTCGAATATCGAATAACGAATATCTACTATCGAATCTTGCCCTGCTCGACACCGTTCTCGGCCCCTCCGGCGCGGGGATTGGCTCGAACAGTTGGGCGGTTTCAGGAGAATTGACAACGACCGGGATGCCGCTGCTGGCAAACGACCCGCACCTCGGCATCCAGATGCCCTCCATCTGGTACCAGGTCGGGCTGCACTGCCGTCCCAAGTCTGAGGCCTGCCCCTTTGCAGTGAGCGGATTCTCGTTCGCGGGCGTGCCGGGCGTGGTCATTGGCCACAACGACCGGATTGCCTGGGGCTTTACCAACACCGGGCCGGACGTGATGGATTTGTACGTCCTGAAGGTCAACCCGGCCAACCCGAACCAGTATGAATTCAATGGGGCGTGGGTCGATTTCGAGACCCGCGTGGAAACAGTCCGGGTGGCGGGCGGCGAGCCGGTCGAGGTCAGGGTGCGCGTCTCGCGCTTCGGGCCGGTCATCTCCGACACCTACGGCCCGCTCAAAGATGACGTGGAACCGGAAGAGAACGCGACGCCCTTCCAAGCCCAGGCCGGAATCGAACTGCCTGAAACCTACGCCATTACCCTGCGCTGGACCGCGCTGGAGCCGGGTTCCGTCTTCGAAGCCATCTGGGGCTTCAATAAAGCCCAAAACTGGGACGAATTCCGCGCCGCCGGGCGCAATTTCGTCGCCCCGGCCCAAAACCTGCTCTATGCGGATGTGGAAGGCAACATCGGCTACCAAATGCCGGGCAACATCCCCATCCGCAAGAATGGCGACGGACGCTACCCCGTCCCCGGCTGGACGGACGCGTTCGAGTGGACGGGGTACATCCCCTTCGAGGAACTGCCCTCCGTCTTCAACCCGCCCTCCGGCTACATCGTCACTGCCAACAACCAGGTCCCGCCGGATGACTACCCCTACCTGGTGACGACCGATTGGGACTATGGCTTCCGCGCCGCGCGGATTGTCGAGATGATTGAAAACGCGCCCGGAAAAATTGACCTCGCCTACATCCAAAAAATGCAGGGCGACAACCGCAATCTCAACGCCGCCAGCCTCGTCCCGGCCCTGGCGGCGCTCCAGCCGCGCTTCGAGAAAAAGAACGAAGCCATCGCCTTCGATATGCTCCAAAAGTGGAACTATCACAACGAAATGGATTCGCAGGCCGCCGCCCTATTCGAGTGGTTCTGGTGGAACCTGGTGATGGATATTTTCGATGAACTGCCGCGCAACTATCGCCCCGAAGGCGGCTCGCGCTGGTACGAAGTCACCCGCCGCCTGCTGCAACAGCCCGATTCCGCCTGGTGGGACGACAAAACCACCCTCGACAAGGTCGAAACCCGCGATGACATCCTCCTGCGCGCCTTGACCGAATCGGTTGCCCAAATCGAGGAAGATTACGGCAAAAACCCCGCCAAATGGCCCGCCTGGGGCGGCCTGCACGCTTCCACCTTCCGCAACGCCACTTTGGGAAAATCGGGCATTGCGCCCATCGAAAACCTGTTCAATCGCGGGCCGTTTCCCACCGCAGGCGGCGAGGGCATTGTCAACGCCACCGGCTGGACGATTGGTCAATCCTTCCAAACCGATTGGCTGCCTTCCATGCGCATGATTGTAGACCTGAGCAACCTGCAAAACTCGCTCGCCATCCACACCACCGGGCAATCCGGCCACGCCTACCACCCGCACTATATCGACATGGCCGACCTGTGGCGCAACATCCAGTATTATCCGATGTTGTGGGACGAGCAGTCCATTACCAGCAGCGCGAAAGGACACCTGAGACTGGTTCCGTAA
>DAOTZM010000160.1:0-8673 GCA_034434035.1 Anaerolineales bacterium
ATGACCAACTGGCTGGAAATTTCATTAACTGTGAACGGCGAACTGGCTGAAGCAGCAGCGGATGTGCTGGGGCGCTTTGCCCCCAACGGCGTGATGACCGAGCAGGCGGTCGAGTTCCTGAACGACGAGGACGAAGGCACGCCGACCGGCGATATTACCGTGAAGGCTTACCTGCCGATGGATGAACGACTCGACGAAACGCGCCGCAAACTGGAAGAATCGCTCTACTACCTGGGATTAATCCAACCTCTTCCCGAACCCACTTACACGCCCATCGGGGACCAGAACTGGATGGAAGCCTGGAAGTTGCGTTACCAGCCCATCCCGATTGGCAAACGCCTGATGATTTTACCGGCATGGATGGATTTGTCGGACCAGACGCGGATTGGCATCAAAATCGACCCGGGCATGGCGTTTGGAACCGGGGCGCATCCCTCCACGCAGATGTGCCTGGATTTGCTGGAAACGGTTTTCGACAGCCGAACATCGCGTATCGAATACTCGAATACTCGATACTCGGTTATCGATGTCGGCTGCGGGTCGGGCATCCTATCGGTGGCGGCGCTCAAACTGGGCGCGCAGTTTGCCCTCGGTGTGGATATAGACGATGCGGCCATTACCAACAGCCGGGAAAATGCCGAAAATAACGGCGTAAATAGCGAGGCGTTCCAGCTGGGAGTCGGTTCGGTGGAAGAGGTGCGGGGCGGCAAGTTTTCCATCTCCTCCGCCCCGCTGGTGCTGGCAAACATCCTGTCTCCTATCTTAATTCGCCTGTTCGAGGCCGGGATGGCGGAACTCGTCGAGCCGGGCGGATTCATCATCCTGGCGGGAATTCTCGAACACCAGGCAGATGATGTCATCGAAGCGGCTCAGGAACGCGGCTTGCGGCTGACAGACCGCCGCCAAATCAACGATTGGGTGGCTTTACTCTGCCAGAAATGACAAACCGCCGGGTACAAAGCCCGGCAGTTTGTTTTTTGGCTATTTTGCGGGTTCTTTGTAGACCACATACATCCGCATTCGACCCAGGCGCAGCAACGCGCCGCTTGCCAGCGGGTAGGGTTTATTGGGCGCGAGACGATGTTCATTGACCCAGGTGCCGTTGGTGCTTTCCATGTCCGTGATTTCATAGCCATCGGCCACGCGCCGAATCTGGACATGGCGGCGCGAGACCCCATGCCCAAAGGCATCGTAAATGGCCAGGTCCACCATGTATTCCGGGGCGTCATCGATTTTGCGTCCAACCAAAAACTCATCTTCCGTGCATATCTCGAAAGGAAGTTTGTCATCCAGGAAATAGAAGGCAAGTCCCGTATCGGGGGGGGGGTGCGGGGGGCCGGATGGAATACCGCTCGCTTCCGGTTCAGGCTGGTCGGGCATTCCAAAGCGGCTGGTGGTGACTGGCCGGGCATTGGCTGCCTCAAAGGGCGCGCCGCAATGAACGCAGAAGATGGCCCCCGGTTCATTGTAAAGTTTACAAGATGGACAAAACATTCCCGATTTTGGCTGCATATATACTCCATAACTGCCGATAAAACGCGCGGCTGGCTTCTCGTGCTTCACTTGTAAAGGACGAGCAAGTTCAAACGGCCCAGGCGAATGACATCCCCACTGGAAAGGCGGAATGGCATGTTTGGCGACAGCCGCCGACCATTGATGCGGGTTCCGTTGGTGCTGTTCAAGTCGGTGATGTAGTAGCCGTCTTCTTCCCGATGAATGACCGCATGACGCCGGGAAACGCCCATCTGGATGGCGCCAAATGGCGCCAGGTCGATGATTAACCCGCCCGTACCAGATGCCCGGCGGCCCAGGATGGCCTCCTCGTCACGAAGAACGGTGACAGGGGCAGTATTTTCCAGGTAAATGCCCAACCCCATTTCAGGAACAAGCGAATCGGTATATTTGCCAGGCCGGGCAGGAACCATGTCGTCTTCGTCGAACCGGTCGGTGGTGCGCGTGTCCTGCCGCGGGCCTTTGAGGGGCGCGCCGCAAAAGATGCACAAGATTGCGCCGGGCTTGTTGCGCAGTTTGCAGGAAGGACAGATTTCTCCAAGTGTGGTCATGCGATTCCAACTGGGGCAATTTTACACCTATACTATACATCAAAACCTCCAAGGCGGGAAATAGGAGATTCGGCAGCCCACCCCAACCCAGATACCTTTTGAGAGTCTCCCTATCCATAATAAGCCAGGAATATCACGAGCTGTTTGCGTTTCTTATTGTAATAAGTTACAATTTCTCTACCGGTCAAAACAATCTAAACTGTAATTCATATCTTATTCTTGTCATTTCGAGCCGCGCAGCGGGGAGAAATCTTCGCACTGGGAGAAGATTTCTCGCTGTCGCTCGAAATGACAAATTAACACGAAGTTTGTCCGGTAGAAAAACAAAGATGACAGAATAACAAAAATGTATATCAGCACAAATAAAAAGCGACCTCCATTTTGGAGGGTCGCTTTTTATTGATTTTGTTGACGATGTCGTCGGTTTAGATAACTCCCAGCTTCTTCCCAACCGCCTTGAACGCCTCCAGCCCCTTATCCAGGTCATCGGTTGCGTGCGCCGCCGAAATCATGACACGAATGCGGGCTTTGCCCTGCGGCACAGTCGGGTAGCCGATTGCCATCGCAAAGACGCCCGCCTCGTACAGTTCGCGGCTGAACTGCTGGGCCAGCGGCGCTTCGCCGAGCATGACCGGGGTGATGGGGGTCTCGCTCACGCCAGTATCGAAGCCGAGATTCTTCATCCCCGCCTTGAAGTATTTGGCATTGCTCCACAGTTTATCGACCAGTTGGGTCGAGTCTTCGAGCAGGTCGATGGCTGCCAGGCAGGCCGCCGCATCCGGCACGGTGACCGCCGAGGAGAACAGGAAGGGCCGTCCGCGCTGACGCAGCCACTCGATGATGACCGCGTTCCCAGCCACCACCCCGCCCACGACGCCAAAGGCCTTCGAGAGCGTGCCGATTTCCACATCGACCTTGCCGTGCAGGCCGAAATGGTCGACAATGCCGCGCCCGCCCTTGCCCAGCACGCCCTCGCCGTGCGCGTCATCCACCATCAGCAGGATGTCGTACTTTTTGGCGACCTCGTAAATATCGGGCAGCGGGGCGATGTCGCCGTCCATGCTGAAGACGCCGTCGGTCACGACCAGCGCCCGGCGATAGTTCGACAGGTTGGCCTGAATCTGTTCTTCCAGCGATTTGGGGTCGTTGTGTTCGTAGGCGATGATTTTCGCGCCTGACAATCGGCAGCCATCGATGATGCTGGCGTGATTCAGCCGGTCGGAGAAAATCACATCTTCCTTGCCCACCAGGGCCGGGATGGTGGCGAGGTTGGCGGTGAAACCGCTCTGGAAAGTGATGGCCGCTTCGACGCCTTTGAAGGCCGCCAGGCGTTTTTCCAGCTCGACATGCAGGTTCATCGTCCCGGCGATGGAACGCACTGCCGCCGGGCCAACGCCCATCTCCTGGGTCGCTTTTTGGGCGGCGGCCACGATGTCGGGGTGATTCGCCAGACCGAGATAATTGTTGGAGCAGAAATTCAGCACTTTCTTGCCGTCCACCACCAGCCAGGCGCCTTGCGGCGAGCCAATGGTGCGGATATTGTTGTACAGCCCGGCCTGCTTCAGGCCGTCGAGTTCCTGGGTAATCCAGTCGATCTTGGACATGGTGTTCTCCATTGGGTGGTTTTTGTTTGGGTGGTTTGGCGATTGCGCTTTTCATTATAGCCACTTCAAACAAAAACGGCTGTCATGTTTTTGGCGTGACAACCGCAACAATTGATAAAAGTGACAGTCACCCGCTGCGCAGGATAGAAAAACTACAATCCCATGACCAGGCGCAGGCCATTTTCTACATCCCTGAACAAGGCCGGGGGCAAAGAACCAACCTTTTCAGTCAAGAAGGTTTTGTCGATGGTCAAAACTTGAGAAACGTTGGCGACTGAATCTTTACCCAATCCTGTCAGTTTGCGTGGCAAAAAGACATTCCCCGGCGCATCTACCAGACGAAGATTGGATGTAACCACCAGGACAATCACGGTTGAAATCCGGCTGCGATTAAATCCGTCAGACTGAATCACCAGCACCGGACGGCGAAACCCTGGACCAGACGCATCCGGTTCAGGCAAATCAGCCCACCAAATTTCCCCGCGCTGGATTACCACTGTTCGCCTTCCAACGATTCCAGTTGGATTTTGACCAGTTCGGGTTCCAGGTTGGATATTTCGGTGGAATACACCTGGTCTAAAATTGCTGTGACATCCTCCTGGTGGGTTGTCACATAAGATGTCAAAGCTGCTATGTAAACTTCGCTCAAGGATACACCCAGCCTGGCAGCCAGTCGCTCAGCCGCCCGCGCTACAGAATTGGGGATGGTTATATTGGCTCGCATATTTCACCTGTCGAATTTGCGCGCAAGAGAACTATTGATATTGTACAACATTTGTCATCGCGCTTAACGGATAGCTCGCCTGCGAATACTTAAGTCACGGCCATAAGCCCAACTGCGGTCGCGCCGCAGTCACCTTGACCTACCGCTAAATATGTATCGCCTGGCCCTCGGCCCCGTGCGCGGCTTCCATCAGCGCTTCCGAAATGGTCGGGTGGGCGTGGACGTTGCGGGCAATCTCCGCCGGGGTCAGTTCCATCATTTGCGCCAGGGTCAGTTCGGGCAGCAGTTCGGTCACTTCGGGGCCAATCATCGAAGCGCCCAAAATCTCGCCGTATTTTTCATCGACGACCAGTTTGACCCAGCCGGCGTAATCTCCCAGGCCGAGCGCCTTGCCGTTGGCCTGGAAGGGGAAGCGCCCGACCTTCACGCTGTAGCCGCGTTCCTTGGCCTGGGCTTCGGTTAGCCCAAAGGAGGCAACCTGCGGCTGGCAATAGGTGGCGCGCGGCATCATCTCGTAATCGAGCGGATGAATTTCGTGGCCTGCAATCGCCTCAGCGGCCAAAACGCCCATCGCCGAGCCAACATGCGCCAGCATCAGTTTGCCGGTCACGTCGCCAATGGCGTAAATGTTCGGCACGTTGGTCTGCATCCGTTCGTCGATTTCGACAAAGCCGCGCTCCGAAATTTTGACGCCGACTTCTTCCAGTCCCAGCCCTTTGGAATTGGGACGAAAACCGATGGCGACCAGGGCCTGCTCGGCCTCGAGGACCTTATTCTCGCCGTTGGAAGAAACCGTCACCCGGACTCCGCTGGCGGTGGCTTCCACCGCCTCGACCTTGTGACCGGCTAAGACCTTGATTCCGCGCTTCTTGAAGGCTTTCTCCAATTCGGTGGAAACTTCCTCGTCTTCGAGCGGCACGATGCGCGGCAGCATCTCCACGATGGTCACATCCACCCCGTAAGAACTCCAGACGGTCGAAAATTCCACGCCAATCGCGCCGGAGCCGATGACGACCACGCTCTTGGGCAGTTTCTCCTGCAAAATCGCCTCCCAGTAGGTGACAACTTTCTCGCCGTCCACCTTCCACGCGCCCGGCACCGCCGAGGAAGCGCCCGTCGCCACGATGATGTTTTTGGCGGCGAGTTCTGTCAGCTTGCCGTCCTTATCGGTCACCGAAACCGCATTCGGCCCGGTCAGTTTGGCCGTCCCCATGAAGACGGTGATGTTGTTTTTCTTCATCAGGAAGCCAATGCCCTTGACCAGTCTGTCCGACACCTGGCGCGAGCGTTTGACCGCCACGCTGAAATCGAGTTTCAGGTTCTCGAACGAAAAACCAAACTCCTTGCCGCGCTCGCGCAGGATGTGGGCCACTTCGGCATTGCGCAGCAGCGCTTTGGAGGGGATACAGCCCACGTTCAAGCATACGCCGCCCAGCCACTGCTTATCAATAATGGCGGTTTTCATTCCGAGTTGCGAAGCGCGGATGGCGGCCACGTACCCGCCAGGCCCCGCGCCGATGACTACGACATCGAACTGTTCTGACATAGTTTCTCCTTTGTGAATCGGGGAAACCCCGATGATAAATTTGAGACGAACTCTCCAATTTTACTATGCCCGCGTCATGCCGGGCTTTTTTTAGATGCGCGAACGCCAGGAAAGCCGCAATCCTCGCCATGGATTGGTAATGTGTTTGCACTATTTAAGTTATTTTCATCCTCTCACTGGTGATGACGCTGTTTTCGACCGCCGCAGCCGCCCAGAGAATTTCGTTCCATTCGATTTACCAGATGCCAGGCAAAGGCTGCGTCGCCCTGTTCGATATCAAAGGTGAATGGCAGCAGGATGAATTGCGGGGATTCGTTTCCCTGCCCCGCAATCGCCAAATCAACATGGACTGTAATTTTCGTGACGATGGCAAAGTCAGTTGCGTTATCGCCGATGGAATCAGCCAGTATGCCGGGCGAATGATGAAATTGGTCGTTTATGGCTATCCCTTCGATGTCGTCATCCCGCCCGATGTCAGGCGCAGCGCGTCTTTCGAGTCCATTCGGCACGTTTCGGGCAAGGGCTATGTCGCCATCTTCCGGATTTGGGGTAAATGGAGCAAAGATGACCTGTGGGGATTCGTCGTCCTGCCTCACAACCGCCAAATCAACATGAGTTGTAATTTCATCGACGATGATAACAAAGTTTCCTGTACCATTGCCGACGGCATCAGCCAATGGGCCAAAAAGACGTTGAAAATTGTCCTGTACGGCTATACTTTCCCGGTGACTATCCCGGGCAAAATGCCCTGAAATCCCGGCATGGTAAAAAAACCAGCCTGGTTTCTTTTTACTCGCTTATGAACCAAATAAAATGCGCCCAATGGGCGCTTTTTATTTTGGAAAAACGCTTGCTTTGCGAACTTACAATCATTAAAATCAATCATGAGGGAGTGAAGAAGAAGATTCCTGCAGATTCGCGCTGATTTAACAAAACCAAACCGCTTCTTCATGCTAAAATAAACCTTATGACACTGCAAAAAATTGGCCGGTACGAAATCAAATCTGAATTGGGACGCGGCGGCATGGCCGCCGTGTACAAAGCCTACGACCCCCTGCCTGACCGCGAAGTGGCGATTAAGGTACTGCCTCGCGAAATGCTGCACGACCCGCAGTTCCGGGTGCGCTTCGAGCGCGAAATCAAGACCGTCGCCGTGCTGGAACACCCGGCAATCGTCCCCGTGTATGATGTTGGAGAAGAAGACGGCCAGCCATATTTTGTGATGCGCTATATGCCGGGCGGCTCATTGCAGGAACGGATTGCCCAGGGGTCCTTCTCCCTGCAAGAGACCGCGCGCATATTCGCCAAACTGGCACCCGCCCTCGATGAAGCCCACGCGAAAGGCATCATCCACCGCGACCTGAAACCGGGCAACATCCTCTTCGACCGCACCGGAGAACCCTACGTTTCCGATTTCGGGATTGCCAAAATTACCCAAACCCAGGCCGCCACCGTCACCGGCGGCGCGATTATCGGCACCCCGGCTTACATGAGTCCCGAACAGGCCCAGGGCGGGCAGGTGGATGGGCGCAGCGACATCTACGCGCTGGGAGTCATCCTTTATGAAATGCTCTCCGGCGTCCAACCATACCAGGCCACCACGCCAATGGCGGTGGTCGTCAAGCACATCACCGACCCCATCCCCCACATTCTCGATGCCAACCCCAACCTGCCAGCAGACATCGAACCGGTGATCGAAAAGGCAATGGCAAAAAGCCGCGATCATCGCTTTAGCACTGCCGTAGAACTGGCCGATGCCATTACCGAAGTCGCGCGCGGCGCGAGCGGCCAGGAGGCCATCAAGACCGCTTCCATGCGCGCCACGCAAGTTGCGGCGGCGAAAACCCGCATGGTCGCTGCCAAAACCAAAGCGGGCGAAAAACCCGCCGCGCCTGGGCAGCAGCCCGCCCAAACCAAAAGCGGCCCCTCGGCCTGGTGGTTTATTGCGCCGGTGCTGCTGGTTCTCTTGCTGGCCGGGTTGGGCGGCGGGGGAGTCATGCTCTTTTCCGCGCTGTCGCCGACGGCCACGCCCCAGCCCGCCAATACCCTCGCTCCGGTCATCCCACCCACAAACACCCTTCTGCCGACTGAGTCACCCACCGAAGCGCCCGCCAATACGCTGGTTCCGCCCACCGAAGCGCCTACCTTCACCCCTGATCCACCAACCCCAACCCCTGCCTCTTCCCGCCCCATCATCGGCGGCGCAGACCAGGTGGCCTTCATTGCCAACAACGAAATCTGGCTAATGAACATGGACGGTTCGGAACTAACCCAACTGACCAATGACAACCGCCTTCCCAAGACCGACTTGCAATGGATTCCCGGCACGCGCACCCTGGTCTTCATCAGCCTGACCCATGTCAAAACGGTGGACGCCGACACCAAGCAGGTCGATACCATCCTTTCCTTCCCCGCCGCCAGGTTCCTGGATACGTTCCGCATCTCCCCTGATGGCAAGCAGGTTGCCATTTCCCTCAACCGTGAAATGTACATCGTGCCATTTGACCTGGAAAAATTCAAAACCGTGCGCGGTCGAGACGGTCTGCGGGCCATGAAAGGCTGCCTCAGTTACACCGGCGAAACCCAGGCCGCCGTGCCGCTCGAAGAGTTTCGCTGGAGCGCCGATAGCAAAATTGCAGCCTGGTCACTGGCAGTGGTCGGCTTGAGCGGAAAATCTGAAGACATCATCCGCCTGGTTAATATCAGCACCTGTGACCCACAAAGACTGGTCAAGAT
>DAOTZM010000161.1:0-16171 GCA_034434035.1 Anaerolineales bacterium
GAACTCGACGGCGCTTCGCCGCTCCGCAAGGAATTCGACGCCGCGCAGTATCCGCTGGTGGTCAATTTTGCGCTGACCGGAACATACGCCGAACTCCCGCCCACCAACCGCGACCCCGAAAAACTGGTGACGCTGGTGATGACCGGCGTGACGGCCCTGGTGCGCGCCACCGCGCTCAAAATGGAGTTGAACGGCAACACCTATCCGGCCCAGGACATCCGCGACTGGCTGCTGGAGGCCGATATTGCCCACATCTCGAACGAAATCCCGTTTGCGGTGGGCTGCCCGTACCCAAACGCGAACCAGCGGCGGCTGATTTTCTGTTCGGACCCGAAATATATCGAACTGTTGGAATACGTCGGCACGGACGTGGTGGAGTTGACCGGCAACCACTTCCAGGATTGGGGCAAGGAAGCTACGCTCTACACGCTGGAGATGTACCGCGAGCGCGGCTGGCCCTACTTCGGCGGCGGCGCGAACCTGGCCGATGCCCAAAAGGCGGCGGTTGTGGAGCGCGGCGGCATGAAGTTTGCCTTCATCGGCTGCAACCCGGCCGGGCCGGTTTTTGCCTGGGCGCGCGAGGATGGCTGGCCGGGGGCCGCGCCCTGCGGTTCGGATTGGGCCGGTAAACCGAAGGGCGGGGAGGGCTACGAATGGATGGCCGAGGAAATTGCCCGCCTGAAGGCCGAGGGCTATATCGTGATTGCGACCTTCCAATATTTCGAGTATTACAGCCCGGAGCCGCGCCCCTGGCAGCAGCGCGATTTCCGCCGCATGGCCGAGGCCGGGGCGACCATTGTCAGCGGGTCGCAGGCGCACTATTCGCAGGCGATGGAGTTCTACGGCGAGTCATTCATCCATTATGGGTTGGGCAACCTGTTCTTCGACCAGATGGGTTATGACAATCCCTCCAGCGGCAAGCGCACTACCAATACCCGCCGCGCGTTCATCACCCGGCACGTCTTTTACGACGGGCAGTATCTCGGCACGGAGTTGCTGACCACCATGCTGGAAGACTTCGCCAAGCCGCGCCCGATGACCCCCGAAGAGCGCGAGGCGTTTCTGGAAGAGTATTTTAAGGAGAGCGGGTGGTAGAACAACCGCTAGCGGTTGTTCAAAGAAAAACAAATTGGACGGTATCATAACAGCGCGCCATCCCACCACAGGCCGGGGTGCTGTTCGCTCCACAGCGGGCGGGGAGTCTCGAAAGGGTATTCGGTGGCAGCAACGGCGACCACCTGGCCGCCGGAGTCAACCAGCAGGGCCTTGGTGGCGGTGGTGGATACGTCGATGCCGAGGAAGTAAGTCGATGTGTTGTGCATGGGGAACTCCTGGGTAGAAGATGAAAAAGAGAGCCAGGCGGCTGTCTGTGTGTGAAAGACTGCGCGAATGATACCCGATATTCGGGCAGCGGGGGAGAAATGGTGGCATTGCGCGTCACGTGACCGGCTTGTCCGAAATTTGCGCCAAATACCTTGACAAAAACCCAGTTTGGGCGGATAATTAGAACATATATTCCAATGAGCGCGAAACTATCTACCACCGGACGAATCACCATCCTTTTGGGCAGGCAGCAGGCTGAAACCGGCCAGCGCATCTCGCCGCGTAAATTGGCTGAACTGGCGGATGTCCCCAAAGATTTTATCTACCGCCTGGATGCCGGCACTGCCCGCCACGTCGACCTCGCCGCGCTTGCCAAACTGTGCGCCGCCCTCCACTGCCAGCCGCAAGACCTTTTGGTCTGGGAACCCAACCATGTCGAATCCATTTGACATCCTGCCGCTCAACATCTTCAACCTGTTTAGCACGCAGGGTTTTGGCTCGCTCCAGCGGCACTATATGGCGATTCTCCTGCGCCTGTACGCCCTGGCCGAGTTCAACCGCTTTGGGCTGACGCGGGAGGTTGTGGTGGATGAGATTGTCCACTACCTGAAGGAAGCCAACGCCGAGGGGGAAATCGCCGCTGAAATGTTGGGGCAGACCCAAGTGTCTGCTCAGATTCAACCTGTACGGCCTGACCTGGGCGTCAGCCCTGATTCCATTTCGATAACCGGTCAAAAATCCGAGCACGATTACGCCTCCTACCTCATCCGCCGCCTTGCTGAAACCGGCTGGATCGAACGCGAACAGCACGCCGACTACTCTGAAACCATCATCCTGCCCGATTACGCCTTCACCCTGCTCGAAGCCCTGCGCGCCATCCAGGAGCAAAAGCCGCGCGAATTTACCGGCCAACTCTATGCCGCCCACCAACTGATTACCTCTGCCACCACCAGCAAAGATTTCTCCCCCGCCCTGGCCGTCACCCAGACTTACGAAAATGTGCGCCAGGTGGCGCGCGGATTGAGCGAACTCAACCAGAACATCCGCCGCTATGTGGAGCGCGTCACCAGGCAAATCGACCCGGCGACTGGCCAAAGGACGAGCATCGCCGACCTGTTGCGCCTGCAATTCGAAGATTACAGCCAAACCCTCGGCTCGGCCTACCACGCCCTGAAAACCTCCGACCACGTCTCGCGCTATCGCCGCGACATCGTCAACCAAATCCAGGCCTGGCAGTTGGATGGCGGCTGGCTCACCCAAACCGCCGAATCGCTGGCCGTCCAGAGCAAACTGTCCCCGGCCCAGGCCGAGGCCGAAATCAGCCATTCCCTGCAATTTATCGTTAACCAGCTCGAAGGACTCGACCCGCTCCTAAACGACATCGACAGCCGCCATGCCCAATACCTGCGCACCTCCCTGCGCCAGGTGCGTTACCAACTCGGCAGCGCCGACGGCAGTTTCAAAGATAAACTCGCCTGCCTCGCCAAAGGCCTGGCCGCCCTGCGCGATGAAGGCCTGACCGAACTTCCCGAGGAAGCCCCTGGCTTGATGGCCGCGCCGGTCGATATTCCCGACAGTCACAGCCTGTACACCCCGCCCCAGCGCCGCGCCCCCTTCACCCCCGATAGCATCATCGTTCCGGTGCTCCAACCTGACGACCTGCTGAGACTGCGCGCCGCCACCATGCAAGATGTCACCCAGGCCTTCTCGCCGGAAAAAGTCAACCGCAAAGTCATTGGCTTCTTCAACGGACACAAACGTATGCCCATTGCTGAAATCCCACCTGAAGTGCGCCACGACATGCACTGGCTGACCACCATCATCGCCTACGCCCACCATCCCGAAGTCGCCTATGGCCTGGAACGCAGCGAAGGCGAGCCGGTAAATGTTGGAGACTACAGAATTGCGCCATTTGATTTGGTGCGTTTGTGACGGATGATGGCGGGCGTTGGCCTCCTGCCCGCTGCGCCGGGGGATTTAATCCCCCGGCTACAACATAGCGCCCGGTAAACCGGGCTGCCCTATGGGAAAATTCTATGCCCTTTTCGACTGAAGCATTACTCACCGACATCCCCGAAAAATCGCGCCGTGATGTGCCGCGCGTGGTCAACCGCCTGCTTGGGCAGATTTTTCTCTACCAGGATGTTGAATCCGATAAAGACGATTACTACTTCATCTACCGTCATCGCGCTGTTTTCGAGGGTTTGCTCTCGCTGGCGGGTTTCAACCTGCTCCACGACGACTATCACCGCATCTTCCAGGTTGTCTCCGAATACAGTTACAGCCGCGCCCGCTATAAACTCGACGAAAGCCTGATGATTCTCGTCCTGCGCAAACTCTACGAAGAAAAAATCGAACACCTCAGCCTGGCCAGCGACCCGGTTGTAACCATCGGCGAAGTCCGCGAAGAATACCGCACCATTACGAGCAAAGAGCGCGACCTGCCGATGGGCCAATATGAAACCCTGCTGCGCCGCCTGCGCGCCCTCGGTCTGGTAGACACCATCGATGGCCGCAACATCGACGTGCGCGATAGCGACTCTCGCCTGCGCCTGCGCGGCTCGGTCCGCCTGATTCTCCCCATCCAAACCGCCGACGAAATGGAAGCCTGGCTGCGCAAGTATCGGGCGGATGGGGAGGAGGAGCCGGATTCATCCGGCGATGTTGCGTAGCCCGGATGTTTACATCCGGGCGGATTGCGAACAGGGATCACTGTCCCACCAGTCCCGGCACAATGCCGTAGCCCGGATGTTTACATCCGGGCGGATTGCGAACCGCAAAATCGCGTTTGACGAATCGCCCGCCGGGGATAAATCCCCTGGCTGCAGAACAACGCCGGATAAATCCGGCTCAAAAAGGATGCCATCATGCCCTATTCACAATTGTTCTACCATGTTATCTGGACAACCAAAAACCGTGAACCACTCCTGACACCCAACGTGGCACCGGTCATTTATGGATTTTTGCGCAGCAAAGCCATTGGCTTGGAAGCAACCTTATTTGCCCTGAACGGAACCGCCGACCATGTTCACATGGTGGCATCCATTCCTCCCAAGCTGGCGGTAGCGACGTTTATCGGGCAGGTCAAAGGGGTGGCATCCACCAAATTTAACAAATCTGGTTTGAGCGAAACGCCGTTTTTCTGGCAGGAGGAATATGGCGTTTTTTCCTTCGATGGCAAACGCCTGCCCAATTACATCGCCTACGTTGAAAACCAGAAAAAACATCATGCTGAAAACAACATTTTGCGCATCCTGGAACGCTCGGAGGACGGCATGGTTCAAATGGCGCGTGAACCCCAATCTCAATATGTGACGCGCGCAGATGATTGGTGGCGCGAGATGAAAGACCTTGAAGGGTAGCCGGACTTGTCCGGCGCTGTGCTATAGCCCGGATGTTCACATCCGGGCGAACATGGCCGCAAAGACACGCTTGTCCTCAACTAACCCACCCCGCCCGACGATAAATACTGACTGAGAAAGCAGCGTTAGCACGCGTCGTCGGCCTATCCAGCAGCGCCCCGTAAACGGGGCTTGAAGTGGAACCGACCCATGAAACTCCTCACCCGCATCCGCCTCGTCAACTGGCACCTCTTTGAAAACACCACCATCCCCTGCCAGGGAACCACCTACTTCATCGGCATCAACGGCGCAGGCAAATCCACCGTCCTCGACGCCGTGCAGTTTGCCCTGGTCGGCGGGCAGCGCGATGTGCGCTTCAACCAGGCCGCTGTCAGCGGCGGCAAGCGCACCCTCGCCAGTTATGTGCGCGGCGAACTCGGCACCGAAGGCCAGCGCTACTTGCGCGGCGACGCCACTGGCCTGGTCGCGCTCGAATTCAGTAACCCCGACGGCACATTCTTCGCGCACGGCGCGGTCATCGACGCCTACGCCGACGGACGCAACCCCGAAGTCGCCTATTTCATCGTCCACAATGCCGGATTGAACGACGACTGGTTCTTCAAAGCCCCCGGCCAGCTCTTCGACACTCGCGCCTTCAAACGCCGCCTCGAAAATTTCAACCTGCCCTCCCCTGCCAGCCGCGCCCAGGTCTTCACCCGCCTCGAAGATTACCGCGTTCACCTGCTCAACCGCCTCGGCCAACTGAAAGATACCTTTCCCGCCAAAATCGTCAAAGGCCTGGCCTTCAGCCCGCTCACCGACATCCGCTCCTTCGTCCACGCCTACCTGCTCGATGAAAACCTGGTTGATGTCAAAACCCTGCAAGCCCAACTCGAAACCCTGCGCCACTTTGAGGGCCTCGCCGCCGACGTGCGCCAGCGCATCGACGCCCTGACCCGCATCGAAGACCTCGACAAAGAACGCGCTGCCAACCGCCGCCGCCGCATCACCAACACCTACGTCGCCCGCCGCGCCCAGGCCGATATTTACCTGAAAGAACTGTCCGAACGCCGCCTCGAACTCGACGCCCTCAAACTGGAAATCAGCCGGACCGAATACCAGCGCGGCGAACTCACCCGCCACCTGCGTTTTGCTCAATCGGCCTTATCTGACGCTGAATTTGCCCTGCGCTCCGACCAAACCGCTATCCGCGAAAAAGACCTGCGCGAAAAAATTGCCCAACTCAGCATCGAAGTGGACGAACTGACCCGCCGCCAATCGGACTTCAACCGCGCCCTCGCCCGCGAACTGGCCGACGCCCAAAAACTTGCCGCCTTTTTGCGTGCCGATAAGCTCGAAATTCCTCCCGCTCTCGAAACCTTCCAAACAGAATACGCAACATGTTCAAAAGAAAACATCACTGAACTACAGGCATCTCTCTCCACTCTCTCCCAAGAATACACCCGCCACGAAACCCTCCTCACCGAAAAATCCGCCTCCCTGCGCGCCGAAGCCGCTGCCCTCGAATCCGACATCCGTAAACTACGCACCGGCGACCGTGAAGCCTCCGTCGAAGCCGAAGCCCCCCACGCTGCCAAACTGCGCCAACTCATCCGCGCCCAACTTGGATTGGGGGCCAGCGAAGTCACCTACCTGTGCCACGAACTCAAAATTCCTGATGAAACCTGGCAAGACGCAATCGAAGGGCTGCTCGGTTTCAACCGCTTCACCCTGCTCGTCCCGCCGGCCCACTACGACGCCGCCATAAAAATCTACCGCCAAAACAAATCCGCCCTGCACGGCGCAACCCTTTTGGATACCGCCACAATCATCAAAAACGAAATACGCAGCACATTGAAAGAAACCACCCTGGCGGCAGAAGTTGCCACTAACAACCCTGCCGCCCAAGCCTTCACCCACCTGATTTTGGGCAACTACATCAAATGCGACAGCCTCGAAGCCCTGCGCCCCCACCGCGCCGCCGTCACCCGCGAATGCTTCGTCCGCCGCAACTACACCGACAGCCACCTCAACCCTCAGGTCTACCGCCGCTGGTTCATCGGCGAACGCGCCGCCGCCCGCCAAATCGAACAGCGCCAACAACGCCTCGACGAAATCGCCGCTGAAATGACCGGACTCAACCAGCGCGCCAACGACCTGCGCGAACGCCTCGCCCTCACTCGCGACAAAATCCGCCCGCTCATCGAACTCGAACACCAACTCGAAACCCTCGCCATCCTGCCCGAACGGAAGGCGCAACGCGCAACACTGCAACAAGAACTCTCCCAACTCGACCTCCACACCATCGAAACCCTCAAAGCCGAAGTCACCCGCTGCCAAAGCGAGCGTGACCAGGCCCAATCCGAAGTCAGCGCCATCGAGCGCGCGCTCGGAAAACTCGAAGAGAAGATAACCCAACTCGAAACCGAAGCCATTCCCAGCCTCGAACGCTCCGCCGACGAAGCGCTCCAAGACGCGATGAACTTCCTCGAACAGGAAAACCTCGATGAAGAGACACTCTCCGATGTCCAAAAAGAATACGAACGCCGCCTCGAACGCCAGCCGCTCGAAGTCATCCTCGAAAACTCGACCAAAAAGCAAAACGAATATCAATCTGCCGAGCAGCGCTCCCGCGACCGCCTGCGCGAAGCCAAACAAGAATATTCGCTGCGCTACGATTTCGGCTACGACGACACGGAAAACGCAACACGCTACACTCAAGAGAAAGACAAACTCACCAACTCCGAACTGCCCAACTACGAAACCCAAATCGCTCACCAGCGCGGCCTGGCCGAGCAGGAACTGGTCGAAAACTTCATCCACCGCCTGCGCGAACAAATCGAAGACGCCCGCCAGCAACTCGCCTTCCTCAACAGCACCCTCGCCAACCTGCGCTTTGGCGGCGAACGCTTCGAGTTCATCACCCAACCTTCGCCGCAGGTGCGCCAGGTCTACGATATGATTATGGACAGCCAGCAAGTGATGGGCGGCGCGCTCTTCGACTCCGATTTCCGCCAGAAGCACCAGCAAGGCTGGGACCTGCTCTTCGAGCGTCTCACCCGCCACGACGACGAAAACATCGAGCTGCGCGAACTGCAAGACTATCGCAACTACCTGCAATACGACATCCGCATCCACTACCCCAACGGCGACCGCGCGATATTAAGCCAAATCAACGCCAAAAAGAGCGGCGGCGAAACCACCACCCCGTTTTATGTGGCGATGGCGGCCTCCTTTGCCCAGGCCTACCGCCTCAACCAGCCGCGCCCCTCCGACACCATCCGCCTGGCGATGTTCGACGAAGCCTTCGGCAAAATGGACACCGCCCGCACCGCCAGCGCCCTGCAATTCATGCGCGAAGCCGGCCTGCAAGTCCTGCTCGCCACCCCGCCGGATAAATCCGGCTCGCTCCTGCCTTATGTCGATAGCGTCCGCACCGTCGTCCGCAAAAACAACCACTCCTTCGTCATCGAAATTGACAAAAACGAGATGATTGCGGAGTTGGAGAAGGGATAGCCAACCCCGTTTACGGGGTGCTGCTCTTTAGCCCGGTGATTTATCACCGGGCGTTGCCAACCTGCGTAAAATATTTGTATCCGCTCCCCGCCTCGCCAGGGGATGAATCCCCCGGCTGCTAACAGCGCCGGACACCTGCGCCACCGCCAGGTGTGTGTAAATCAGGCTTGGCTCATGACCATTTCCTTCACCCCCTCCCCCGATGTCAGCGTAGTGCTAAACGCCCTGCTCGACATCTTCGAGCGCCGCAAAAGCCCCGGAACGCGCTCCATCAAAGTCAATCTTGCCAATTTGCAACTCCCGGCCTATTTTTCGCAAACTGACCCGCTTGCCCGCCTGACCGCCAACGAACAATTTATCGCTCTCGAAAAAGCCACCTTACTCCAACTCACCTGGTTCCCTGGAGAAGTCGGTCACCTCCTGGAAGCCGTAACCCTAAAAACGGAACCCAGCCCTGAGCATGGTCGAGGGGACGCAACACGAATCTATCAGTTACTCAATCGAAACCCCAAAGCCTCCCAACAAAAAAACCTCGAAAGCCTTCTCCTTGCCGAAAAATTCCGCTTTGTGGATGACTGGCGCGCCAGGGCCATTCGCCACGTTTTGGAGAATCTCCGCGCCGGGAAATCTCCCGCGCCCTTTCAATTGACCGACGCCGGCCTGGACACAGACCTGCTCGCCGTTATGGAAGCATTGCCCTCGCTCCAGGCCGAAACCGCCTACCGCGTCTTCAGCGTGCGCGTTTTCAACGACAGCAAACGCCTCGAATCGCTCAAAAACCCGCTCGTCAGCCTGGCCCGCCTCGGCAGCCCCGAATGGAAGCGCCTGCCCGCCGAAGAAGTCCTGCGCGAACTCAACCTCGTCCCCAACCCCACCTACATCCACCTCGCCGGGGATTGGGAACTGACCCTCGCAACTGGCGAAATCCTGCCCCTCGGCGGATTTGCCCCCTCGGTTGGCTTTCCCGCCGCCCAAACCGGGCAACTGCAAAGCGTCAGAATCCACGCCCAGGCCGTCCTCTGCATCGAAAACCTCACCACCTTCCACGAATTCATCCGCCAACAAAACGCAACACGCAACCTTGCCCAGCCTGCGCCAGTGCCACAGGCGCAGGTGAGCGAAATCGAAGGGACGCAATACGCCGCCATCTGCACCCTCGGCAACCCCTCCCCCGCCGCCCGCCGTATCCTGCGCCTGCTCCCCGACTCAACCCCCATCTACCACTGGTCCGACCTCGACTACGGCGGCCTGAACATCCTCAGCCAACTCCGCCGCCTCGTCCGCCCCCACATCCAGCCCTACCGCATGGACAGCGCAACCCTCGACGCCAACTACCCCCGCTCGCGCCCCCTCACTGCGTCTGACAAAGCCAACCTGAAAAAACTGCTCCCCCGCCCCGAATTAAAAGACATGCGCGAAGTCATCGAACACCTGCTCAAATGCGGTGTCAAACTCGAACAAGAAGGGGTAGAATAAAACAAAACACGCAAGCTTGCCTTGAGCGAAGGCGAAGGGACGCAATAGGAGTTTCCATGTCCATCCAACTCACCGAACGAACCATCCGCGACCGCGCCAGTGACCAGAGTTACCAAAAAGGCCGCGATTATTACAAATCTGGCGCAATTTACAACCCGACCTCGCAATCAGCGCCGGGCGGCGTTGTTTTAATGGCAAACTGTGAGGGCAGCACGGCCCCATCCTATCGCCTGCGCATCGAACTGGACGAGGGCGGCGTGCGCAGCGCCTCCTGTACCTGCCCCTATGACTGGGGCGGCGACTGCAAACACATTGTCGCGCTCCTGCTTTTATATCTCAACAAGCCGGACGAATTTTCCAAACAAAAAAGCGTTTCCGACCTGCTGGCCGGTCTCGAAAAAGACGCCCTGGCAGCCATCATCCACCAGCTGGTTGGCCAAAATCCTGACGCCTATGAAGACCTCGAAATCGCCGTTCTCACTGCCAGGGCGGCTGCCCGGCCCCAATCTGCCGAAAAATCCAAACGCCAGACCCAGGTCTCCGAACAGGCTTATCGCAAACAAATCACCAAAATCCTCAAGCGCAGTCGCTATGACGAAGGGGATTACTACGATAAGTATGGCAGTACGCCTGAGTATGTCGAAGACCTCGAAAAAATCCGCCAGACGGCAGTCCAGTTTCTTGAAGCGGGCGACTCTGAAGGCGCGCTCATCATCCTGCGCGTCCTGCTCGAAGAAACCACCGAAGGTTACGATGGCGAAATGGACTACAACGGCGACCTGGCCTGCGTCATCCAGGATATCGGCATGCCGTTGGCCGAAGCCATCCTCAGCGCCGACCTGGATGCCAAAGAGCGTAAATTACTGGCTGATTCTATGCATGAAATTTACGACAATCTGGATGAAACCATCGAAGAAAGTGAACTGGCTGTCGTTCTGCTTGCCCTGGAACATGGCTGGGACGACCTGCCCGACCCCGATACCGAATGGGATGAGTACGAAGAAGAAGATTGGATGGACTTTGACGCCCTGCAAAACGCCCGCCTGAACGTGCTGGAACGCCAGGGCCGCGCCGATGAATTCCTGAAACTGGCCGAAAGAGCCAACCCGCGCCGCTACGCGCTCAAACTGCTCCAACTTGGCCGCGTGGACGATGCCATCACCGCCTGCGAAAACCTGTCTTCTGCCAGCGAAATGCTGGAAGTTGCCAAAAAACTGCGCGAAGCCGGCCGCCTGGATGCCGCCATCGCCCTGGCAGATCGCGGACTGAATATCAACAACGACCCATCCACTGCTAACTGGCTGGCCCCGCTGGAAGAATCTCAAGGGCGTACCGATATGGCACTGCGCGTCTACCGCATCGCTTTCGACGCCCAGCCGTCTATCGAACTCTACCGCCACCTCAAGCGGCTCTCCGGCCCCGGCTGGGATGCGCTCCGCCCGCAACTGGTCAAAAAAGCGGGGGAAGGCTATATGAAAAACACCCTGGTGGATATTCACCTGGAAGAAAAAGAGTGGGACGCCGCCATTGCCGTTGCCGAGCGCGATACCTGGTCAACCAGCCTGCTCGAAAAAGTGGCCGACAAACTCATCACCATTCGCCCCGACTGGGTGATTCGCATCTCCATCAAACAATCCGATGGGTTGATTGCAAAAACCCAAAGCAGCCTCTACCCTGAGGCCGCCAAATGGCTGGCGCGCGCCAAAAAAGCCTACCAGCACAAAGGACAAATCTCCGATTGGCAGGCCTGCATCTCCAACCTGCGCGCCACCTACGCCCGCCGCCCGGCTTTGCAGCGGGAATTGGCAGGATTATAGGCGCGGCCCATTTCTTAGCGAAAAGTGCTTATGAAAACACTCTCTGCCGCCGCCCAAGCCTCGCCCAATATTGTCTTGGCGATATCATTTCAAGAGAAACGTCAAAACGTAACAAGTCCTGACTTGTCCAACTCTCGCTATTCACGTTAAATTACCTCGTCAACACCCACGCAAACAGGCTTTTAGGCCCATGCGCGCCCAGGGTGACGGTCAGTTCAATATCTGCGGTGCGACTGGGGCCGGTGATGAAGACCAGGTAATTGGAATTTTTGGCCTCGGCGAAGATCTGGTGCATATCTGGGCGCAGCATTTCGGGGTGGACAATTGCCAGGTGAATGCGCGGCAGGAGCGAGACGGCGCGGGGTTTTTCGGCGGAGGATTTCAGGACGAGGGCACCGGTTTCGGGGAGCAAATAATCAGCCTCGGTGATGCCGAGGTCGCAGAGCGCCATCACGTGTTTGGATGCGTTGGGGGAGACAAGGTCAACCCCCAGGGATGCAAGATAAGTGGTAATTTGTAATTGGTGAAGGGTTGGAGTATCCCAAACGGTCGCTTTGCGGATATTTTGTTCGGCGGCGAGGGCCTTTAATGCGGTTGGAACCGAATCTGCTGACAGTTTTTGGGCGACGCCGCTTAGTTTGCGGACTTCGTCGAGGAAGCACTCGACCTCCGCCGCTTCGGGTTGGCGGGCTGGATACATAGCGGGACGCAGGCTGAGGGGAGTCTGGCCGGTGCGCCCGAGGGAACGGCGGATGTTATCTATACCCTGACGGGCACTCGTAACGGGATTGGTCATCGTTAGTTATCCTTCCCTTTGACGGGGCGCGCATTCCACCAATTCCTGAAACTGGCGGTGAAAGGCGGCAAGGGTCGCGCGACTGTCCAGCGGCTGAGGGGATAAAGCGCCCACGGAATCCAGCCGTCGCGCTTGAAAATTGACATAAAAAACGGCAGGAGGCGCGTGCCGAAGCGGTAAATCCAGTTCCAGGCCAGGGCCAGCGAGGCGAGGCCGCGAATGGGTAAAGGCATGGTTGGGGCTTGGATGGTCCATCGGTCGGGGCTTCGGTCAGCAG
Organism: Anaerolineales bacterium; assembly: GCA_034434035.1. GTDB lineage: Bacteria > Chloroflexota > Anaerolineae > Anaerolineales > Villigracilaceae > UBA5195. Next base: position 12,547 of record DAOTZM010000161.1, read on the forward strand.
GCGGGGCGGGAGGGTGTCGTGGGCAGTGGTGAAGCCTTCACGGTTGTTGTAAAGCCGCTCCAGATTCCAGATTCGTTCACCTGCCTTGATCATATCGCCCGTATCATACTGGATGCCCGTCACGGCACTCAAAACGCGGGCGAAATATTCATCCGCGACGCCCATGTTGGTGAATTTGCAGATGACGAGCGAGTCAATCGCGGCGTTAGCGTTCTGGTTCAAAATGACAAACGCGCTTTTGCCCTGCACCTGGAAGCGGTCAATCAGTTTGGGCAGGCCGAGAACTTCCAACCCGATCGTGTTGCCGCGCATGTGACAGCCGCCGCGGTTGGAGGTGGCATACAGCAGCCCCTGTCCCTGCAAACCACGTGGGTCGTAGGCGGGAAATTCCAGGCCTTTGGATGTCATCGAGAGTTCAGGATGCCCGTACTTGGTCGCCAGTCGCAGCGAACCGTCGCCCAGTTCCGCGCCAATGTCCTGGCGGTAAGCCATCGCTTCCACAGTCGGTGCAAGCTGGCCGGCGCGGCCAAAGCGCAGGTCAGAGTCAAGATAGCCTTTTTCGGAAAGTTCCATCGCGCAGGCGATGGTCGAACCGGCCGAAATGGTATCCATTCCCAGGTCGTTGCACAGTGAGTTGACTTCGATAATCGCGGGCAGGTCATCCACGCCGCATTGCGCGCCGAAGGCCCAGGTGGACTCAAATTCTGGCCCTTCGGCCTCGATTTTGTCGGCCTTGCTGACGCGTGTGCAGCCAATCGGGCAGGCCCAGCAGGCCGCGTTCTTAACCAGGTATTTCTCGGTCAGTTCCTCGCCCGAAATCGCCTCCGCGCCCTCGAACTGGGTCTGCTGGTGATTGCGGGTCGCCAGCGCGCCGATATTGTTCATGATATTCATCAGCACCACCGTGCCGAACTCTGGCAGCGCCTGGCTGGTGAGCGGGCTGGCCGCCAGCAGTTTTTTGGTCTCATACATCAGGAACTTGTAGCGCTCCTTATCGGCCACCTCCGGGCGAGTCGAGCCTTCGACCACAATGGCCTTCAGGTTTTTGCTGCCCATCACCGCGCCGGGGCCGCCGCGCGCCGCCGCCCGTTCGCGGTCGTTCATAATCGCCGCAATCCGGCTCAGGTTTTCACCCGCCGGGCCGATGCACAGCACGTTGCGTTTGTTGTTATTCTGTTCGAGCTTCTCGGTCAGGGCAAAAACGCGCATCCCCCACAACTCAGTCGCATCGTGGAACGTCACCGCGCTGTCCTTAATCTCAATCCAGACCGGTTTTTCGGCCTTGCCGCGCACAATCAGCGCATCGTAGCCGGTTTTCTTGAATTGCATCCCCCAGCAGCCGCCTGAGTTCGCATCCAACACAGTGCCGGTTAGCGGGCTTTTGGTGGTCACCGAAGGGACGCCTTTTTGCTGACAGTAATAATCCCAGACGGCGCTGGTGGGCATGGCTTTCAATTCTTCCAGCAGCGCCAACCGGCTGGAGAAATCTCCTTCGGCCTCATACTGATTCAGCATTTGGCGCGGCTCCAGCAGGGCATTCAGCAGCGCCCGGAGCGTGTTGCGCGCCCCAATCGCCCAAGCGGCGACACGGTTGATGCTAGCGTCGAAGTAATCCAGCCCGATATGCACCCGATCCAGCGCCTCGGCGCGGACGATTTCCTGGGTGATGGCTTGCAGGTCATCGGTGAAAGTGACAACGTGGTCACTGTCCCAGCGCACGCCGCGGCTGACGTGCAGCAGGATGTTATCGAGATACAGCAAAATGGATGAAATCTTGTCGGCAATTGTCTCGGTTGGGTGGAAGTGCCCGGCGTCGAGAGTCAACAGCACTTTGCGGCTGACAGCATAGGCGGTGTAGAACTCCATCGAGCCAGTCACATAACTTTCTGAGCCGATTCCAAACAGTTTTGGCTCGACAGCGTCCAGGTTGTGGGGTAACTTTTCAGCCAGGATTTTGTCGAGGGATTCCAGGAGCAGGCGGCGAGGCGTGGAGCGGTCGGCGGGGGAATCCTTATAACCGTCGGGAATCCAGATATTGGTCACTGCCTGGGTACCCAATTCCTTCCCGAAATAATCGCCAATTTTGCGGCTGGCGATGCAATGCTCAACCCAAAACTGCCGAATGGCCGGGTCACGATGCGAAAGCGTGAACCCATCGGCGGCGAGGGGATGCGAGAAGCAGGTCGGGTTGAAATCGAGGCCGTGAACGCCCGCTTTGGCCCAGTCCACCCAGCCGGAGAAATGTTTCGGTTCGATGGCGTTGCGCTCCACTTTGGCATCCGATTCGAGGTAAATGGCATGCAGGTTCAGGCGGTGCGAACCGGGCAGCAGGCTGTAGACCACACCCAAGTCTTTGCGAATCTCATCGGCGGTGCGGGCCTTGCCGGGATAGTTGCCAGTGGTAGCGATACCGCCGGTCAACTTGCCATTGGGGTTTTCGAACCCGCCGACATCATCGCCCTGCCAGCAGTGCAGGGAAATGGCAACTTTTTCTAGAGCTTTCATGGCGGCATCAGTCTCCACGCCGAGGGCTGCGTAGCGTTCTTTGGCGAGGGCATAAGCGGATTGGATATTTGCAGTCGAAGCGTTCATGGTAGTCCCTTATTGACCGTAGACGATGAACGATAAGTCCATGGTCTACGGTCTATCGTGTATGGTCTGATTTGCTAAAAAACATTCTGTTTAATGTTGAACGCCGCGCAAATTTGGCGGATTTCCACGGGGCTGAGGCCTTCGCCGATTTCGCCGATTTGAAGGTTGAGATATTCGTATTTGGCGGCGGTTTCAGCGTATTCGATGCGGTCGGCGGCGCGTTTGACGGAAATATCGGAGCGGGCCATGACGCCATGCTTGGCCCAAATGACCACGCGATGCAGGCGCAAGGACGCGACGTTGCCCGCCATCAGTTCAGGCGAACCGGGCAGTTTGAAGGGGATAAAGCCGATGCCTTCGGGCAGGTTGATGATGTTTTCGGGCTGCCAGCGAAGCAGGTGGGTGTTCAGGTAGGCTTCATCCTGGTAGCGCGGGATGTGGCTGAGCAGGGTCAGGTGTACCGGCTGGGCATGGATGACGGCGTGAAAATTGGTGCCGGTTTTGCAAACCTGGTCATAGTGGACGGCCAGGTGCGAGTTGAATTCACTGGTGACGCGCTCAAAACGGCGCTGGTCGGATGTGTAAATCTGTCCGGTTTTACCTTCTTCGTTGACTACGATGCAGGCCAGGTTGGCGGTTGGATCGGCGATGATTTCGCGCAGGCGGCGGCCGGAGCCGCTGACGATGAAAGTCGCGCCTGCCAGTTCGGGGACGGGCATGTGGCCTTGCAGGATGGCGTCGTGGTGGGCGCGGTGAATGCCATGTACCCCGGCGCCGGTCAATTTAGCCGGGCGCAGTTTGAACAGTTACGGGCGGTGCAAGGGTGGCGACTTGGCGATTAAAGACGTCTGATGTGAAATTGGCTATGGGTTGACGAAAAGAGGGAATGCCTTCAAGATAATGGACAACGTGAATAAAGTCCGTATAATTTTTGCGGCAAAAACCTTTTTGGACGCGGACACTTGCGCCTGCGCTGCAAGTGCAGGGGTTACGCGGAGAAACGCGGCTTTTTTGAGAAATCCGGCTGCATCCA
>DAOTZM010000162.1:0-2361 GCA_034434035.1 Anaerolineales bacterium
CGCATCGTACAGCCAGAATGCGGAGGAGAGCGTTAGCAGCAGGCAGGCGGCCAGCACCGGCAGAGAAACCGCAACGGTTCCCAGGTAAACGAAGAGGGAGCGGGCTGTTTTGCGGGAGAGTTCGCTTATTTTCTCTTTCATGCCTGTCAGCGCGGAATCTGGTAGTTCGGCGCTTCTTTTGTGATGATGACATCGTGCGGGTGGCTCTCGATGAGGCCGGCATTGGTGATTTTGACCAGCCGGGTGTTGGCGCGCAGGTCGTCGAGCGATTTCGCACCCGCATAACCCATCCCGGAGCGTAATCCGCCAACGAGTTGGTAAACAAAATCGCGCAGCGTGCCTTTGTAGGGCACGCGCCCCTCGATGCCCTCCGGCACCAGCTTGCCGAGCGTCCCCTGCCCGCTGCCGTAGCGGTCTTTGCCGTAGCCTTGCAGCGCGCCCATCGATCCCATGCCTCGATATTCCTTGAAGCGGCGGCCCTCGAAGATAATCGTATCGCCGGGAGATTCCTCCAACCCGGCCAACAGCGAGCCGAGCATGACCGTGTCGGCCCCGGCCACAATCGCCTTGACGATATCGCCCGAATATTTGATGCCGCCATCGGCGATGATGGGCGTATTCGTCTTGCGGGCTTCCTGCGCGCAGGCGTGGATGGCCGTCAACTGCGGCATCCCGGCCCCGGCCACCACGCGCGTTGTGCAGATGGAACCCGCTCCCACGCCGACCTTGACCGCACTCGCGCCGGCCTCGATGAGCGCGCGCGTCCCCTCGGGGGTCACCACGTTCCCGGCCATGATGGGCAGTTTCGGAAAAGCCGCCCGGATGCGCTGAATGGCGGTGAGAACGCCCTTCGAGTGGCCGTGCGCCGTGTCGATGGCAATGATATCGACCCCGGCATCATTTAATTTGCCTACCCGCGTCTCCAAATCCGAGCCGACACCGACCGCTGCGCCCACCCGCAAGCGGCTGCGCTCATCCAGCGCGGCGTGCGGATGTTCGATTTCGGTCAGGATGTCTTTGACGGTCAACAGCCCTTTCAGGCGTCCGGCCTCGTCCACCAGGAGCAATTTTTCGATGCGGTGCTTTTGCAGCAGGGACTTGGCATCAGCGCTGGAAATACCCACCGGGGCTGTCACCAGCCGCTCGCGGGGGGTCATGAACTCGCTGATGGGGCGGATGAAATCGACCGGTTCGACGAATCGGATATCGCGGTTGGTCAAAATCCCGGTCAGTTGCCCATCGCGCGTGACGATTGGCACGCCGCTGATTTTGTAACGCGCCATGATGTTTTCGGCATCCTGGAGCGTGGCATCGGGCAGCAGCGTGACCGGGTCCGAAATCATCCCGGCCTGGGAGCGTTTGACCTTGTCCACCTCGGCGGCCTGCTCATCGGGAGACATGTTGCGGTGGACAATGCCAATCCCGCCTTCGCGCGCCAGGGCAATCGCCAGGCGCGCCTCGGTCACGGTATCCATCGCCGCCGAAAGGAGCGGGATGTTGAGGGGAATCTCGCGCGTCAGGCTGGCGCGCACGTCCACGTCAGCGGGGAGTGTCTCGCTGTAACCGGGGACGACCAGCAGGTCGTCGAAAGTGAGCGCTTCGGAAGAGCGGAAGAGTTCTTCATTCATCTTTTCTTTTTCTCCATAAAACTGAATAATGGCTGGGGCGCCTGGCGAATTGCCTTAACCGCCCCATCGATAGACCGAGGGCAACATCACGCGCAGCGCAAGCAGCCCGGCAATGAACACCGCCAGCCCCAGCAAGGACAGGGCAAACGGGGCCGGCGCGGCTTCGACATACTGGCCGGCCTGGTAAAGAAAACGCCCGTCGAGATTGTAGCGAATGATTACTCGCTGAGCTTCGACATACTGGCCGGCCTGGTAAAGAAAACGCACCAACGTATATTGGTTGGTGACTTCGGCCATCGCCGGGCGCAGAGCGACACTCGTCACCGCGAAATATTGAAGGCTGACCACCAGCCCGGCAATGGCAAACCCCAGCATGATACATATCGCGTAAGGCGGGAAGGTGCGCTGCGGCAGGGCAAGTTTGCCATGCGCGCGCAGCACGGCTTCGACCAATTGTTCGGCGGCCTGCCAGGTCAGCCCGCGCGAGAGCATCAGCGCGGAAATCACCCAGTCGCGGTCGCGGGTTCGAGAGAGCGGAGAGAACTGCCGTTATCCCCAGCAATTGCCAGGCCGAGAGCGCCGCTCCGCCTATGAACAGCGCCAGGGCAAGCGGGGCCAGGATGGGCGTTTGCAGGCGGGTGATGTCGGCGCGGTGATAGGCCAGGGCGTGTTCGACCAATTCTTCGGCCTGCGACCAGGTGATGTTGCGCAGCAGGCAAATTTCTTCCACCAC
>DAOTZM010000163.1:0-4710 GCA_034434035.1 Anaerolineales bacterium
TCGAGCGACAGCGAGAAATCTTCTCCCAGTGCGCAAGATTTCTCCCCGCTGCGCGGCTCGAAATGACAAGAATAAGATATGAATTACAGTTTAGATTGTTTTGTCCGGTAGAGAAATTTTTTTGTCTTTCAGAACGAATCAAAATGAACTCTAAACTCAAGTAAGGAAAATCTCATGTGGAAAAAGAGTGCTCTGGCCCTATCCATCCTTGCCCTTTCAGGCGGGCTTCTGACTTTCTCGCCCGCTTGCAGCGCGCTCCCCGCAGGCACTGGCAACCAGGATCCCTCCCGCCCCAACGTCTTGCTCATCATCACAGACGACCAGCCGCTCTATTCGCTGGAGTACATGCCCATTGTCCAGCGTGAACTGGTTCAGAAAGGCATCAATTTCACCCGCGCCTATGTCACCACGCCACTGTGCTGCCCCAGTCGCAGCAGTATTCTGACGGGATTGTTCGTTCAGAACACCGGCGTGTTGACCAACCGCCCGCCCAACGGCGGCGCGCCGGCCTTCAAGAAGAACGATTCCACTCTGGGAGTTTGGTTCCAGCGGGCAGGCTACCGCACTTTCATGCTGGGAAAGTACTTCAACAATATCGATATGCTGCCCGAAACCTTCATCCCGCCCGGTTGGGATGATTACCAGATTTTTTGGAACCGCGACAAGAGTTACCCCAGCCCTTCCTTTTTCTACGGCTACAATTTCAACGAAAATGGCAACATCGTTTCGTATGGTGACCGGCCTGAAGACTTCAGCACCGACAAATTGACCCAAAAGGCGATGGATTTCATTACCGCAGCCGGCGAAGACCCTTTTTTCATCTGGCTGGGCTATTACGCGCCGCACTACCCGTATGGTTTTCCCGAACGTCATAAGAAACTCTTTACCACCGATGCAGATTGGAAACCCTACTGGCCGCCCAATTTCCAGGAAGAAGACCGCAGCGATAAGCCCGAATGGCTGCGCACCTGGAAATCGATTCCGACCGATATGGCGTTCGACAACCAGCAAGGCATGTTACGCTCGCTCATTTCGGCAGATGAAGGGATAGGAAAAATTGTAGACTTGCTGGAAAAACGAAAAATCCGCGAGAACACCATCATCATCTTCCTTTCCGATAATGGCATGGCCTTTGGCGAATATCACCTGATTGCAAAAGACTGTCCCTATGATGTATGCCTGCAAGTGCCTTTCGTAGTCTCGTATCCGAACCTGATTCAGTCGCCGCGCGCCGAAAGCGGGTTCGTGCTGAACGTTGACATTGCCCCTACCCTGTTGGAACTCGCCAACATTCCTGTCGTGGAGGAATTGGATGGGATGAGCTTTGCGCCGCTATTGAAAGACCCCTCCGCCCCCTGGCGCGATTGGTTCTTCTTCGAGCATTACCGCGATACCGAATCCGATGACCCCAGCGGGCTTGGCACCATCATCCCATCTTATTGGGGAATCCGCTCGAACGAATGGAAGTATGTAGAATACGAAAACGGCGAACGCGAACTATATGACCTGCTGAACGACCCTTATGAACTGCAAAACCTGGCCTCCCAGCCTGAATACATGGAATGGATGGCCCAACTTTCAGAACAGTTGGAGCCATTCCGCAAGATAGGGGAGGCAGCCAATCTCCGCAAGTGAAAGGCAGGGAAAGCGTGGAAACCGCCAACAAAATAGCGAAACCGCGCAGTTCAGCGGCATCAGGGATTTTGCGGCGGATTTTCCCAAATCAGCCAGCCTTTGCGCAGCCACTTGCGCCGAAGATTGATTTGATAGCCGCGCCGGGACAGCCCTTCAGCCGCCGAAACAAACCACTGACGCAATCCCCAGGTCTGCATGGGGCTTGTTTCGGCGTAAGCGGCCTTCCAGGCGGCAAAGAACTCTCCAATTGGTTCGCCGGGAACGACGCGGTGGATATAGTTCTTGGGAAGAATTGTTTGGAACAGCTCCGGGTCGAAGCCGGGGTGAAAATTGGTGAAGAAGACCAGCGCTTCCTGGCTCCATCCGGTTGCGACCCGCCGCAGCAGGTTGGCGCTCCAGATTGCGCCGGTGGGGTTGGAAGTCCCTTCGATGAGCAAGCCGCCGGGCAGCACCCCGCGCGCCATCTGCTCCCAGGCGGGCGCTGCGTCGCTCTCCTGGTACTGCCGCAGGACATTGAAGGCGCGCATGGCGCGGACAGTTTCCCCAGGCTGGAGGGGCAGGTTAAAACCGCCTAAACGGAAAAACGTGCGGGAATTGGCAAAGGGCAGGGCAGCGGCCACCCGCTGCGGGTCGATTTCCACGCCTAAGACTTTGAGACCCGGGTTCAGCCGCCGAAAGCGTTCGGCGGATTCCAGCGTGGTCACGGCCTCGGCCCCGTAGCCGAGGTCGACGAACAGGGCCTGCGCAAAGTCCCCATCGGCGCGGGTCAACAGACCGGGGTCGTAGCGCAACAGGAAATTATCCACCTGGCGCAGGCGGCTGCGGGCGGTTTTGCCGCGCGTCACCTGTCCCTGGGGCTTTTTGGGCGCGGCCAACGGGTGTGATTTGGACCTTACACCCCCCACACTTTGAAGTCCTTCAAAATCGAGCCGCCCACGAACTCGCGCAGGATGGAGTTATCGGGAATCAGGTCGGGTTCGAGCGGCAGGAACCATTCCAGGAAGGCCAACAATCGCTTGGTTTCGATGAATTCGGGTGTGTTGTGCGGCACCTGGCGCAGGAGCGGCTCGGCCAGCGGCTTCAGCACGGCCAGTTCGTAGGCCAGCGCCGAGTTGAACATCACATCCGCGTTTTCCTGGAAGGGGAAGATGTGCCGTTTTTCGCCGCGCCGCACCGATTCCCAACGGCTGATGGTTTGCTGGGCGCTGTAGCCGCGCTCACGCGCATCGCGCACGATACGCCGAATCAGGCGGGTATCGGTGGTCGAGACGCGGTTGTGCCGGTCGAGGTTGAGTTGCGTCAGGGCCGAGGCGTAAATCTTGAAGGATTGGGAGGCCAGTGAAGCGGGAATCAGGCGCGGGTTGAGGCCGTGAATCCCTTCCAAGATAATCAACTGACCGGGGCGCAGCTGCACGGTTTCGCCGGGTTCGCTCAATCCGGTTTTGAAGTTGTAATGTGGGAGATGGACTTCCTCGCCGCGAATCAACTGTTCCAACTGTTCGCCCAACAGCGCCAGGTTGAGGGCGTCGATGGTCTCGTAATCATACTGGCCGTTTTCGTCTTTGGGTGTTTTCTCGCGGTCGACGAAGTAATTGTCCATTTCGAGCGCGAAGGGTGAAAGTCCAAGCGCCAGCAACTGCACGGCCAGCCGCCGCGAGAAAGTGGTCTTGCCCGAAGAGGACGGCCCGGAAATCAGCACCAGGTGGATTTGTTCCCGCCGTTCGGCAATCTGGCGGGCGACAGAGGCGATGTGCTGCTCGTGCAGGGCCTCCGAAACCAGGATGACTTCGCGGCTGCGACCGGCCTGGATGGCGTCATCCAGCGCGCCGACGGATTCGATTCCCAGCCGCTCCAGCCAATCGCCATATTGGCGAAAGGAATTCAACAATTGGGGGAAGTCTTCCAACGGCATCAACGTGGTCGGGCTGTGACGGCGCGGAAAGCGCAAGGTAAAACCACCGTTCGAGTCAACCAACTCGAACCATTCCAGGTAGCCGGTCGAAGGCACCATGTAGCCGTGATGATAATCGACGTGATTCCCAAGTTGGTAAACCGTGACATACGGTTTGCGGCGATGCTTGAGCAGGCGAACTTTATCGGGATAGTTTTCCCGCTCGAAACGGGCGATGGTCTCTTCGACCGAAGCTTCGCGCCGCGTGAAGGACAGGTTGGCCTGCACCATGCCGCGCATTTCAGATTCCAGGGCTTTTAATTCATCTCCTGAAAGCGGCGCGCGGTCTTTAACTTCGCAATAATAGCCGCCGGATGCCACCGAATGGTCGATGTATAACCCGGCCTGCGGGAACAGATTGGAAAAAGCGGCTTCGAGCAGGAAGGTGAGCGAACGGCGGTAGATGCGCGCGCCATCCGAATCGGCCATCGTTACCGGCTGGAGGCGCGCTTCCATTTCGATGGGATAGGTCAACTCGTGCAGTTCACCGTTAACAATCACCCCGACGACAGGCGCCGGCCATTCGGCGCGGAGGACGCTCAGAAATTGCCCCGCCGCCGCGCCGCGCGGCCCTTCCAGCGTGCGGCCATCGGGCAGGTGCGCCTGGATGGTTTCACTGGGTTGGGTGAGTTGGAAATCAGGCATGCGTTTTCTCCGTATAGGGAGTGTATTTTATCACCATTATGGCAGTGCAAAATCCTGAACGGATTGTTAAGCAAAACCGGAACGGCAGTTAAAGCCGTCCCGGTTGATAGGTTTGAATGCGCCAACCTCAGGCTATCGGCTGCACAGTGGACAAATCCCACTCTTCGTAGATTTTGGGAACGTCGCTAATCAGTCGCCTGGTGTAAGGGTGGGAAGGGGTCAGGATGACTTTGTCGGCGGAACCACTCTCGACGAACTTTCCGCGTTCCATGATATAGACCGTATCCGAAACATAGGGCCTGTAAAAGTATAAGTCCGCAGAATGATTTTTTAAGGTTTGACTGAGAGTAGAATCGTAGTTCAAAATTCTCTACCGGACAAAACAATCTAAACTGTAATTCATATCTTATTCTTGTCATTTCGAGCCGCGCAGCGGGGAGAAATCTTGCGCACTGGGAGAAGATTTCTCGCTGTCGCTC
>DAOTZM010000164.1:0-14016 GCA_034434035.1 Anaerolineales bacterium
TTTGCGTAAACGGCATTCAAATTTGCGCAGACCGCAGATTCAAGGTTTTTTCCGCGTATGCAGCGTTAATCCGCGTCCCAATTCGCTTGTTTTGGTTTCAGATTTGGAATTGCTGGCAACCAAAGGTTGCTATTGATTTCCCAGCAGCGGCTACAAGCCGTTCAATTGCCTGAACTCACCCGCCATATCGTCGCGCTCGAAGGTCAGGGACAGGGTTTTCTGGCTGGCGCTCCACTTGGCGCGCAGGCCGAGGAGGTCGTGGCTGTCGCTCAACAGGGCAAACACGGTCAGCGGGCGCGTGACGATAAGTTTACCGAAATAAGGCGCGGCCAGGATTCTCAGGCCAAGTTCGACCATTGTCCCACCCAAAAGGGCAGTCAAGAGCGCGCCAGCCCCGGCCAGGATGAATGAATAACGCCCAATGTCCATACGAGAATAAATCCCCAGCCAATCCCAAACGGGCAGGATGGGGAGGATGACCAGCCACAGGAGCAGGAACGAAACGGCCGCCAACAGGAGCGCGCTGATGGTAAATGGCAGCAGCGAGAACCACTCCAGGCGATTTTCGAGTTGGATGCATTCCTGGCAAAGCGGCGGTTCCAGTTCCAGCAGGGTCGATTTTTTGCTGGATCCGGGGTTGACATCGATCGAGATACCGCGCGCGCCGGCCTTGGGCTGTCCGCACTTGAGGCAGCGTTCGGGGAAAATGAATTTGGGGGGTTGGCGGGGCGATTTGATGGGGATGGTCAGGGTTTGCATGGGGTACTCCTACCGATAAAAATTGTCCTACAAAAATTCGCGCAGCGCGGCCAGCAAAAGCGGCTCTTGCTCGGGCAAAACGGTGCGCGGGTCGAGCAGGACCCGGTTGTTTTCGGCGCGGGCGATGACGGGGGGCGCATGTTTTCGTAGTTTCGCCAGGAATTTGTCGGGAGATGGGACGGAGAGACTCAAGGCGAAGGAGGGGAGACTCTCGCCGGGCAGGCTTCCGCCGCCGACGGTTGATTCTGCCGGAACGACCTGGCCGCAGCCGAGTTCCGTTTTCCAGGCTTCGGCCCTGGCTTTGATGTCCTCCGGCGTCTGTGAAATCATTTGCCAGATGGGGATTTCGCGCTCGGCCTCGTCTTTCAGGTAGTGGATGAGCGTGGCCGAGAGGGCCGCCAGGCGAGTCTTATCGGCGCGGACGGCGCGCGCCAGGGGATGCTTCTTGATTTTGGCAAGCAAATCGGCCCTGCCCAGGATGATGCCAGCCTGCGGGCCGCCGAGCAGTTTATCGCCGGAGAACATGACGACATCCACGCCCGCCGCGAGCGATTCCTGCACGGTCGGTTCGTGCGCCATGCCGTAACGGACGACCTCGATGAACGCGCCGGAGCCGAGGTCGTCAATGAAGATGGCCCCGTGCTTGTGGGCAGTTTTTACCATATCGCCCAGGGTCGGTTCTTCGGTAAAGCCGACGATGCGGAAGTTGGAACGATGGGCGCGCATTAGAACGGATTCGGGAGCGGATTGGGAAACAGATAACCGGAGAGATGCAGCGGATAGGGCTTCTTCGTAATCCGCGATGCGGACTTTGTTGGTGGTTCCAATTTCGACCAGTTTGGCGCCGCTTTGCTTCATTACATCTGGCACGCGGAAGCCGCCGCCGATTTCGACCAGTTGCGAGCGTGGGATGATGACTCGCTTCCCTTTGGCGAGCGCAGAGAGAACGAGCAAAACCGCCGAGGCACAGTTGTTGACGACGACCGCCGCTTCGGCCCCGGTCAGTTGTTGGAGCAGCGCTTCGGCGTGAATCAGGCGCGAGCCGCGCTTGCCGGTGGCGAGGTCGAATTCGAGGTTGGCATACCCGGCGGAGGCGGCCAGCATGGCTTCCATAGCGGATTTGCTCAAGGGGGCGCGCCCCAGGTTGGTGTGCAGGATGACGCCTGTGGCGTTGATGACCGGTTCGAGGGTAGGTTTTGTCCACCCGGCGAGACGGGATGCGGCCCGGGCCAGCAGGTCTTCGTTTGACGGGACTTCCCTGCCAGCCTGGACATCCCCCCGAATCGCCTCGAGGGTTGCGCGCAGGGCCCGAACGGTGAGCGGGCGGCCAAATTCGGCCACCAGGGCGGCGGATTGCTTGAGCAGGAAATCAACGGAGGGGAGGCTGCGGAGGGTTGTCATGGGGGGCGGGGAGGGTTTCGCGGGTGCGCAGGAGGTATTCGATGGCGGCCAGGCCGAGCGCCAGCCACAAGCCAACCGAGAAATCGAGGATACGCCCGATGTTGAGCCAGGCCAGGGCGGCAAAATACACCCCAAACCAGGCGGCCTGGCGGGTGATGACGCGCGGCTCGACCGGCGGGTGAGAAGGGAAAAGACGATTGAGCAGGTACACCAGGGGCAAGGCTGTGCCAGAGCAGGCTGACACAACCAGGGCAAAAAAGCCCCAGCGCGGCCAAATGCTGGGTTCGGTCAGGTTGAGCAGCAGGTACAACCCGCCCCAGCCGCCTACGATGAGCAACAGGGTTGGGACGAGGAAGGGTCGGTAAGAGGGGGCTTCGTCCATGCGCACGATTATACCCCGCAAAGAAACCTTCCGACGCTGGCATCTGCGTTTCTAAAGCGGTCGGCGCCATGCAGGAGTTGGTATTGCCCGTCGTTGGCAATGTTGCGCGCCGCCTGGCGTTGCATTACCTGCAACACCGACTCTGTAAAGTAGAAAAAATCTATTTTACGGAGTTGTTAAATGGCGCGCAAACCGCAAGACGAACGGCTGGAAAACATTTATACTAAAGTTGAGCAAAATCCAGGAGTAAAGCCTGGTTTCATTGCCCGCCTGCTGGGGCTGGAACGGTCGGAAGTGACCCGCTCCCTGCCCGCGCTTAACGATAGGGGCTTGTTGCTTTACGAGGACGATAAGGGAGGTCTCTGGCCGTTTGGCAAAAAGAAATGATCCAATGTCCCAACAATTTTGCAAATATTCGAAACAAAACCAAAAATGTTGCAGAATTCGACCCTTTGTTGTGCTAAAGTAACTGAAATGCTTTTTGTTGAGGAGGATGGCATGAATCGCGCTGAAAACAAATCTGCCCGGCTCATCCAAATTGAAAACCTGCTGCTGGCGCACCCCGAAGGGCTGACCCAGGCGGAAGTTGCCCGCAAATTGCAGGTGGACCGTTCGACCATTCACCGCGACCTGGCAGATTTGCCCGGTCATATCTATCAGGAGGACGACGGGCGGCTGAAAATTGACCGTAGCGCCGACCTTATTAACGTTCATCTGAATCTGCACGAAGCGCTGGCAGTTCATGTCGCCGCGAGATTATTGGCAACCCGCATGGATAGGCAAAACCGCCACGCCGCGGCCGCCCTGCGCAAACTGGGTCTTGCGATGGAGCGTTGGGCCAGGCGCATCAGCACACACGTATTGCAATCTGCCGATGTGATGGACGATTCCGCCCAGCGCGACGACCCGGTGTATCTGGACGTGTTAGAGAAACTGACGGAAGCCTGGGCCAATGGGCGTAAAGTTCACATCTGGCATCAGGGAGATAGGGGCGAAAAGGTGCTGGAATACCTGCTTTGCCCGTATTTCATCGAGCCATACGCAGTGGGGCAGACTACCCACGTGATCGGCCTTTCGCAAATGCTGCGCGAGGGGGGCGCCTCGACGCCGGAAAAAATTCGCACCTTCAAAATCGAGCGTATCCGGCGGGCCGAGGTGACGCGCGACCCTTACGAAATCCCCGCCGATTTCGACCCGCGCCGCCTGCTGGCCGATGCCTGGGGCATTTGGTACACTGAAGGTGAGCCGGTGGAAGTGACCTTGAAGTTTGGCCCCAACGTGGCGCGCCGCGTGCGCGAAACGCAGTGGCATTCCTCCGAACAGGAGGAAGCGCAGCCGGATGGCTCCATCCTCTGGCGGGCGCAGATTGCCGAACCCAAGGAGATGATTCCCTGGATTCGCGGCTGGGGCGCGGATTGCGAAGTGCTGGCGCCGGAAGGGTTGAGGAAGGCGTTGGAGAGGGAGGCGAGGAAGATGGCGCGGTTATATGGGGTGGCGGGGGAAGATGTAAATGTATTCTATGCCCATACCCGCAAGGATGCCGATAAATCGGAGTGGCAAAAACTGCTTGTCCACCTGGATGGAACCGCCCAAAAGGCGGCAGAGATGGGCAAAGACGCCGGGATCGCAGAACTGGCGCGGATTGCCGGGCAGATTCACGACCTGGGAAAGTATTCCCTTGAGTTCCAGCGCCGCTTGGATGGGGACAAACGGCGGGTTGACCACGCCACTGCTGGTGCTCAGGAAATTTGGAAACTCTACGGCCAAACGCATAAATGGCCTGCTTTGATGTTGGCCTACGCCATTTCCGGGCATCACGGTGGCCTGCCGGATTATGGCAGCCTGACCGATGTGGGCGGCGAAGGCACACTGCTTGCGCGGCTCGACCCCCAAAAGACCAAACTCAAAGATTACAGCGCCTACAAATCCGAACTCGACCTTTCCGCGTTAACCATGCCCGCGCTGGCGCTCAAACGCACGCAAAACCCTGGCTTTTCCTGCTCTTTCCTGACGCGAATGCTCTTTTCGACCCTTGTAGACGCCGACTGGTTGGATACTGAGACGTTTTGCGAAGGCGAAAGGCCGCGCGGCGGGTATGACAGCATCGAAACTTTGCGCGCTAAACTCAGCGCGCACCTGCGCCAATTCGAAAACCCAACCACGGATATCAACCGGAAACGCACGGAAACGCTGAACGCCTGCCGCGCCAAAGCCGATTCTCCGCAGGGCATTTTCACACTGACCCTGCCCACCGGCGGCGGGAAAACGCTGGCATCGATGGCTTTTGCGCTCAACCACGCCGCCCAACACGGCTTGAAACGCGTGATTTACGTCATCCCGTTTACCAGCATCATCGAGCAAAACGCCGAAGTGTTTAAAGACTGCCTGGGCGCTGAAAATGTGCTGGAACACCACTCCAATTTCGATTGGGAGCAGGTCAAACGCCGCGCCAGCGCCGAAGGTCAGGACGATGAAACCAACATCGCCGAGGAAAAACTCAAACTGGCCGCCGAAAACTGGGATATTCCAATTGTTGTGACGACCAATGTCCAGTTTTTTGAGTCGCTGTTTGCCAGCAAGAAGTCGCGCTGCCGCAAACTGCACAACCTGGCAAAAAGCGTCATCATTTTCGATGAAGCCCAAACCCTGCCGCGTGAGTTTATGCAGCCCTGTATGCTGGCCGTGCAGGAATTAGTCTTGAATTACGGCGTCAGCGCGGTTTTTTGCACCGCCACCCAGCCCATCCTGAAACAATTTATGCCCGACATGCCGGAATTTGCGGAGTTGGTTTCTAATCGCCAGGAATTGTTCGACTTCTACAAACGGGTGACGGTACAACAGGCCGGAACGCTGACCGACCCGGAAGTGTTATCGCGGATAAATGGGCTGAATCAAGCCCTGTGCATTGTCAACACCCGCAGGCACGCCAAAGGCTTATTCGACGGGCTAACCGGGGATGGGAAATTCCACCTTTCAACGCTGATGTGTCCGGCGCACCGGAAAGAAGTGCTGCGGGAAGTGCGGGAACGGCTGAAAAGCGGCCAAACCTGTCGGGTGGTCTCGACCCAGGTGATGGAAGCCGGGATTGATGTCGATTTCCCGGTCGGATTCCGCGCCCTGGCCGGGTTGGATTCAATCATCCAGGCAGCCGGGCGGGTCAACCGGGAGGGGAAAAATCCCAATGGCGATATGTTCGTCTTTGAGCCAAAGACTGAATTTATTAAACGCACACCTACCTTTATCGCTCAAACTGGCGAGGCGGCGCGCAACGTTTTGCGCGAATTTGGCGCAGACCCGACCACCCGCCAGGCTATCGAAGCCTATTTCAATCTTTTACTTGTCCTGAGCGACAAAAAAGCCTTCGATGCCAAGGAAATTCTGGCAGATTTGAACCGAACCGATGGATTTGACTTCAAGACAGCCGCAGAAAAGTTCAAGTTGATTGAAAACAACACAGTGGCGGTCATTATTCCTTACGATGACGAAGTTTGGAAGTTGATTGACCGCCTGGCGTTTACGCCATACCCGACAACGATTTTGCGAAAATTACAGCCATATACGGTCAATATCTATGAGCGCGAATTTGAAGACCTGAACGCCCAGGGCGCGATTGAGATGGCGGCAGATGCGTATGCGGTGCTCAAAGGCATGAGTTTTTATAGCCAGGAAACTGGAATTATCCTGCCCGCCAGCGAAGGCGGCGCAGCAATCTTTTTTGACTGAAAGGAGGCAACACAGATGGGATACGGTATCACAGTACGAGTGCGCGGCGAGTATGCCCTGTTCACCCGGCCAGAAATGAAGGTCGAACGGGTCAGTTACGAGGTCATCACCCCCTCGGCGGCGCGCGGAATTATCGAAGCGGTGTATTGGAAGCCCGCGATTCGATGGGTGATCGACAAAATCCACGTGCTGAACGAAATCGAGTTCACCAACGTGCGGCGCAACGAGGTCAGTGACAAGGCTTCGATGGGCAAGCCCTATATCGTCGTCACCGAAGCGCGCCAGCAGCGCGCCGCAATGGTTTTGCGGAATGTGGATTACATCATCGAGGCGCACTTCGCGATGACCCCAAAAGCCGGGCCGGAAGATACCGAAGCCAAGCATTACAACATGGCTTTGCGTCGCCTGCGCGAAGGACAGCATTTCCACGCGCCCTGCCTGGGGACGCGCGAATTTGGCGCGAAAGTCGAACTCATTGAAGAAGGCCAGCCGCTTCCGCAAAGTCCGCTCGGCGACCGCGACCTGGGCTGGATGCTCTACGACCTCGATTTTTCAAATCCGCGCGATATTCAGCCCAAGTTTTTCAAGGCTGAACTGCGCCAGGGCGTGCTGGATTTGACCAGCGTGGAGGTGCGGCGATGATTTTGCAGGCGCTCACTCGTTATTACGATATTCTTTCCAAAGACCCAGAGAGCGAGATTGCCCCACCTGGATACAGCAGCGTTGGCGTAAGTTTTGCGCTCAATATTTCGGTTCAGGGCGAGTTGCTGGATGTTTTTCCGCTTTTTCGGCAGGTGCAAGTTGGAAACAAAACGTTAGAAAAGCCGCGTCGAATGGTTGTGCCTGAACAACTAAAACGCTCAGGTATTACGCCGTTATCAAATTTCATGTGCGATAACAACGCTTTTGTTTTAGGTATCTCCGAAAAAGATAACGATACGCCCGGTCATGGCGAAAAACGCTTTGCCGCTTTTCGCAGGCTCCATCAAGACTTATTGGCAAAGGCAAATTGCGATGCCGCCCGCGCTATTTTGGCGTTTCTGGATGTTTATGAACCCGCCAAGGGCCGCGAACACCCGGCGATTGCACCAAATTTGGAAACTTTGCTGCTTGGCGGCAATATCGTTTTCATGTTTCGCGGGACATTTGCGCAAGATGATCCAGTAATTCGGCAGGTGTGGGATGCCCATAAAGCCGGTAAAGACGCTGTAATGGGGCAATGCCTGGTGACAGGGGAAGTTGCGCCAATTGCCCGCTTGCACGGTAGTCTAAAAGGTATTCGAGATGCAAATCCAACCGGGGCGTCGTTGGTTGGATTCAATGACCGTGCGTATGAGTCATTCAATAAAACGAAATTGCAGGGCTTGAATTCTCCGGTTAGCGAAAAAGCAACTTTTGCCTACACCACTGCGCTCAATTACCTGCTTTCATCTGCCAATCCCAATAAAAAATTGACCATTGGCGATACCACAGTCGTCTACTGGGCGGAAAGCGAGAACAAGGGCTTTGCTGATGCCTTTGAAGGGATTTTCGAACCGCAAATTGTCGAAGAACCCGTTATAGACAACCAGGAAGGGCGGAAAAGAGCGGAAAAAGGGCTGAAAGATGTGGCCCAGAAAGTGCGGCGGGCGCAAAGACTGGATTTGGATGCCTTGCTGGAAAACCTGAAAGGTGAAAACCCGCGTTTCTATGTGCTGGGGTTGGCCCCCAACGCGGCGCGAGTCTCAGTGCGCTTTTTCCTGACCGACCCTTTTCAGAAATTCGCCGAGCGCATGATGGCGCACTACGCGGATATGAAAATAGTCAAGGAGTATGACAGCCAGCCAGATTACATCACCGTGCGGGACATTCTGGACGAAACTGTGTCCAAAAAGTCCAGGGACAAGGATGCTTCCCCGCTGATGGCCGGTTCTCTCATGCGCTCCATCCTGACCGGCGCGCCTTACCCGGCGGCACTGTACTACGCCATTATTAACCGCATTCGCGCCGACGTGGATGACGACCAAAAATACATTCACAAAATTGGTTATGTGCGCGTGGCGGTCATCAAAGCCTATCTCATCCGAAAATATCGAAATCAAGACAAATATCAGGAGGTTCTCGTAATGTCACTCAATGAGCAAGCCACTACCCCGGCCTACGTGCTGGGACGCCTGTTTGCCGTGCTGGAAAAAGTCCAGCAGGAGGCCATCGGTAATATGAATGCCAGTATCAAAGACCGTTACTTTACGTCAGCCTGCGCTTCGCCGGCCAGTGTTTTTCCGGTATTGTTGCGGCTTTCACAACATCATATTTCAAAAGCCGAATATGGCTATACCAGTGACCGGCGTATCCAAGACATCTTGGGGCTGCTGGATGTTGAGAAAAACCCCATTCCCGCCCGCCTGACGCTGGATGAACAAGGTATTTTCGTGCTGGGGTATTACCACCAGCGCGCCGCGTTGTATGTCAAAAACAACGATTCTGCTGAAGCCGCTTCAACCGAAACCAAATAATCATCAAAAGGAACCCAACCCATGACTACCATTTCCAACCGCTACGAATTTGTCCTGCTCTATGATGTCGAAAACGGCAACCCCAACGGCGACCCCGACGCGGGCAATATGCCGCGCATTGACCCTGAAACCGGCTATGGCATTGTGACCGATGTGTGTTTGAAGCGCAAAATCCGCAATTATGCCGAACTGGTCAAAGGCGACGCCACCGGATACCGAATTTACGTCAAAGAAGGTACGCCACTCAATAAAAATCACGAAGAAGCCTACATCGAAGTGGGTCTCACGCCTGGCGACAAAAAAGTTAAATCTGAGGACGTACAGAAAGCCCAAAAATGGATGTGCGCCAATTTCTTTGATGTGCGCACCTTTGGCGCGGTCATGTCCACCGGCGACAACTGCGGCCAGGTGCGCGGCCCGGTACAAATCAACTTCTCGCGCAGCATTGACCCCATCATCCAACAGGAAGTGACCATCACCCGCCAAACCGTGACCAAAATCGAAGATGCTGAAAAAGAGCGCACGATGGGCCGCAAGCATATCGTCCCCTACGGCCTGTACCGCGTTGAGGGCTATGTTTCGGCCAAACTCGCCAATGACGCCAGCAAAGGCACGGGGTTTTCGGAAGAAGACCTCGCGCTGCTCTGGGAAGCGTTGATCAACATGTTCGAGCATGACCGCTCGGCGGCGCGCGGCAAGATGGCGGCGCGCAAACTGATCATTTTCAAGCATGAGAGCGACCTGGGCAATGCGCCGGCGCATAAGTTGTTCGAACTGGTCAAGGTCAGCAAAAAGGCCGAGGCCAATCCGCCGCGCCAGTTTGCGGATTATGACATCAGCATTGGGCCTGCGCCTGCTGGCGTGACGATAATTGAGAAGTAGCCCCCGCTTAAACGCAGGAGACAGTCACTTTGTAAAAGTGACTGTCTCCTGTGGGCGCGGACAGACGCATCAGCCGTCAACCAGCCGCTCGATTTCCTGCAAGACGGTTTTCAGGGTCGGCGGTTCGGCGGCGATGACTTCGGCTTCTCCGAGGTGTTTGTGATGCGGCGCGGTGGGCAGGTTGGGGTAATGGTCAGCATCATCAGTAACGGAAGATAAGTTTGCCATCGGGATGCATGTATTGAAAGGCATACATGTAACGGTTTGCCGGCTGGTTGCGTTTGACGTGAACAAATTCTCGAAAATGAAGCTGCGAGCCATCCCTAAAAACCAGATCGCCGCGCAAAAAGCCAATCTCCCGTTCACGCCGGTGGTAAGAAATCTCCGGCGGCTGGGCCAGGCCAAATGTTTGCACCAGCGCCTGGATTTCTGCAAAATAATCCTCGATCATTTGACTTTGGCTTCTTTAAGAAGATTGTATTTGTCTTCCAGTAATCGCAAGGTCTTAATTTCTCCTTGCCATTCAATAAAATCGAGGCTTTCTTCCAGATCACCCGGCTTAAAACGGCGCTCAAACTCTGCTGTGCTCATCGCGTATTGTTTTTCAAAATCTGCCAACCGGGCTCGAGTTAAGGCAATCCCATGCTCGACATCGTCCAGCGCGTCCTGGAGGACTGAGCTTAGCATTGGCTTAAGCCGTTTAGCATTGCTGGTCTGGATGGTAATTTGCTGTAACATATCAGGCTCCTTCTCTCTGCGAAAATTGTAACACTTTTTGATTATGAAACCTGAATACACCTCCGATGAACTCCTGCCCCTTTCGGGCCTCCAGCACTTCCTGTTTTGCCGCCGGCAGCGGGCTTTGGTTCATGCGGAGCAGCAACCCCCTCAAAAACAAGGAGACAGTCACTTGCCTCCGTGACTGTCTCCTGAAAACAGCGATGAATGATGAAACGGACTTATTGCTTGAGCCAGGCGGCCAACCGCTTTTTGATACGGCTTAACCGCGCTGTGGCGATTTTGCCCAAACGAGCGTTGATGACGCCTTCTTCGACGCTTGCCAGGCGCGCCAGCCGGACAACGGAGCGGGCTTTCAAGCCGCTGGTGGCAAAATCGGTATCTTCTGGTTCAATTACTTCATCAAAATCCGGGTTTTCCTGGTATGCGCGAGAAGTGATGAAAGCCAGTAAAACGTCAGGATGTCGCCCAGGCGCAATGGCAAGCACCAGCGCGGGACGCAGTTTCCCGGCCTCCAGGTCGGCCTGGGGAAAACGAATCAGGACAATTTCCCCCGGCTTCATGGGCGATAGACTTCTTCTGCGTCGGCAAGCGAGTAGGTTACATCATCTTCTTCGCGGAAGAATCGTTCAAGCGAGAAGTTTTGCCACTGTTGCTCATCCCACTCTTCATAGCGCGGCGTTGTTTTATGCTTCGCCAGCAAGAAGAGCGTGAAATCGGCAATTTGCGCTACCAGGTCATCGGGCAGGCGGTCAATTTGTTTGTGTAATTGCTCGCGCGGCAAAGTCGATTTCATAATAAGGTATCTCCTGTCCAGATTTTAGCATATTTACGACTCGATTGCATGAAAAACGATGAAACCTGAATATACCCCCGATGAACTCCTGCCCCTTTCGGGCCTCCAGCACTTCCTGTTTTGCCGCCGGCAGTGGGCTTTGATTCACGTCGAGCAGCAGTGGAAGGACAATGCGTTGACGATGGAAGGCAAACTGCTGCACAAGCGGGTCGATAACCCTTTTTTCAGCGAAACGCGCAACGGGTTGATAACTGCCCGGGCGCTGCCGGTGGCTTCGTACCGGCTGGGTCTTTCGGGAAAGTGTGATGTGGTGGAGTTTACGCTCATGCCCTCACCCCCAGCCCCTCTCCCAACGGATGGTGGGGGCGAAGGCGTGAAACTGCCCGGCCGGGAGGGGTTGTACCTGCCGGCCCCAGTGGAATACAAACGCGGCCACGAGAAACGCGAACCGGTGGATGAAATCCAACTCTGCGCCCAGGCCATGTGCCTGGAAGAGATGCTCTCCGTCAGCATTCCTCGAGGCTGGTTGTATTACGGTGAAACCCGGCGTCGCACGGCGGTGGAACTGACCGGCGAGCTGCGCGACCTGGTACGCCAAATGTCTGAGGAAATGCACGCCTATTTTTCGCGCGGGTATACGCCCAGGGTCAAGACCTCCAAAGGCTGTCGTTCCTGTTCGCTGGCCGATATTTGCCTGCCGGTTTTGCAAGAAAATGTCGTTTCGGCTTCGAAATATATCCAAATGCAGGTGAAGAATGCGTAAAACCGGGACACGGATTACACGGAAAACACGGATGAGCGCGGATAAGGCTTTAAAAACCGGTTCGAATCTCTAAAAAAATCCGCGTTACTCCGCGTAATCCGCTTGCGCTGGCATCAGGCCAGGGTGAAATCGGTGTACAAAAGGGCTTTCTCTTATGAAACAGCTTGCCAATGTTCTGTATGTCACCAGCCCCGAGGCGTATCTCTCGCTGGATGGTGAGAATGTGGTCGTCAAAAAGGATGAGCACACTTCTACCCGCCTGCCGCTGCACAATCTCGAAAATATCGTCTGTTTCAACTACCTGGGCGCCAGCCCGGCGCTGATGGGGGCCTGCGCCGAGCGCAATGTGGGCCTGTGTTTCCTGACCCCCAACGGCAAATTCCAGGCGCGGGTGACGGGCAAGGTGCGCGGCAATGTGCTGCTTCGCAAGAAACAGTACCGAGTTTCGGAGGAGGAAGCCGCCAGCGCGCCCATCGCGGCATCCTTCCTGCTTGGAAAAATTGCCAACAGCCGCAAGGTGGTCGAACGCGCCCTGCGCGACCATGCCCTGCTGGTGAACGGGGAGAAATTATCCCAGGTCTCGGCGGCGCTCAAAAGTATCCTGACGGTGCTGCCCAGCTGTTCGACGATTGCCGAGTTGATGGCTTTCGAGGGCAGCGCGGCCAAACTTTATTTTGGGATTTTCGACCAGTTGATTTTGCAGCAGCGGGAAGATTTCCCGTTTTCCGAACGTTCGCGCCGCCCGCCGCTCGACCGGATGAACGCCTTGCTCTCATTCCTGTACACTTTGCTGACGAACGAAGTTGCTTCGGCTCTGGAGGGGGTGGGGCTGGACCCTTACGTGGGCTTCCTGCACCAGGACCGTCCCGGACGCCCCTCGCTGGCCCTCGACCTGATGGAGGAACTGCGCCCGGTGTTTGCCGACCGGCTGGCGCTTTCGCTCGTTAATCGGAAGCAGGTGACAGGGCGGGGGTTTGTTGTCAAAGAAAGCGGCGGAATCTTGATGGACGACGATACCCGTAAAACGGTACTCTCTGCCTGGCAGGAGAGAAAAAAAGAAGAAATCCTGCATCCGTACTTGAAAGAGCGCATCCCCTTTGGGCTGCTGCCGCATGTACAGGCCATGCTGTTGGCGCGAACCCTGCGCGGCGACCTGGATGCCTACCCGCCGTTTTTTTGGAGTTAAGCCATGATGGTTCTCATCACTTACGACGTGAACACCGAAACGCTGGCCGGGCAAAAACGGCTGCGCAAGGTGGCCAAGGCCTGCCAGGATTACGGCCAACGGGTGCAGAATTCGGTCTTCGAGTGCATCATCGACCCGGCGCGCCTGAAAGAGTTGCAGGCCCGCCTCGAAACACTCATCAACAAAGAAAAAGACAGCATCCGATATTATTATTTGGGCAATGAGTGGCGTAAGCGGGTGGAGCATGTGGGCGCGAAAGCGAGCCTGGACCTGGAAGGAACGCTGGTGGCCTGATAGCCCGGCCTGCGAACCCCAAGCACACAGCGAATCTCCGCTCGGTTCGCAGGCAAACCGCACCTTAAAAACCGCATATTTGCTGAAATTTCGTGTTTTTTGGCGTTTTTGAGAGTTTACTGGTATGATGAATGCCAATATCTGGCGGTGTTTTGTTTTTTTTGCCAGATATTGCGGTCGCCCTCCATCCGGGGGGCGTGGATTGAAACGTTAATTGTGCGACGTGGAACGACCTGACGCAGACGTGCGACAGCCGGTCGCCCTCCATCCGGGGGGCGTGGATTGAAACTGCGAAGGCTGGCTCGCAAGGAAGAATTACGCCGTCGCCCTCCATCCGGGGGGCGTGGATTGAAACAAGCCGGATTTGAATGGCGCGTCCGGCTCGTCGCGTCGCCCTCCATCCGGGGGGCGTGGATTGAAACCGATTGACGGAACCCGTGCGTGAGCAGAATGCGGGTCAGTTGCTTGAAACCAATCCCCGATTGGAGAATCTGACGCTGGGTTCCCTCGCCGCAATCGATGAGGGAACCCAGCGTCAGATTCTCCAATCGGGGATTGGTTTCAAGCAACTGACCCGCATTCTGCTCACGCACGGCC
>DAOTZM010000165.1:0-21368 GCA_034434035.1 Anaerolineales bacterium
CCGCTCTCGATGGCGCGGCGGTTGACTTCTTCGTACCGGCCAAACGCCTCGGTATACGGAACCAGGCTTTGGCCCTCCCCGCCGGGCGTGGCGGGGCCTTGCCCAATCACCTCGCCTTGCTCGCCGCTGCCGCTGTTCAGCCCGACCTGCGGGCCGCCCTCGCCGCCCAGCAGGTTGGGGGCATAAATCTGTTCGTAGGAAGTCTCTCCGCCGTCGCCGGGCTGGTTGTTTTGGGGAATGGGAGAGGTCCCGGCCTCGCCGGATTGCGCATTCGGATTATTCTCCGTCCCTGTGCCGCTGCCTGCGCCCTGGCCGGAACCGGCCTGGCTGGAGCCTGCTCCCGCTTGAGCGGCATTTTGCCCGCCCCCGGCAGCGATGACCTGCCCCGCGCCCTGCTGCATTTGCCCGGCGGCCTGGCTGGCGGCCTGGTTCATGGCCTGCCCCTGCCCGGCCTGCGCCATCGTCTGCGCCGCCTGATTGAGGGCTTGCTGCGCCGCGGCGAGGCCGCCATTTTGGAGGGCCTGCGCGGCCTGGTTCAACTGCCCCGCCAACTGCGGATTGCTGGAGGCCGCTGCCTGGGCCATCTGCTGCAGTTGCCCCGCCATTTGGGCGGCCTGTTCGGGCGTGAGTTGGCTCAGGTCGGTATTCGCCAGTTCCGCAGCGGCGGCAATCGGGTTGCCATTGGCCAGTTGCTCGCCAACAGACTGCAACGGCGAACCGTCCTGCCCGGCGAGATTGCTCCCGGCCTGCTGGAGCGCCTGGACGGTTTGGGCGGCCTGCGGGTCGTTTAGCGTCTGTAGTTTTTCGCCCGCGCTGACCAGGGTAGAGACGGAACCCTCAAGGCCGGGATTTTGCTTCAAGTCGTTCAACGCCTGCTGGAGCGGGGCCGCCAGCGATTTTTTCTGTTCCTCGCTCAGGAAGGGGTTGCTTTCGACCTTTTGCAGCAGTTCCTCGATGGTTTCGACCTGCTCCTGGATGGCTTTTTGCACCTCCCGCGCCTCTTGGGCGGCCTGGAAGCAGCGCGCGCTTTGCGTATAGCCAATGATTATTGACAGGATAAGAACAAGCGGCAGGAGCAGTTCGAGCGGGCGGATTCTGAGGGGCAGGTCGCGCCGGGGATGGACGGTTCGCGCGGCGGCCAGGGCGTCTTCCAGTTGGCGCTGGCGCAGTTCGTCGGGAGCCAGGCCGGGGCTGCCGCGCAATTCCAGGGCGGTGGAGACCCTTTCGCGCAGGTGAAAGGCGCGGTCGAAGTCACGGGCCGATTCGAGGCGCGGAAGCGGCCAGAGAGCGGCCCCCAGGCCCGTGACCAGGGTCACGGCCAGTGCCAGCAGGATGACGAAGGCCGCAAATTCCCGGGCCACGAACCAGCCCTGTCCCAATCCCACCGCTCCCCACAGCAGGGCCAGGAACAGGCCGAGGGTCAGGCCGCGCAATCCCCACGTCAAACCGCGCCGGATGCGCCGCCAGCGTATCCAGCCGGTCAGATGGCGGGTGAGTTCATCGAAGGGGTTCATGAGCGGTCGGGACGGTTGACGAAGTATATGCTGAGCAAAATCAGGATGACGGCAACGGCCAGATAAAGGAGGGTAAACGGTATCCAGGGCGAGGGCAGCGGCAGGTTGATGGAGCCGAAGAGGGATGTCGTATAAAAAATGGACTGGTCTTCGATGAGGATGACTTCGCTGATGATGGCGGCCAGCATGGGGTTGGTGGAAATCATGGCCCACAGCGCCAAAATCAGGGCGGTTTCTGCCGCGCGGTTGCTGGTGACATACGGCAGGTTAAGGAAAATGACCAGGAAAAAAGCCAGCCCCAACACCAGGTAGGATACCACAATCGCGCCGTAGGAACTGACGGTAGATGCCAGGGTGCGTCGCAGGAAGCTGGAGAAAAACAGGCCGAGCGCCGAGAAAAACAGGGCGGTCACGACCAGCAGCAGGCCAGAGATGAGTAGTTCGGCCAGGCCGACCCCGCCCAGCAGGAAGGCCAGGCTCTGGATGGGCAGGGCGGCGAAGATGAGCAGGAGCAGATACACCAGGGCCGCGCCGAGTTTGCCAAAGACCAGCGAGCGCGCCGAGATGAGGGTGGCGCGCAGCAGGTCGAAGGTTTGGCGTTCGCGTTCGGCGGTGATGGCCCCGGCTGTCAGCGCGGGGGCGATGAAACTGACCAGCAGCAATTCGAGCAGCACGACCGCGCCGAAGATGGCTTTGCCAACCCCCTGGCGGAACTGCGGGTCGCTTTGCGTGAAAGAGGATTGGGTCTGGATGGAAACGTAAATGATGCCGATGAAAATGCTGATGACGGCGATATAGCCGGTCAGCAGCAGGAAGGCGCGCCGCCCGCGCATCAGGCCGCGCAGTTCCTTGAGGATGACCGGGTTATCGATGGCGCGTCGCAGCAGGCCGGGGCGCGGGGCGGGGTTTTCAGGGGTGATGGGCATGGCGTCAGTCATAAGAGTTCCGATTTTTGGCGCATTTTTATCCACCAGGCAATATTCAAAACAACCTCAGAATTGGCGTGTTCTCGAATTGTTGCAGGTTGAAACTATTCAATACGCTGCTTTTGATGGGGCGTTTTTCGTCCCAAAAAATCAATGTCGAATAAAAATCCTTTGCCAGCGGCGAGGACAGAATATCCAGAATCCGGACAGCCTGTTCCTCCATGTCAAAACTCAAAAAGTAAACGGTATCATCGAATACTGCCGGTTTTCCTTCGATTGGCCGGACCAGCCGAAACGCCAATTTTTTATAAAGTCCGCAAATGGCAACTTTGTAGGGAGCGAAGGTATATTCGCCGACGCCAAAAATCGAAAAGCGATGGCTGTCTTGATAAATCCTGCTTTTACGTTCGTCAAGATATTTGGCATGAGTTTCCAAATATGCCCAGGTTTTTGGCGCAAATTTCTTGATGAGGCTGGTTGGTTCGCCGACGGCTTTTTGGGTGACCAAAACATATCGATTGGCTGCTTCGACACGATTGTTTGCAACGTCGGACCCTTTCAGCAGCGGATAGAGATATGTCGTTTCAATATCTACGATTTCGCCAAGTCCGTTAATCCAGTTATCGTCGATTTTTTGAAGTTCCATGACTTCCGAACAATCGTGTTTTATGCCTGACCGCCATTTGGTTTTATTGTTTCCATAGTAAGTTCTCAATCGCTCGAAAGTGTCCAAATCTCGAACAGTTACCCCATTGCGATGCCCGACACGATAGCCTTTCGAACTCTCCAGGCTTTCATAAACGTCATAATCGTAATTATGAGACTCGTCATCGAATTCGCAAAACAAAAGACAGGCTTCGACGGAAACGCCAAAGTATTTTCTTGCGTCAATGGAGTAGATAGCGGAGCGCCGCAGGGGCGTTTTTTGGGTGTAAAGATGATGCAAGAACTTCCTGGCCACCGAAGTTTTTACGAGCATGGCAAGATAGCCGTGATGCTTTCGAAACCAATTCGAGACCTGTATCAACATCCATTCGGAAATATCGAAATTGCTTTTTCCCGTTATGGCCTCGAAACCTGCGCGGTTTTGAAAATTCTTCTTCGATGGTAAATTCATTCCACCAATTGCGCCTTGCTGTGAGTTTGTGACCCAGGGAAAATTACCAATCACCAATAAAGAGCCTTCACCGTCAATCAGGTTGTTCCAGTCGAAGTTAAAGAAATCGCCCTGCAATAGACTGATGCGTCCGTTTGCCTCGAATTGTTTTTTTCGGTTTTCTAACTCATCGAGATAGGTTTGATTGATTTCGACGCCAACGATTTTCCTGGCGGCGGAAAAGGTCAATGCAGATGTTTCTACGAACGCGCCAACTCCGCAGGTCGGTTCGATGATGACATCGGGAGAGACTCCTATCTCGCGCAACTTTTCGCAAACCCGTTTCGCCAATTCGAAAGGGGTCTGGAAATCTCCATATTCTATCTGCGCCTGCCTTAACTTGCTCATGGATTTACTCTGTAAATTCCTTCTACCTGACCTGCTTGTTCGATGACCCTGCCATATTGCAGCCGCCACTGTAAAGCATTCGAGATGGTCAGGAAACCTTGTCTGGGCGGATTGCTGATAATTTCATCAGCAATTTTGTTGAGTTCAATCTCATCTACAGGCAAATTTTTGTCGAGCAAAAAGGCAATAATATCATCTCGATTGCCTTCATTTGCCAGGATTTGAAGAATGCCTTTTGTCATTTGAAAATCCGCAGTTCTCTCGGCGCTCACAAAGATTGTATGCAGAATGTTCAAAGTTGCGGTTTGTTTACTCGCGTTATCGGTTTTCTCGTACACGAACACCAGCAGTGAGTAACCCTTGCGTGGCGCGCAGGAAGACTTCCTCCAGGGTTTGGGTGTCTTCGCTGAATTGGATGAGCGGCAGGTTTTGGGCCAGGATTTGCCTGAGCAGGGCGTGCAGCGCGGCGTCATCGCCGCTGAAATCGGCCTCGAAGGCCAGCCATTCACTCTGGCGCAGCCCCTCCAGCGGGCGGACCGCCGCTATGCCCGGCAGGTTCGCCAGCGCCAGGCGGGCCTGCTCGCCGTCGATGGTTTTGAGCAGTCCAAGGTGCAGGATGCGGTGCGGGATGAGGTGGGCGTTGAGTTGTTCCAGACTGCCGAGCGCGGCCAGTTTGCCGTTTTCCATGATGGCGACCCGCGTGCAGAGTTCGGCCACGTCGGCCAGGATGTGGCTGGAGAACAGGATGGTCTTGCCCAGGCGGGCGATTTCGCGCAGCAATTCACGGATTTCGACCCTGGCGCGCGGGTCGAGGCCGGAGGCGGGTTCGTCCAGCACCAGAACCGCCGGGTCGTGAATCAGGACGCGCGCCAGGCCGAGACGCTGTTTCAGGCCGGTCGAGAGCGTATCCACCATGTCATCGCGCCGGTGGCCGATTTCAACCAGTTCGAGCAGGTCGGCGATGAGGGCGGCGCGTTTGGCCGGGTCGATTTTGTAGCACGCGCCGAAAAAGTCGAGGTATTCCTGCACGGTCATATCGCCATACACGCCAAAGGCATCGGGCATGTAACCGAGCAGGCGGCGCGCCTCGCGCGGGTCTGTGCGCACGGAGTGGCCTCCCACCCGGATTTCGCCTTTATCCGGCTGGAGCAGGGTGACGAGCATGCGCATGGTGGTCGTTTTGCCCGCCCCGTTGGGACCAACCAGCCCGAAAATCTCGCCCTGCCCGACACCCAGGCTGATATCATCGACGGCCGCGCGTCGTCCGAAGTGTTTGCTGATATGTTCGATCTCGATAATGGCGCTCATGGCTTCACCACCAGGTCGATGCTTGATTCGAGAATATCACTCCAGTCGTTCGGGTCGCCTTGCAGGTTCAGGCGGACTTCCCCACCCGGGCCGACGAATCGTCCCGGTTCAATGACCTGGATTCGGCCCCAGTCCGCGAACTCGACCTGGCTCCACCTGCTGCTTTCGTAGTCCCATAACGCCAGGGTGACTTTATCTGGCCTGGAACTGCCATGAAGAGTGATAATCAGTGATTTGACTTTTGAAAATTGGAGCGGGGCTGCCGGGCGAAATCGCAGGCTGTAGCCCTGGTTGACCAGTCCGTAGCCGCCAGAATAAGGCATGGCGTCGGGCTGGGATGACTCCCAGGCAAACAGGGCCGCATTCAATCGCCAGGACTCCCCCTCGAACTGGAAAGCGGGCGTGAGCATTTGGATAACCAGGGCCGTATCGACCGTTTTGGCGTTCCCTTTGCTGACGCCTGCCGGCAGGAGGGGCGTCTCCACCCAGCCCATCAGGTAGATGCCCCAGTTGGTTGGGATGGAATAATATTGCTGCGGTTTTACAGCCGCGCGCAGCAGGGCATTGCGGCGCTGGGCGGTTTCGTTTTCAATTCCCGTCAGTGCATAGTAGGCCGGATAGGCGGTCGAATCCATCTGGTAAAAACCCGGGTTGTTCCGGTCAGATTGTAAGGGGATGCGGATGGGGCGCGATTCGCCGGGTTTCAGGTCGTTCAGGTTGGTGACGCTGCCCGGCGTGACCAGGAAGGCGTCCCTGAGCGTTACGTTGCTCAAGTTTGTAACCTGCCCTTCCAACTGCGGCGTTCGATTGCTCACGGTCACGGTCAGGTCGTGAGCAATGTCGAGGGCGGGCAGGCTGCCTTCCAGCGCGACCGATTTCATCCCGCCGATTTCGAGGCGCGCATCCGGCAGGAGTTGGCCGTCTCCCTGCTCGAGGGCCAGCCAGTTGCCGCCGGTTTGGAGGCTGGCCCCGTCGCTGCCTTGCGGCAGGAACCGGAAGGGCGAAACCGATTCCAGGTCGTATCGGGTGCGGTTGGGGGAATAAATGCCTATGACGGCGTTGACGCGCGCCAGGGGGGCGGTATCCCAGCCCTGGGCGACCAGCAGCCGGTTGAGAGTGGGGCGCGTGCCGCGATACAGGAACCCCGAAGCGTAGGCAAAGGCGGTAAACAAAATCACCAGGGCCGGGATGGTCAACCAGGCCAGTTCGGGGCGTTTGATACGGCGCAAGATAATGAAGTTGACCGGGCCGATGACCACCAGGTAAAACCCCAGCCAGCCGCAAACCAGCAGGAACGAAGGCAGGCCCAGTTCGGGCAGGGTTGCCAGGGCGTTGCCGGCGGCGTATTCCTCCCAGGGCCAGCCCGCCCAGCGCGGGCGCGGGATGCTCACGCCAAGCAGATGGCTGTAGACGGTTTCCATCCCGCCCCAATCCTTGAGCGGCGCGAGGCCGGGGTCGGCGGCCAGGGTATAGACTTCGCCAAACCCGATGACGCGGCGCGTGAGCAAGGGAAGTCCATCCTGCTCGATAAGTACCTGCGCGTCTTTGTGGAGCGCGCCGACCGAGAGAGTCGCGCCGCCCGTCAGGATGGAATCCACGCGGAAGTAGGATTCCAGCGCGGGAAGAGTCTCCACGCGGCGGGTGGACTCGGGCGCGAGCGGCAGGAACTCCACCAGACCGGCGGCGGCTGGCTGCCAGTTCGCGCCGCCAGCGACGAGCAGTTTCCCGCCTTCAGCCAGCCATGCGCCGAGCGCGGCGCGCTGCGCGGGGGTGAGCTGCCCGGTATCCGCGTCCGCAACCAGCAGCGCGTCGAGGGTCTGCCAGCCCTGCGATTGGTCGGGCAGGTCGGCGGGGCGCAGTTGGACAACGCGCGTCACGCCATCGAGTGGCTTCAGGTCGCCCAGGCTGGCATAGTTGGATGGAGTCTCGGAGAGCAGGCCGACCAGCAGGTTTTTCGCGCCCAGGCAGGTGACGTTCAGGTCGCGTTTGACGAGCGTCCGCCCGTTTTCGCTCACGCTGACGGTCAGTTTTTGCAGGGTACTTTCGGGATACACATACAGGAAAAATTCCTTGCGCGCGCCGGAGGGCAGCGGCAGGTCGATGCCAAAGGCGGTTTGTCCGTTCGACCGGTTGGGATAGGCAGCCTGGACGCGCGCCTGCATATCCTTGCCGGTATTCTCTACCGTGACCCGCACTGGAATCCAGCGGTTTTCCTTGCAATAACCATCGAAGCCGGCCCGCGCGCTCAGGGTGATGGGGGATTCATCCTGCGCCTGCGCGGTGGGGGTGAACAGCGGCAGGCCAAGCAGGGCAACCAGCAGGGTCATGAGCAACCTGGCTGGGGAGTCCGTTTTCAAGGGTGTTTCTCCAGGAATGGGTTCATTGTCCACATCATATCATACCCACAGACGACTTCAGGCGGAAAATGGTTTCCCTGTTAATACCCCAAAAAGTTTGATTTCGGATGTGAAGATGAGGACGTTTGGCAGTTGACAGAATGTTTCCACCTGCGATACGATAAATCCTCCTGATAGGAGGTACAGACAATGAAGAAACGGATGGCAAACGCTCCATCCGTTTCTCCACTTCATTATCCGTTCCCCATTACCAGACCCGCTCCAGGTTGGGGTTATCGAGCGGTTTGCGGCCCACTTTTGCCATAGCGACCCACTCACCATGCACTTTGATGCGCACTACATCACCGGTGAAGTCGCTGACAGTCGTGCCGTTGTTGTTGAACAGGTACGAGCCGACCGCGTAAATATCGACCGGCACGCCCAGCTTCTCGAATTTGCGGATTTTTTCGGGAGCGAACCCGCCGGAGACGACAATTTTCACGCTTCGGCAGAATTCGCGCGCCCGCTCTTTCCACGCTGAGTCCGGGTTCCAGCGTTCCCAGGCCGAGTCCAACGCCTGGCGGACGTTGAACACCAGGCGCGGCGTTACGCCCAGGTCGAGGGCTGGGTCGCCCAGCGGGGTAACGGAGGTGTCGCGCAGGCTGCCGCTCGTATCGAGCCGCACCCCGTAGAGTTTATATTTGACGGCTTCGGTCTCGTCGCCGGCCTCCATCAGTTCGCGGTATTTGGCGAACATCGCGTCCAGCACCAGGAGCGAATCGCGCACGCTGTCGTTATTGAAATCGACCAGCGCGATGCGCGGAATGGCGGCGGGCAGGACGCGCGAGAAGGCCATCATGGCCTCAGCCGTATCGCCCAGGAAGGAGGCGATTGCCGCGTGGGCTACCGTCCCGCCGCCCGCGCCGCCCCACCAGTCGCCCTGCGCATCGGTCGAGACGAAAGTCCCCAGTTTTTGCGCGTAGTCTCGGTTGAAGCGCTGGACAGCGATATTGTAAGCGTAGCCATCCGCCGCCTGGACTTCGTGCAGGTCGAAACGCGCCGGGAAAAACAGCACCGGTTTGCCCTGCGCCGCGCTGAGCGTCTCGTAGACGTTGGTCGCCACCCGGCTGGCGCGGGTCAGGATGCCCAGGGTGGGCGTTTCGAGCAGGGCAAAATCGCGGTAGCGCCCGCGTACTTTGAGAACCGGCTGGACATGCAGCGGGTTACCGTCCGAGGTGACAGTCGCGCCGTCATGCACCGCCCACACTTCGAGTTGGTCGGAGGTGTCGATAAATTTGTCACCGTCGAAATAGCCGGTGC
This sequence comes from Anaerolineales bacterium, assembly GCA_034434035.1. GTDB lineage: Bacteria > Chloroflexota > Anaerolineae > Anaerolineales > Villigracilaceae > UBA5195. The sequence goes on from DAOTZM010000165.1 coordinate 8,909, forward strand.
AATGCTTGAGCATGGCGAGCGCCTTATCCACGCCGACCACGACCGTCGTCCCCACCCGGCGGGTGAACCACTGCATTTCGACTTCGATGTCGCCGACGGCAATGTTTTTGGGCGAAAATTCGGGCGGCAGGTTGTGATGTTCACCGCGATAGGCGTATCCTTCGGCAGCCAGGGTTTGCAGCATGGCGTTAATGTTGGCAAAATACTTGTCCGAGTACCAGCCCCGCCGCATTCGGTCTATATCAAGCTTGAAAGTTTCGTTTGTGAGACGCTTTCCGTCGAAAATGGACATGTTCTCCTCGGGAAACCCTAAAGGTTTGTCAGACCTTTAGGGTCTGTCGACTTAATGATATTCATGCCTGCTTCGGCAAAGCGGGCGAAGGCCGCATCCGCTGCTTCGGTGTGGTCGACCACCCCTGGCACGACCACCGGCGAGGCGCAGTCATCGAGCAAGTAGATTTTTTCAGCGAGGGAGGGGTCAACCGCTTGAATATCTTCCAGCAAATCGGCCACCGTCCAGGCGACGCAGTGACTCTTGGCCTGCCCGGCGATGTACAGCCGGTCGAACTGCCGGAGTTGCTCGATAAATTTGGGATTGCGCGCGCCGAGCGGCTCGTCCATCGGGCCGGTCAGCACTTCGGGGCCGACGACAGAGTAATTTTCGGTGAAAGGTTTGTCGCCTTTGATTTCAAAGTCGGGCTGGTCGAGGCGCGCAAGCGAGTGAAAGAAAACCGCTTCCTCCACCGCCGAGACGAGCGCGTGGCCGATTCCGCCCAGCATGGCATGGTAAGGCCAGATGGTCAGGGCGTACTTGCCTTTTGCTTCAAGAGTCTGCGTGTAGTGCAGCGCCATTTCCTGCCCGTATTCCGGCGAGATTCCGAGCTGACCCGCCAGGGCCGGGTTGAATCTCCATTTTCCCGCTAGCAAGTCGGCAGCGTGGATGTCGGTGTATGGGGCGGGATGATTTCCGCCGGAATCGACAAAGAAAACCGGGTGGAATACCTGCTGGGCGCGGTGCGTATCCAGCGTGGCGGAGATATGGGTGATGCTGCCGAGGTTGCGGTAGATAAACTCGACCAGGCGGCGGTTGTCGTCGACCGCGCCTGTGCCGCTGCGACCGCCGACGTATAACTCGAATCCGGGAATGCAAAAGGTGTTCTGGACATCGATGAGCATCAGCCAGTTTTTTTGACGGTCATTGGCTGCGGGCTGGATTCCGTGCGTTTGACGGCAGCCAGGCGCCAGCGCGGCCAGCCGGGCGTAATCCACCCGGTAGACCGACGCGACAGTTTCTGGGTTGTAAAAATCCGGGAGGGGGTAGGGCATTTTGTCTCCTTGTTAGTGTAGTAATTACACTATATTTGGCGGGAAATTGAAAGCGGTTTGCGCCGCTTTCGGTTGTTAATTGGATTTTAACTTGCCATCCGGCTCTGTCAAGGTTTGGGCGCGAACCGTCAGGTTATGCCGCTTTCAGCCGCCGCCGCAGGGCAAACCCCAGCGCGCCCGCCGTAAGCAGGGCCGCCGCTCCCGCCATCCAGCCGGCCACTGCGCCGGTGATTGGGAGCAATCCTGGCGCGCCGCGCAGCACAAAGACGGCGGTGGTGCGCCCCGGCACGGTAAATTTGCCGCTGGCGGTATCGAAGTCGGAGCGTTTGACGATTTCATCGACCGAAGCGGCCTGGATGGGGTGCAACTCGAACTTCTTGCCGATGAATTCGGGGTGGGCGAACTGCGCGGCCTGCGGCCCGGCGTTGAACAGAACTACGATTTCGTTGTACTGCTTGTCGAAATTGCCGGTATCGGTCAGGCGCATCAGGATCAGGCCGGGAGTTTGGGTCGGGCCGGTGTTCAGGAACGTGACCGATTTCTGGATGTCCGCGGCGGTTTCGAGCCGGAACAGTTTGGAACTGCGCCGAATTTGCAGGAATTCGCGGAAAACCTGGTGCGCAAAGAGCATATCGCCCTTGCCCACCCGCAGGTTGGGGTTTGCCAGCAGAGGGCGGAACAGGTTCCATTTATCGCGGCCCTCGCCGGGCAGGCCGACGCCCCAGTTGTTGGTGTTATACGTCCAGTCGAGGCGATTGTACCAGTCGCCGGAGTTGTAGGAGTTGCGGTCGAGTGATTTCGAGCGCAGGATGTCATCCCCGGCGTGGAAAAACGGCACGCCCTGGCTGAAGGCCGCCAGGCTGAGGGCCAGGTTATTCATCCGAATCCGCTCCGTAACCGGCACATTCTCCGCCGCTTTGATTTGGATGATATCCCAAAGCGTTTCGTTATCGTGCGCGGCGACATAGACCACGTTTTCGCGCGGATTGAGCGTGTAGCCAGAAGCAGAGCCGTTGTATAAAACCAGCCGGGCCGGGACAATGTCGCCGTTGCCGCGCATGAGTTCGTAGTCTTGCAGCCCGCCCGCCAGCGTAATCCGAATCCAGTCGGTGTAGTCGAATAATTTCCACTTTTGGGCGTCGGAATCGCGCCGCTCGTGTGAATTCGGCTGGAAATAAATGCCGGTGACAAAGCCCTGCTCGCGGATGTCGCCAAACGGGCTGCCGCCGCGCGCCGCGTCGCGCAGGCGGTCGTTGAACGCGCCAATCCCGGTCCCGCCGATGTTGCCCTGGACGGCGTTCACCCCGCGCGCATTCCCGGCCACCTCGCCGAAGTTCCAGCCCTCGCCGTAGATGTAAATCTCTTTGCCGTTTACGCCGTCTTTCCAGGGGGTCAACTTGTCGAGCGCGGCGCGTGCGGCTTTCATATCCTCCAGCATGTGATGACCCATCAGGTCGAAGCGGAAGCCGTCCACTTTGTAGGCCCGCGCCCAGGTGACGACCGAATCGACCATCAGTTTGCGCATCATATTGTGTTCGGTGGCCGTGTTCGAGCAGCAGGTCGAATTTTCCACCCGGCCTTCGCCATCCAGCCGGTGATAGTAGCCCGGCACGACCTTATCCAGCACCGATTTTTCCTCCTGGCCGTTGGCGTTGGTGTGGTTGTAGACCACATCCATCACCACCCGCAGGCCGTCCTGGTTGAGGGCCTGCACCATTTCGCGGAACTCGACTATGCGCGGCGCTCCCTGCGGGTCGGTGGCGTAGCTGCCCTCCGGCGCGGTGTAGTGGAAGGGGTCATAGCCCCAGTTGAAGCCGTCCACGTCGTTGATGGCGCTGACCGCCAGCAGTTGTTGGTCACTGTCGGGCGGGTAGGAGGCCAGCAGGGCCTCATCGACCGTTTTCCAGGTCGATTTGTCCTCGTCCACGCTGGCGATGTCGAAGGCCGGCAGCAGGTGGATGTGCGTCAGCCCGGCCTCGGCCAGCGAACGCAGGTGCTTCATGCCGTTGGAATCGCGCGCGGTGAAGGCTTTGTACGTCCCGCGCCACTCCTGCGGCACGGTTTCGTCGTACACGCTGAAATCGCGGATGTGCAGTTCGTATACCACCACGTCATCGAAGGCCGGTTTTTTGAGTTTGTCCCATCCGGCGGGTTTCAGGGCCGGGTCGTCCAGGTTCACAACCTGGCTGCGCTTCGAGTTGGTCGAAAGGCTGAGCGAATACGGGTCGGTGACCAGGTTTTTGACGATTTTGGATTCGGAGGGAACGTAGACTTCGACTTCATAGAGATAGAATTTCCCGGCCCAGGCGGGTTCGCCGCGAATGCTCCACACGCCGGAGCCTGCCTCCCATTGCATTGGCAGTTTCCTGGCTGAATCGGAGACCGCATCCTCGAACAGGTGCAGCGTGACCGAAACTGCCGTCGGCGCCCAGACGCGCAGGGTGGGAGCGCGGTTGTCGAGCATTGTCGAGACATCGAACGTCACGCCGAGCGGCCCGTCGTAGGTGTACAGGTCATCCAGCACGCCGGGCAGTTGCACGCCCGTCACATCCACCACCCTGCCGTTTTCATCGCGCATCAACACGGCGATTTCGCTCTTGAGAATCGCGGCGTATCCTGCCTGCGTGGGGGTGAGGGACAGGCCAGAGACCTGTCCTGCCGGCGTGGGGGTGAGAGACAGGTCAGAGACCTGTCCTGCCTGCGTGGGGGTGAGGGACAGGTCAGAGACCTGTCCTACCTTCAGTGTTGTAAACGAGGCCAGGTGCGGGAATCGCTGCTTGAGTTCCGCGTCGGCCCCGCCCGGGACGTAGGTGAGCGGAATTTCCACCCCGCCTTCCAGCCCCGTCGCGGTCAGTTCCAGCGCGGCATCGGGGGAATAGAACAGCGAGTACTGGTATTTTGGCGAGCCGACCGTGTTCCACAGGATGGTGTCGCGGCGCACCCAGTGCGCTTTTTGTTTGGACAGGCTGCCGCGCGGCGCGCCTTCGGTGCTGAGGATGAATTCTTTTTTCACAGTGTCATATCCAAAGTAGATTTCGTCGCCATCGGCTTTGACGGTAAACTGTGTCGTTTCACTGATGGTATCTTGCGGGTTCTCATTGCGCGCCAGGGTCACGGAATAGTTTCCGGCTTTTAAGGCGCGGGTGCTGAACGTGAACAGGTTGTCGCCGTCGGGGTCTTGCAGCCACGAGCGCAGGCAGCCCGCGTCGTTATCGGCCCGACACCCCAATTGTGACTGGAAATCACCGGTTGCGACAATTACAGGTTGGTTGTAATTGTCGGTTATCCAGTGGGTTAGGTGGTCGTAGTAGAACTTGACCCGGGTTGGCTGGCTGACGACGAGCGGAATATCGGCTCCGTTGCGGGTGGCATTCCTGCCGTAGTTTTCGTCCCAGGTTCCGTTGAGCGCGACTTTGTAGCGCGGGCCTTTCTTGTCGTCATCATTATTCGGCTCGATCAGGAATTCTGCCTGCCAGACGCCATCCTCGGCGTCGTAAACGAGCAGGGTCTGGCCGCAATCGGGCTGCCACTCGCCCGAACAGCCCAACTCGTCCTGGTGTGTGCCGGGCAGGCCGACTTTCTCAGGCTGGGATGTGTCTTGGGCGCGGACGGCGGAATCAGGCAGGAAAACCCCTGCCAGCATGACGAATATCAGGAAAAGGTGAATGCTGCGGGACATGCGAATCTCCCTTCCCGCCAGTTTTACCACAAAACTGTGAAGCGTTTTGGCCTGTTTTTGCCGGGCAGAAACGGGCAGAAAATAGTCTTTGCCTACAGGCTGGATTTTTCCTCGATGATATGCCCGCCCGCCTCGGCCTGGGCCAGGACGGCCGTGATGGTTTCCACCAGCCTGCGGGCGGCCTCCGCGCTCCATTTCACTGCCACGCGCGCGCCCCTTCGGCTTCATTGACGAAATCGTCCGCTTCGCTCATCACGCCCCGTCCGCCTCATCAGCCGGGAAAATCGGTCTCTGGCAGGCGGTCGGGTAAGCGTGGCGGCACCCGGAGCAAGTGCCGAAAATGCTGACCTTTCCATTCCCATTGGGCAGGGACAGCAGGAAGCGCACTGCTCCATCCAGGTCGCCGACCGCCTGGTCATCGGGGACGCCGCCTGCCGCGCGCCTTGGCGGCCACATCTTCGAGCGCGCCGTGACCGGTCCGGTAATACAGATTTGGGCAGAGCGTGGCGTATCCCATCTGCGTAAAGCGGAGCGTGGCTTCCTTGTACCACTCGTCCCAGCCGGGCATGTGATGGGCCAGCGCCATGCCGGGGAACGGCCCGGCCCCCAGCGGGCGGGCAAAATAGGCGTTGAACAATTCGCTGCGATGACCGGGTAGAGTGATTGTTTCAGCCAGCAGGCTTTCGTACATATCGGTCTGATACATGGCTGCTCCTGGGTTTTGCAAACCATTTATTTTTTCTCAGCCACCTGATACGTTCCAGCCCGCGAAGCGAAAAGTTCCTCGCGGACAACTTTTCGCACAATCTCCTCAATCGGCTGCTGGCGGCCCTGGACATACTCGCGCAGGGCGCGATTAATTAATGTTTGATAGTTGCCTCCACCTGCCGCATGAACCTCGCCCCGAAACCAGTCCAGGATATCGTTGTCGACCCGAATGGTAATGCGGGTTTTATTCGCCGGAAGCGGGTCAAGCGCCCCGCGTTTGCCTTTGCTGAAATCGTATGTTTTGTCCATTTTTTGTTATCCTTGATACTGTTCAAGTTCAACCTTTTCGGCTTTTCGCGCTGAAATAAGGCGGATATTTTCTCCACGCCAGGTAAAAATGACTACCAAGACTCTGCCAAGCGCATCCATACCAATGCGATTGTACATCAACGCAAGAGGCAAAAAAAGCGCGGATTTTCACCCGCGCCTGAAATCCTCTATTTGCTTTTCCTCCCCCTCCCCTTCTGCTTCCGAAACGGCGGCATATCAATCGAGAACACCTGGCACTTGGTCGGGTCGAGAATCTTGTTCCACAGGCTGGGATGAACTTTGGCAAAATTATCTGCATCTAGATTGGAGGTAATCACCGTAGGTAAGCCCTCATAATATCGATAATTCAAAAGCTGATAGAGTTTGTCTTCTGCCCAAGATGTATTACTTTCTTTAAATCCATCTAATATCAATAGCGGGGTTGTGCGAATCTCATAAAATCGCCTATCAAAGGTCACATCTGAGTTGGGCTTAAAAGTGCTCTTTAGATAGTCTAAAAGAACCGAAACATCTGCCATGACCGCTTGTCCACCCATCCCCATCCGATAATGCCCCACAGCTGCTGCTAAATGAGTTTTTCCACAATGTGATGGCCCTAAAAGCACCAGCCAACCATCTGGAGAATCAGCAAAATCGGCAGAAGCATCATGAGCCTTTTTTAGTTTATTAATGTGTGCTTGAGTTACCTTTTCACGCTCTATCTCTTTGTCTTTCACTGTTGTAAAGCCTGTTGTATCTTTCCGTTCAGTGATTTTGACTGTGACAATTTCCTGTCCAATCTCTTCTTCTCTACCTTTCCAGGTTTTGAAAGTCATTTCCTGAATATCGCTCATCGATAACATTGAAAGTCCTGGGTTGCTACTTTTGCCGGGATGGCGGTAGTCAAAGGTAAAAATACGAACATGCTTCACTAACTCTTCATCCTGCAAGCGCGAACGGATGCGACTCTCAATTTCATCAAGAATTAGGTTGGTTGTAACAATGGTAGGTAGTTTATTAATATATCGATAGTTAATGATCAAAAACAACCTTTCCTGCGCCCAACCAGTGGCATTTTGCGTTCCGAAATCATCCATAACCAATAAACCTGCGTCCCGGATTTCGTTAAACCGTGTCTCGTAGGTTGTTTCAGGGTTGCTATAAGCAAAACGTAAATTCTCGAGCAATTCTGGAACAGTGATAAACAAGGTTGGTAACCCATTATCTACACATTGATTAGCAACCGCTGCTGCGAGATGTGTTTTCCCGCATCCATAAGAACCCTCAAGTAAAATCCATCCGCTTAAATTTTTAGCGAAGTCCTCGCACACAGTTTTGGCATGTGCCAAACTATCTTTTTCAACTTGAGTTATCGCATACTTTGTCTTAGGATTACCTTCGATACGAAAATTCTTAAACGTCAAGTGCTTTAGTTTATTGAGATGGCTCAATGCATATAACCGATTGCGCGCTGCCTCCGCCACATCCACGCTCCGGCAGACGCACAACTCGATTTTGCCGAACTTCTCATGCCCGAGCGGCACGTCATAGCGCACATAACCCACGCCGTGACAATACGGGCAATCGGGGTTGCCCAACGGCTCGATTTTGGGGTTAATCAGGGTTGATGTATTCGTCGAACTGACTTGTGGAATATCGTTTCGAATCTTTGCCAGCGTCTTTTCGATTTTTTCCTTCATAGCCTTCGTCCTTCCAGCGCCGCAAAATCGCCGCGATGTATTTCCAGTTGCGCTTATTGCGCTCCACCGCAATCGTGAACGCCTCGGCCAGCCACTCTGCCGGGAACTCCTGCTCGGCGTCCTTGAGCGTATCGGCCATCAGCGGCGTCAGCGGGCCGATGTTTTCCTCGTAGAGTTTGAAAATGTTCGGGCGCGGCAGGGGGATGGGGGGCGGGATTCGGGCGGATTCGCCGCCGGGGGAATTTCTCAACGCCTCGGCAGCCGCCCGCCCGCGCGGCGAATTCAACATCCACAGGCCGCCTAACGCGGACTCCACTGTCAGCAGCGTTCCGCGCCGCAGGGCTTTTTCCAGCCCCGAATCGACCTCCGCCGCAGACATCTGCGACATGAACCCGTTATCTTCGAGGATGTCGCCCCGCGAAATGTACCGCAAGCGCCCTTCGGCGTGTTCAATGCGCCAAAGGACATACAACGTCACCTTGAGTTCGTCCGCGTCGGCAATGTCGTTCATCAGCCGGAACAACGAATCTGGCACGGGCGTGAAGGTTTCGGAGGAAGTAAAGCCGGGGAATGCGTTCATTCCAACGGGTTTTCCTGTTCCTTCTTCCCGATAAAAATCAGCGACTCAATATCATCCATATCTTCGGGAGAATACTTTTTGATGATTTTGCGCACGTCATCCAAATCGGCCTCGGAAGCCCAGCCCAACATGCGCGAGACATCTGCCCAATCCTGCGGGCGCTGTGATTCCATCTTGAGCATGACGAGATACGGCAGGCCGACCACCGGGCAGCCGGCCGGGTCTTGTTTGGGGGCAGAAAGGGCCTGTTCGAGCCAGCGGGTACGCCCGAAAATCACAACCAACTCTGCGCCATCCGGGGAGCGCATCGCATAGCCGGGAATCGCCAACGGAGAGACAAGTTGATATCCGGCCTGCTGGAGCCTGGCAATCACAGCCTTTCCATCGCGCTCATGGACGATGATATCCATATCCTTTGTGGCGCGTTCGGCCATGTATGCGCGCGTGGCGACCCCGCCCACCAGCGCCCATGGAACGCCAGCCAAAATAGGACGTAAATCGGGCCAGGAAATCATCGCTGTTCTCCTTTTCAGAAATTCGGGGCTGCTGCCCGCGCCTGGCTTGACGCGGCGGATGACCATCTCAATCATCAAACCCCGTAATTGGCGCGGAGTCAGGCTGCCGTCCGGCGCAATTTTGGCAATCGAGGGTGGAACTTGCAAGGCGCTCATATCCTTACACCTTATCCAAATCCACCGTGCGCGTGGCTGCGTTCTCGAACTTGGTCAGGTGGTTGCGGAAAATCAAATCGACATTGCCGACCGGGCCGTTGCGGTGCTTGGCCACTTTCAGGTGGGTTACATTTTGCATGGCTGGGTCTTTTTCATCGCGGTAGATGAACATCACTATATCGGCATCCTGTTCGAGGGATCCCGATTCTCTCAAATCCGAAAGCTGCGGTTCCTTATCGGCGCGCTGTTCGACGGCGCGCGAGAGTTGGGCCGCCGCCAGTAACGGGACGTTGAGTTCGCGGGCCAGTTGTTTCAGGTTGCGGGTAATGTACGAGACTTCCTGCACGCGGTTGTCGTTGCGGGTTTCGGACGTCATCAGTTGGATGTAGTCCAGGATGACCAGGTCGAGGCCAAATTCCATGTGCAGGCGGCGCAGTTTGGTGCGCAGTTGCAGCGGGGAAAGACTCGGCGTGTCGTCGAGGTAAATCCGCGTGTCGCCCAGCACTTCGATGGCGTGGTTGAACAGGTCGAGGTCGTCGGGGCTGAGTTTGCCGGTGCGCAGCTTTTGCGAATCGATTCCGGTATTCTGCGCGATGAGACGCTGCACGACCTGCTCGTTCGACATTTCCAGCGAGAAAACGGCCACCCGCTTTTTGTGCAGCAGCGCGGCGTTGTTGGCGACGGTCAGCATCCAGGCGGTTTTACCCATGCCGGGGCGGCCGGCCACAATCAGCAGGTCGGAGGGCTGCAAGCCGCCGGTCATTTTGTCCAGGTCGATGAAGCCGGTCGGCACGCCGACCACGTCGTCGGCCCGGCGCATCAGGGTTTCGATGTGGTCGTAATAATCCGAAAGGACTTCCCGAATCGGGCGGACATCGTGCCGGGTGCGGCGTTCGCCGACGTTGAAAATGGCCTTCTCGGCCTCACCCATCACCGTTTCGATGGCTTCGTTCTCATCGTAGGCCAGCGTGGCGATGGAATTGGCCGCCGTTAGCAGTTTGCGGCGCGTGGAGGCGGCTTCTACGATTTTGCCGTAGGCCTCGGCGTGCAGCGTGGTGGGCACCTGGTTGAGCAGGGCGGTCAGGAAGGCCGGCCCGCCGATTTCCTCCAGCCTGCCCATGTCGTCGAGTTCCTCCGAGACGGTCAGGTTGTCGATTGGCACGCGCCGTTCGTGCAGGCGGGTATACGCCTCCCAGATGAAGCGCAGGCGGTGGATGTAGAAATCGTCGGCCTGGAGGAACTGCGCCAGGTCGTAATAGACTTCGGGGTTAATCAGCACCGCGCCGATGACGGCTTCTTCGGCCTCGCGGCTGTGCGGCAGGCCCGCGGCGGGCTGGCTTTCGCTGAATGGGGTTTCGGAAGTAAGGAAATCGGACATGGGAGTTTCCGGACTCCGAAGTCGGGAGACTTCGGCAGTTGGACTCTAAAATCTCCAGATTTTGGAGTCCGCGATGTGAGATAAATAAAGGACACGCTGCTTTTATTTTACATCGTGTCCTTTCAATCAGCATGGTAACTTGGTGCTAATTTTGCTTGTGCTGGTCGCCTTCTTCGTCACCGGGCTTTTTGTCGCTGTCCAGTTTGCTGAGGAAGTCCTCGAAAATCGACAGGCGGGACGAATCTTCAGGGTTGAAAGAGCGCGCCGGGGAGGCCGGGGCTGGCCGGGACGGCGAAGCGGCCTGCGGGGAGTCGCTTTGCTGCCGGGTGGTGGGCGGTAACTGGGAGCGGATGTCCTGCTCCGGGGTGATACTGGCCGAGGTCATCACCGAGGGATCGACCAAAATCGGGACATGCGCCCGCACCGCCAGCGCAATCGCATCTGAGGGGCGCGAGTCGATGTTGATGACCTGCCCGTTCGATTCGGCCACGATGTTGCCGTAGAAAATATCCTCGCGCAGGGCCACGATTTCGACGCGCTTGATATGCGCGTTGAACGTGGTAAACAGGTTTTTGAGCAGGTCATGGGTCAGCGGGCGAATCATCTCGATTTCCTGCAAAGCGACCGTGATGGCTTCGGCCTCATACGGCCCAACCCAGATGGGCAAGTACCGCTCGGTGTCGGCCTGGCGCAACACCACCAACCGCTGCGGCGACATCAGGCTGACTCTTACGCTATCAATGACAACTTCCACCATTCCAGACATAATCACTCCTGTAAAGTATCCTTATTTTAGCACAGGATGGAAGCGGGAAGACCCGCGCGCCAATAAAGCGTACGCTTGCCTGGTTTTTTATTCGTCCAGGCGCGCCAGGATTTCCGGCGGCACTTTATCGCGCAAATCCGGGTAGGTTTCCACCAGCCGGGCAATGTCTGCCAGGTCTTTTTGCCGCTTGCTGCCGCGCCGCTCTGGATCGAGCGCTGCCCAGATTTTGCCCTGTAACACATCTGGCAGGCTGGCAACGGGTAAGTCGATTCCCAGCACGGTGCGCAGGCTGGCCCGTTCCACAAAATCCCGGTAACGCTCGTCGGTCTGGAATTGTACGCGCAAATCGGATCCCGGAAGAGAGATGTTCAAACTGTACGGAAAACGCTTGACGGAGAATCGTTTTGCCAGTTGGGCTTGCAATTCATCGAGCGACTCAACTGTTACCGCCAAGTCTAAATCCAGGCTGACCAGCGGTTCTGCATAAGCGTTGACTGCCTGTCCGCCGATGACGCAAAAGCGTATCTGCTGTTCGCGCAGGAAAACCAGCAGCGTACCGAGCAGGTTAGAAGTGTCCATTGTGATCGTTTTCCAGAAGGTCAGGGCTTGCATACTCGTGGGTCGCTTTCGTTTGGATGATTATAACTGCAAAGGAACTCCCGGACAAACCCAACTATAATTCACCACATGGACATCCTCTTCATCCGCCACGCCGAAAGTGAATCTAACGCCGGGCTGCGCACCGAACACCCGGCCGCCATCCGCCTGACCGAACGCGGACAGTCCCTTGTCATTGTAAAAATTCAGCATACGCCCTTCGATTTTGTAACTCACCGCCAGGCCAAAGGCGTTGAGAAACTCGCTCTCCTGCTGCATCAATCCTTCTGGCTCAACGCAGAACATTTCGGTTGAGATAGCCGGGTCGAAACGAATTGTTTCGCCATCCTGCGTGTACGGCGCAGAATATTCATTGCATCCCGCCGAGCCGCGCACTGCATCGCCAGTAAATTGCGCCGTCACCCGCGCATCGGGCAGGGGCGTAGTCATTCCCGGCGGCACGGCGTAGGCCGTCAGTATCCATGTTTTCTCTCCGAGCGAGGGCCGGTAAGAGTCGAATACCAGCAAGGCCTGCCCTTCTTCATCAAAAAGCGTCAACTGCCCGGATTCAATGCGGAAACCGACAGCGGCTTCCAGCGCTTGCATGTAAGCCGCTTCTTGCTCCATGTAGCCCGGTTCCAGGCAGGCCATCATGGTCGAAAATAATGGCCCAAAGCGCAGCTGGTCGCCCTCTTGCGAAAAATCGCCGCCAAAGGAATTACATGAAGCGTTACCGCCCACTGCGT
>DAOTZM010000166.1:0-4655 GCA_034434035.1 Anaerolineales bacterium
CGAGCGACAGCGAGAAATCTTCTCCCAGTGCGCAAGATTTCTCCCCGCTGCGCGGCTCGAAATGACAAGAATAAGATATGAATTACAGTTTAGATTGTTTTGTCCGGTAGAGAATTCACGATTTGTTCTCAACGGACAGCCGGATCTACGCCAATTGCAATCTCTGACCCGGCTTGTGGCCTAAAAGCATCAAATACTATTTTGCGTATCCTGCCAGCAGAGGAATGGTGGCAAGCAGAAAATCCTGGGCAGCCCCTGCCAGAAGCCGCCCAGCCAACTCAAGATGGAGAAATCGTTTTCTTTATCGAGTACAATGCAAAATGGCAGCCCGGCGTCATCCCTGCGAGCGAAAACCCAGGACGCATGTTGATATGGATGGTTTTCGACAACGACAGTGGAAATTGCTTAATCAGAGACTTTGGCTGGTAAATACAAAAGCAGGTTGCCGATTAATTGCCCGGCCAAATCCTGAGGAAAACTCAACCCAAATGCCCCGTTTTTTGGAAGGCCGCTGGCCGACGAAAGTGAACATTTACAGACCGATTTTGATGACAGGTTTTGTTTTACTCACCTGCCTGATGGCAGCCGTGCTTCTTGAGAGTCAAACCAGATTGTTTCATCGCTGGTATGATGACGTGATTCTTGACAATAAGAACCACTACCTCCCCTGCGAGGCATTACCGACGGAATCTGAAGTAAAAGATGTGTTGGAGTCCCGCCAGGATGTTGTTCGGAAAATCGAGCAGGTGAATCCGGGCAACGCGGGTGTCCTTATCGATACTTTTACTTGCCCCGGAAGGGCTGATTTGGTGATATGGTATGCCTCCCACAAAGACAGACGGGCCATTGAGCAAATCTTGCAAGACGAAACTTTTTTTGGTGTACCCTATCGGCTGCGCAACCAGTAAAGTTTGGTCAATGAGCGTATCCTGTATTCTTACACCACTATCAAGACTGTTGTAAGATAACGCTGCTTCCCGGCCTCGCGCCGGGATTTTTTCTTATACCCCATCTTACCCCCCCTCCGCCAGGCGCAGGGCGTGTTTTTCGGGCAACTCCGCCGCCCGAATGCGCTTCTGCACCGCCTCGATATCATACGCCACGCGGCGCGGTTCCCAGGTCTCGGCTTGGGGGTCGAAAATCGCGTAAGAAGCGCGCGGGTCGCGATCGCGGGGCTGGCCCACGCTGCCCGGGTTCAGGATGGCGCGCGGGAACAGCTGATACGTCTCGTTAGGCCGCAGCGCGTCCAGCGAAACGCGGTCTTTATCCAAATCCAGCCGAAACATACATTGGATGTGCGAATGCCCAATGAAACAATACGGCGTGGTAAACGCCTCGAAATTCAGGCGCGCCACCAGCGTATTCAGGATGTACTCCCAAACCGGGTCGCGCGGGCTGCCGTGCGCCAGCGAAACCGCCCCGCGCGCCAGCGTCTCCTGGGGCAGGCTCTCCAGGAAGGCCACATTATCGGGCGAAAGCGACTTCTTCTGCCATAGCAGCGAACGGCGCGCCTCGGTATTGAACACCGCGAAATCCATCTGCCCCAGCACGGCCACATCGTGATTGCCCAAAATACAGGTCAGGTTCGGCAGCCCGCGCAGGCGCTCCACCACCTCGTTGGGGTCGGGGCCGTAGCCAATCACATCGCCCAGGCACCAGGTTTCGTCCACCTCCCCGGCATCGGCCAGCACAGCCTCCAGCGCGGTCAGGTTGGCATGAATATCAGAAACGACTAAAACGCGCATATCACTCCAAAAAGGCCGCCACCCGCTCGATGATGACCCGCGCGGCCTCGTCCTTGCCCATCAGCGGCAGGGACTCGCGGCGGCCATCGGCATACAGCAGGGTGATTCGGTTGGTATCCACGCCAAACCCGGCGTCGGCTGCGGAAATATCATTCGCGGCGATTAAATCCAGTTTTTTGGATTTCAACTTGGCGACGGCATTCTCCGTCAAATCGCGGCTTTCGGCGGCGAAACCGGCCACCGTTTTCAGGCGATTCAAACCGGGCCGCAGCCTTGCCACCGTACCCAGGACATCGGGCGCCGCTTCGAGTTCCACCAGCGGAATCCCGTCCTGTTTCTTCAACTTGTGTTCCGAGACATGCTTCACCCGGAAATCCGCCACTGCCGCCGCCATCACCAGGCCATCGGCAGATTCGACCGCCTTCAACACAGCATCCAGCATCTCCTGCGCCGCGCGGACTTCGACCACCTGCGCGCCGACCGGCGGAACCAGCCCGGTCGGGTGCGTCACCAGCGTCACCGCCGCGCCCTCGTCCAGCGCGGCCTGCGCCAGCGCATAACCCTGCTTGCCCGACGAACGGTTGGTGATGTAACGCACCGGGTCGATTGGCTCCTGCGAACCGCCCGCCGTCACCACCAGGCGCTTGCCTGCCAGTTTGCCTTTGCGCCCCAGCGCCAGGCGGATTTGGCCCAGCACTTCCGCCGGTTCGACCATCCGCCCCAGCCCCACCAGCCCCGAAGCCATGCGTCCCTCGGCCGGGCCGATGAAAGTCACGCCGCGCCCCTTCAGGATACGGACATTCTCCTGCGTGGCCGGGTGTTCGTACATGCCCGCGTCCATCGCCGGGGCAACCAGGATGGGGATGTCGCGGGCTTTCTCGCCGCCTGCGGCAAGAGCAGTCACGGTCAGCAGGTTATCGGCCAGGCCATGCGCCAGTTTTGCCAGCGTATTGGCGGTGCAGGGCGCAATCACCAGCAAATCGGTGCTGTGTCCCAGCCCGACATGCAGGATGTGCGCCTCGCCGCCCCACAAATCGGAGTCGGTATAAGCGCGGCGGCCTGTTACAGATTGGAAAGTGAGCGGGGTGATGAATTGTTCGGCCCCAGCAGAGAAAATCACATCCACCCGCGCACCCTGTTGGGTCAGTTTGGAAGCCAAATCGGCGGCCTTATAGGCCGCAACGGAACCGGTGACGCCGAGGATGATGTGTTTCCCTTCGAAGACCGCCATATCCCCGATTATACTGCCAACAATTCAGACCTCCCCTACAGATTCGTTAGTGATATTGGCAACGGAGTCGAAAGTCTCCCGACTTTCGAGCAAAATCGGGAGATTTTGCACTCCAATATGGTCAATAAAACGCCACTTCATGCCCCAACATCTCCTCGCCCCGATACTGGAATCGCGCCGAGAAGATTTTCCCATTCCCCAGCCAGGGCAGGAACACCAGGTCAGAAGGCCACAGATTCAGCCGTGCAATCTCCTGGTCGGGAATCCATTGCAGGCGGCCCTCCCCAGATTCAGCCAGTTCCCCGCTGAATTGGTCGGCAGTGAAGACCCAGACATACCAGTCGTCCTCTTTGAAATCGGCGAAAACCAGCAGGCCGTGATAGCGTGGCCGATAAATCTCCAGCCCGGATTCTTCGCGCGCCTCGCGAATAACGCACTGCTCCGGCGATTCGCCCGGCTCCAATTTCCCGCCCAGCCCGTTCCACTTCCCGGCGTGAATGTCGTTGGCCTTTTTGACGCGGTGAATCATCAGGGTCTGTTGGTTGTGTTTGACGTAACAGAGGGTGGCAAGTTTCATGCGGATATTATCCTATAAAACTGGCGTTAAAGCCTCTTTCTTCTTTCGTCTTTTTCAACGAAAGAAGAAAAGAAGAAAGGTAACTATTCAGCCCTCACCCTCCGCCCTCCCCCGGCGGGGGAGGGGACTTGCGAACTTGCCTGTTCATAGCCCCTCTCCCTTTGGGAGAGGGTTAGGGTGAGGGCGAATACTTACGCGAAAATGCGACATTGTCAAAATAGATACGAAGAAAGAATGTAACCTATTGCGCTTCAGTCGCCTGCTCTGGCGCTTCCCTCCGCAGGAAGGAGGCGGCGATGACGATGAGGCCGGTCAGGACGAGCATGGCGGGGGCGGCGAAGCGCAGCAGCGAGAAGTTGAACATGCTGAAGAACGAGGTGAAGAAGAAGCCGACCCCGGCGATGGCGGTCAGGATGACCCCGGCGGTAATGGCCCCGCGCGAGCGCTCGAAAAAGCCAAGCACGAACAGGCTGAGACCGACGGCCAGCGGTTCAATCGGCCAGAGCAGCGCCCAGGCCGCCCACAGCCCGGTGGTATTGCAAAAAGCCAGCACCAGGCCGTTCAATCCGATGATGATGGCCGGGAAGGCCAGGCCGGGGACGCGCATGAAGATGGCCGCCATGCCGAAACCGAGCGCCGCGCCCAGCACGACCAGCGGCCAGGCGGCGGCCCACACGTTCCAGTTGTGGAACAGGCTGGCGAACATCAGGATGCCGCCGGTGACGAGCAGCGGCACGCCAGGGATGAAGAAGGCGCCAAAGCCGCGTCGAACGAAGCCGAAGAAACCGGGAGCGGTCAGCGCGAGGCCGGCGATGATGACGATGGCCGGCCACAGCCGCCAGGCTTCGAGGCGCAGCAGGGTGTTGCCGAGCAGGCTCAGGCCGCCGATGACGATGAGGGCCAGGCCAAAGAGGAGGGAAAGGGGGTTGGTGTTTTTCATTTTTTCTCCTTGTGTCATTATAAAGATGGTCGAGTAGGCGATTCTCTTCCGCCGTATCGAGACCACTGAATAGGTCTCTTGTTTGTGAATAGACTGCTCTGGGTATCAATACTCCGCGCCTCGATGTGCCGGGTCTCGATACGCAACGTGCGCTACTCGACC
>DAOTZM010000167.1:0-10010 GCA_034434035.1 Anaerolineales bacterium
CCGAAGTCAAAACCGACGGCGGAGATGTGGTACTCAGGCAGGGTGAGTACCGGGTGAGCGGTATTCCCAATTTCGACGGCCTGAAAAACGAGTGGGACCTTCGGCTTGGCGCGCAGCCGATGGCCCTGGAAATCAAGGCCGGGGCGTATAAGGGCGCGTTCGACCTGGGCGGCCTGGCGCTGACCAGTCTCTCGGTGAATGATGGGGCGGCGGAGGTAACGGTCGATTTTTCCGCGCTCAACCTCGAAAAAATGAGCCTGTTGACCTATAAAACCGGCGCGTCGAATGTGACCCTCAAGAATCTGGCGAATGCCAATTTCGTGTCGATGGTGTTCGACAGCGGCGCGGGTAATTACAAACTCGATTTCGGCGGTGAGTTGCAGCGCGATGCCAGCGTCTCCATCCGGTCTGGCATGAGCAACCTGACACTGGTCATCCCGGAGGGCGTGGCGGCGACGGTCAAGGTCAACGGCGGCCTGTCGAATGTGCAATTCCCGGCGGGCTGGTCGCAGAGCGGCGATTTGTATACCCAGGCCGGCGAAGGCCCGGCCCTGACGGTTGTGATTGAAATGGGCGCCGGCAACGTACAGATTACCAAGTAAGCAAGGAAGCAAGGAAGCAGGGAAAACTTTAAGAAAAGCATTAACTCAATCATAATCGGCTTGACGCTGCTTCATCGGGAATGGTAAGATGAATTTATGTACCTTCGCGGAAGTAAATGGACGATGACAAAGCGGCGCAAGCCGATTAATTACTTTAACTTGGCGGTACTGGCCGTCCTGGTTGTAATCAGTCTCTATCTTGCGCCTTTTGTGACGACCGTGGAGACGCCCTGGAACCCGACCCCCACCCCCACGCGCCCGCCCGAAGCCTTTGTGACCGAGGCCGAGCAGTTATTTGCCCAGGGTAAGGTGAACCAGGCCATTCAGTCGTACCAGCAGGCGATTGCGGCGGCTCCCAGCAACCCCGGTAATGTGGTCATCTATATCAACATGGCGCGAGCCCAGGTTTGGGCCGGGCAGTACAAGGAGGCCCAGGCCAATGCCGAAAATGCCCTGTTACTGAACCAGAACAGTTCGATGGCTCATGCTGTGCGCGGTTGGGCGCTGTCAAACCAGCGCGATTTTCTGAACGCGGAAGCGGCCATCAAACGCGCCCTGGAACTGGACCCCAATAACGCCCTGGCGCACGCTTATTATGCCGAATTGCTCGTAGACCAATTTTTCGCCAACCAGGGCGGCCCCAATATTATCGAGCGCATGAGCGAGGAATCGCGGGTAGCGCTCAGCCTGGGCGGCGGGACGGTGGAAGGGCATTATGCGCGCGGTTATGTGTTGGAAGCCACCGGCAATTACCCGGAAGCGATTACTGAATACCAGGCGGCAGCCGCCATCAACGGCAATATCGCCAAAATTTATCTTGCCCTGGGGCGTTCGTATCGCCTGGCGGGAGTATATGACCAGGCAGTCGATGCGCTTTCCAAGGCCGATACGCTCAACCCGTCAGACCCGACGCCCGATTTGATTATTTCGCGCATCTATTACACCACTGGTGAATTTACGAAGGCCGAGCAATATGCCCAACAGGCCTTGCGTGATTCGCCGGGCGACTCCAGCCTGCGCGCCAACCTGGGCCTGATGTATTATAAAAATTTCAAGTATCCTGAAGCGGTGCAGGAGTTGGGATATTTTGTCAATGGCGGCACAACGGAAGATGGATATGAACTTCTTCCCACCGAACTGGCACCCGACTCGCTGCGCGTCATCGAGTATTATTTTACTTATGGGCTGGCGTTAACCCGGCTGATTCCGCCGCAATGCGCCGAAGCGCTGCCAATCGCCCAGCAAATCCTGACCCGGATACCGGGCAATGAAGTGGCCGTCTTCAACGCCAATGAGATATATAAGCGTTGCGCCGAGGCTGTCGACAGTCCTGCAACGAATGCGCCCGACAGCCCGGAGGCCACGCCTACTCCCTGATTGGTTTGATATGGAACTTTACCCGCGACGGCGGTTGTTTCACCGCCAGAACCAGAACAACATTTATCGGATTTTCTTCTACATCATCCTGATGATTGCCGGGCTATGGATTGTGTACGGTGTTGACCGGGGGACGGTCCAGCCGATGGGTTTACCGACGCTGACGCCGACCCGCGCCTCCACATCATACGCCAGCGAGGCAGAGGCCCATTTTGCCGCCGGTGATATTCCCAAAGCCGTCGAAGCCTACCAGCGCGCGACCGAGGTCGAGCCGGATAACGCCGAGCATTGGGCCAGGCTGGCGCGCATCCAGACCTACTCGTCGGCCTTGACCACCACCGATGCGGAACGCATAGCAGCCTTGGATAGCGCCCTGTTTGCCGTGAACCGCGCCAAAGAACTGAACCCCGACAGCAGTACGGTGGCTGCCATTCGGTCTTTTGTGCTGGACTGGAAAGCATCTTCCACCTTTTCTGCCGATGAAAAACAAGCCTTGTTGTTCGAGGCTGAAAAAGAAGCTGCCCGCGCCTTGCAGTTGGACCCCAACAACGCCCTGGCATTGGTTTTTTATGCTGAAGTGCTCATCGACCAGCAAAAATGGAGTCAGGGCGAGCAATATCTCTCCCTGTCGCGCGAGAGCGGCGCGGATTTGTGGGACTGGCATCGCGTTTATGCCTATTATCTCGAAACCCTGAGGGCGTACAGCGGGGCCATCGAGTCGTATGACCGGGCCATCGAATTGGCGCCCAACATGACTTTTCTCTACATATACGCGGGCGCAAACTATCGCCAGTTGGCCTTCTCCAGCCCCATTGAAGCGCAGCAGAAGCAGTTGTACGCGCGTTCGCTCGAATACTTTGCCCGCGCTGCTGCCATTAACGAACAACTCGGGTTGCGAATTCCTTTTCCGTATCTTTCGATTGCCAGGACATATTCACAGACTGGCGACTACTTCGCGGCAGCCCTCAATATCCAAAAAGCGCTGGATTACCGGCCTGCCGACGCCGATATTTACGGGCAGCTGGGTATCGTTTTTCGCAAATCGCGCAACTTCGAAGGCTCAAGTATGGCTTTGAAATGCGCTATCGATGGGTGCGACCCCAAAGAGAGCTGCCTGGGCCGTTACGGGCGTGAATGTATTGCCAAATACGATGAGGAAGGGGTGTGGGTCGAGCCGTTGCCGCTTACCCCGAATACCATCGTTTATTATTATTCTTATGCCTCGAACCTGGCCGCGCTGAGCCGCCCGCAGGACAACAAATGTCCCGAGGCCCGTCGGGTGATGAAAATTATCGTCGATGCCGGATATGGAACAGACCCCCTGGTGCAGCAAATCCTGGCCGAAAACGAAAATATCTGCCAGATTGTAGACCGGGGTGGAATCCTGGCTTTGCGAACCCCCACCGCCATCTCTGAAAATGGAACGCCACAACCGGGGGACAATATGATCACTCAACCCACACCAACGCCAACCCCTGGCCCATAAACATGAATACCCTCAAAACCGCTCTTTTCCTGCTCTCTGTTCCCGGCACGGTGTTGATCATCATCCCCAGCACCATCATCCTGCCCATCGAAAGGAACGCTTTCGACATGGGCCTGTTTGCCTGGCTGGCGCTGCCGTCCTGGGCCATTGGCTTGGGAATGTTGCTCTGGTGTGCGGCAGATTTTGTCCGCAAGGGACACATAATGGACAGCGTGAATCAAGTCCGTATAATTTTTGCGGCAAAAACCGTTTTGGACGCGGACACTTGCGCCTGCGCTGCAAGTGCAGGTGAGGGTTGCCTGAAAAATCTGGCTGCGCCGCGCAAACCGCTCGGCTGAGCGCTCGCGACGAAGCCTTTGGGACGGCGCTTCTCGCGTTTTAACAAAAGTCTTATTTTGCTTTGCGGGGAATCTCGGTATAATCGAAATCAGACCAAAGGAGTCTGATATGTTCTTATTCGAAGGCCCTGACCGTAGGAAAGAAGAGCAACGTATTCTCAGCGAGGGGCGGTTGCCGCCGGGCCAGTCGCTGACCGTCAGGTTTCCCGTTTTGCATTATGGCCCGGTGCCGTCTTTCAACCCCGCCACCTGGGATTTTCGCGCCTGGGGCGAAGTGGAATCGGATGTGCGCTGGACGTGGAATGAGTTCAACCAGTTGCCGCGCGCCAAACTGGTAATGGACATCCATTGCGTGACTCGCTGGAGCAAGTTCGACACGGTTTGGGAGGGCGTCTCGGTGCAAACACTGGTGGCCCAGGGTTTTATCAAACTCAAACCGAGCGCGAAATATGTGATGCAGCACGCCGAGTATGGGTTCACGGTCAACCTGCCGCTGGAGGTGGTCTTACAGGAGAATTTCCTGCTGGCGACGCATTTCAACGGCGAGCCGCTGACGCCCGACCATGGCTATCCCCTGCGCGGGGTGGTGGGGCATATCCCCGCCCAGCCGGGTCTGGAGTCGCCGTATTTCTGGAAGGGTGCCAAGTGGCTGCGCGGGCTGGAGTTCATGCCCGCCGACCGGCGCGGTTTTTGGGAGCAGGCCGGGTATCACAACCGGGCAGATGTGTGGAAGGAAGAGCGGTTTGGGTAAAAACATCAAGCGCGTTAAACGTTGGATGTTCAACTGAAAAGAATGCCGCCAGGTGAGCGGAGACGGCTTCGGGCTCGTCATGCTGTACCCAGTGGGTGGCGTTCTCGAAGTAGACCAGTCGTCCATCCTCGCAAAACTTCAGGCTCTCGGCGGCCATTTCGGCGCTGAGGGCTGCATCATTTTGGCCCCACAGAATCAACACCGGCATAGACAAACGAGGATTTCCCGGCAAGGCAGGCCGGTTGCGCGCCAGGGCGCGGTACCAGTTAATCATACCGGTCAACCCGCCGGATGCCCGCCACGCTTCTTTGTATTCTTCCAGTTCTGGCCGGCTGAACGTGCCTTTTTTGCCGCTGCCAACCAGTAAGCGCGCGGTCAGGGCAAAATCATCCCGCGCCAGCAGCCAATCGGCCAGGCCGGGAATCTGGAAGAAGGCGATGTACCACGATTTGAGCATCTGCCTGGGGTTTTTGCGGATGAAGTCCATCATCACCGCTGGGTGGGGGACGTTCAAAATCGCCAACCTGCGCACCCGCTGTGGGCAGGCTATCCCCACCGCCCAGGCGACCGCTGCGCCCAAATCATGCCCGGCCAGGTGGACCTTTTCATAGCCGAGCGCATCCATCAGCCCGACGATGTCTTTTGCCAGTTCCGTCAGGGCGTGGGGCAAATCCTGGTTCGAGATGATGCGCAGGGTATTGGCCAGTCTCTCGCCGTGGCGGGTGAAGCGCAGGGCAATTGTTAATTCGCCAGTTCAAACGCGGGATAACGTCCCCTCGGAACAAGTTCCCGCGCCACTAGGGGGCGGTCGTGAAATATTTCGTCACGATGTCGGAATAATCGACCGCGGCATGGGTTCGAAGGATGCTGAAAAAGTCTGACGGTTGGGCAATTTTGCCGCTCATTTGGGCATAGTAGTCCTTCAGGAAGGCAAAAAAGGCCTCGTCGCCGATTCGCCCGCGCAGTTCATGCAGGAAGCGCGCGCCCTGGCGATAGGTGGCGTTGGTATAGGGGGTGAACCCGCCGTAACTGGGAACCGTGCCGTCGATTTTGCCTTCCGGCTGGAAGAAGTCAATCCGCGCCGACTGCCACCAGGGCAGGGAATCAGGGTAGTTTTTCTCGTAGAACAGCCGCTCGCAGTAGGTGGTGAGAGATTCGTCGAGCCAGGGATGGCTGGCCTGGTCATTGGCGACTGCCCCAAACCACCATTGGTGACAGGCCTCGTGCGCGGCGACCATGACGAGGTAGTTGTTGGGGGTGCGGTCGTACAGGTTGTAAAAGGCGTTGCTCAGGTAATACAGGCCGTCAAATTCCATACCATCGTTGAAATCGCCCTGCACGGCGGCCAGGGTTTTGTGCGGGTAGGGGCCGAACAGTTCGGCGTAGGTCTGCACGGCTTTGACGGTTGTATCCAGCACAGCCTGGCCGGGAATCTCGAAGCCGGGGAAGTAGTAGGATGTGACGGTTATGCCGTTCACATCGGCGGAGGCCGATTGCATGGTCAGTCCCATCGCAAAGGCAAAGGCGCGGCCTTTTCGAAGGGTGTAGCGCGTTCCGTCAGGGGTCGTTTCGGCCTGTCCGCTGGCGGCCACCCTTGGGGCCTTGAGCGGGTCGGCGAAACTAAGCGTAATGTCGAAATCGGCTTGTGGGTAGGTGAGATGTTCGCCATAGAACCAGGGTTCGGCCAGCAGCCAGCCGGTTCGAGGGTCGAACGGCGTGAGCATGGGATACCAGTCGGTGAGATTGACCTGCCGGGCGGTGTAGCCGAAAATCTGCGGGCGGATGACGTTGGGGTCGCCCTGCTCGATGAGCGGCAGGACAAGCATGTAGTTGAGATGAATGGCGGCTGTTGCGTTGTTGGAAATGGGAACCGGCGGGCTGAAGGTCAGGCGGTGGCGTTCGAGGCTGTAGTTATTGATGGTCACGCCGCCCATCCCCAGGCGGTCGAGGCGGAAGATGCCGCGCAGGCGGTTGGGTTCGACGGCCAGGGTGATGCTTTCCAGGGGTTGCCCGCTGCGGTTGGTGAACGTAATTTGCTGTTCGACCAGCATGGTCTTGTTGTCGTAGTCGAACAGGGCTTCGATGGTGTAGGCGATGTCTTGAATGGCGGAGGATATGTCAGGTGTTGAGGTGTCAGGTGTTGAGGTGTCAGGTGTTGAGGGGTCAGGTGTTGAGGTGTCAGGTGTTGAGGTGTCAGGTGTCAGGGAGGGGGGAGGTTCGGGGGGCAGGAGGGGGGTGGAGAGGGCCGGGAGAGCAGTTTGTTCGGGCAAAACCGAAGCAGGCTGCGGCGGGGGAAAAGTCGCTGAAGCGGCGGGCGAGGCCGATGCCTGTCCCGCGTTCTCCAGCGGGGTCACGGTGACAACGCCAGGGATGCCGGGGCTGCATGAGGTCAGAATCCAAAGATAAAAGATGAAAGATGAAAGATAGAGGAGGGATGAAAGATGTTTTTTCATTAGCGGTAGGTGAAGTAGGAACCAAGCAGGTCGGAGTAATCGGCGGAGGTGTGTTCGGCGAGGATGGCGAAGAAGTCGTTGGAGGCGGCGATGCGTCCGCGATTGCGGGCGTAATAGTCTTGCAGGAAAGCCAGAAAAGCCGCGTCGCCCATGCGGGAGCGCAACCCTTCGAGGAACTTCGCGCCCTGGAAGTAGACCGCGTTGACATAGGGGCGGAAGGCCCCGGTATCGTAGATGCGCCAATCGACGTAGCCGGTGGGATTGTAATAGTAAATGCGGAAGTTCCACCACCAGTTGAGCGCGCCAGGGTAATTATATTCGTAAAAAATACGCTCGCTATAAGTACACAGGGCTTCATCGAGCCAGGGTTCGAGGGCCTGGTCGTTGGCGACGCCGCCATACCACCACTGGTGGGCGGTTTCGTGAACGGCGATCACCGTCAGGTTGTTGCGCGCCGTGCCGTCGAAGGCGTTGTAAAAGTTGGCCGCCAGGAAGTACAGGCCGTCGGCTTCGAGGCCGTCGTTCAAGTCGGTTTCGACCACCGAGAGCGCGCTATGCGGGTAAGGGCCGTAGACGCTGCTGTAAGTGATGACGGCCCGGCGGGTCATTTCCAACACGTGCGCGGCAGCGACCGCGTGTTCGGCGAAGTAGTAATTGTAGATGGTGATGCCATCGGCGTCGGCGGTTTGCACCAGGAAGTGCGGGCTGGCGCTGATGGTGAAGTTGCGGGCATTGGGGAAGTCATACAGGAAGGCGCCGTTTTCGTAGCGGGCCGGGGCCGAGGCGGCCACCACAGGCGGCGCCGAATCGGCAAAGGTCAGGCTGACGCGGAAATCGGCCAGGGGATAAACCAGGTTTTCGCCGTAGGGATGCGGGTCGCGCAGAACCCACGCGCCGTTGCCCGCGTAGGGAACGACGAAGGGATACCAGTCAATCAGGTTGACCTGCCGCCAGGTGTAGCCGAAATTCTCATGGCGGGTGGAGCTGTAGGGCAGGTTCAAGCGGTAGGCGATTCCGATTTTGACGGCCTGCCCCGGCTGGAGGGCCGGATTCAGATTGATGATGAGCCACTGACCATTGAGACTGTAGTCGCCGGGGGCGTCGTTGATGGTCAGGTTATCGAGGAGGAAAACGCCCGTCCACAAATTGGGGTTCACGCCCAGCACCAGGCTGGAAAGCGTTTCGCCGGTCTGGTTGGGATACAGGATGACCTGGCTGACGGTGACTGTCCGATTGGCGTAATCCATCAGCGCGGAGAGGGTGTATTGGGGCTTGGATGTGTCAGGTGTCAGGGGCGAGGCGGCAGGGGTGGTGGTGGGAGCAGGGGTTCGGGAGGGAGGCGGCGGGGTTGGGGGAATAATGGCGGGGATGGGCGTTGCAGTATTTGGGGATGGCTGGAAGGGAGTGACCGTTGCCTGCGGGTTGGCGGTGACGAAAACGTAGGCTTCCAGCGGATGCGGGTCGGTGGAGACGGGGCCGGCGAGGCAGGAGGTGATGAGGAGAGATGAAAGATGAAGGATAAAAAAGGGAAGGGCGGAGGCAAAGGCGCGTTTCATGGCGGGTATTGAAAGAATTATACCTTCCGCAGCCAAATTCATTCGCCAGCGCAAGATGGGGTTTTGATCCCATGAAATTGTTGAGACAACCATTCAGGCGGCAGGTCAATCGCTGCCTGAACAAGGGCTGATTACCTTTGGCTGCGGAATGAATTCCGCATTACGATTCCCTGCTGATTTCCAGCAGCGCTTCTTTTAGTTTCTCCACTTCCTCCAGCGTGTTGTAATGCACTGCGCCGACGCGCACCATGCCGCCCCGGTCTTCCAGGCCGAGCCGTTCGGTGACGTTGATGGCGTAGTAATTGCCGTCCCAAACGTAAATATCCCGCTCGGCCAGTTTTTCGGCCACCTGGCGCGGATGCGTGTCTTTCAGGCGGAAGGAGAAAGTCGCCACGCGCTGTTCGAGTTTTTTGGGGTCGGCGATTCCGTAGAGTTCCAACCCCGGAATCGATTGCAGGGCCGATAAAAGCGCGCGATTGAGTTCAAATTCGTAGGCGTGGACCGCCGTCAGCCCTTTTTTGAGTTCCAGCCGCCTGCCACTGTACCCTTCTTCGGCGAGACCCTCGACATGTTCATCGCCGAACTCTTTTCCCAGCCACTCGTAATATTCGACCGCGCCCAACACCCCGGCAATCCCTTCGTGATTCTGGGTTCCGGTCTCGAATTTGCAGGGCAGGGCGTTGGAGGCCGGGCGCACTTTGTAGGCGAATAGTTCCTCCAAAAGGTGCTGTTTCCCGTAGAGAATGCCGCAGTGCGGCCCGAAGAATTTGTAAGAAGAGGAAACCAGGAAGTCGCAATCTAATTTTTGTACGTCGATGGGCCCGTGCGCGGCATATTGGACGGCGTCCACATAGACCAATGTCCCCGCCGCGCGCGCCATTTCGATGATTTTGTGGAGCGGGTTGATGGTGCCGAGCGCGTTCGAGGCATAGCCGACCGCCAGGAGGCGCGGTTTATGCTCAAGGGCGCGCTGCAAATCATCCAACCTGAGCGTGCCGTCTTCGACATCGAAATCGACCCAGCGGACGTTAACGCCCTTATCCTGCGCCGCCAGCACCCAGGGCGTGACATTCGCGTCGTGGTCGAGGCGGGTGACGACCATCTCATCGCCTTCGCGCCAGGTTCGGGAGAGCGAGCGGCTGATGTGCAGGGTGAGGGTGGTCATGTTGTTGCCGAAGATGATTTCCTCGGCGCTGGGAGCGTTGTAGAAATCGGCCATCGCCTGGTGGGCTTCTTCCAGAATGGCGTCCGAGGCAATACTGGTGGCAAACGCGCCCTCGTGATTGGCGTTGCATTCCAGCAGGTAGTGGTTGATACGGTCGAGCGATTGGCGGGCAATTTGCGTGCCGCCAGGGTTATCGAAGAAGATGACGGGTTTGTTCAGGGAAGGGAACTGGCTGCGGATGAGCGCAAGGTCGAGTGACATAGGGAGCCTCCGGGGGTGAAT
>DAOTZM010000168.1:0-4447 GCA_034434035.1 Anaerolineales bacterium
CAGGTGGCAGCGCCCTGTGAACAGGGCTAAAAAGTCCGATTTATCGGACGCTGCGTGACAGCCCGGACGTTTACGTCCGGGCAGGAAATAGCAAACCACAAATTCCGTTAGAACAAGAAAAATTCAAAGAGATTGGCGATGATTCGCACAGGTTAGTGGACTCACTCCACCGGCGGGGCGGCGGGGCCGTAATCCAGCACTTTGCGGACGCCGGTGGCGTCTTCGGGCGGGCCGATGATGCCTTTTTCTTCGAGCGTATCAATCAGGCGGGCGGCGCGGGTGTAGCCGATGCGCAGTTTGCGTTGCAGCATGGAGACCGAGGCGCGGCCTTCGCGGCGCACCAAATCCATCGCTTCGGTATAGAGCGGGTCGCCCGATTCGGCGCTGGCGGTGATGTCTTCATCGAACAGGGGAACTTGTTTGAGCGGGGCGTTCATCGAGGCCGCATCCACCGGGCCGCCGGAGGGGATGGGCATGCCCTGGGTGTTCTGCGCCCGCCAGAAATCGGTCAGGCGGTGGATTTCGCCATCTGAAACGAAGACGCCCTGCAAACGGACGGGAGCCGGGGCGTCGGGCGATTGGTAGAGCATGTCGCCGCGCCCGAGCAGTCGCTCGGCCCCGGGCTGGTCGAGGATGACCCGGCTGTCGGTGTTGGAGGCGACTGCAAAGGCGATGCGCGCCGGGAAGTTGGCTTTAATCAGGCCGGTGACGACATCCACCGAAGGGCGCTGGGTGGCGAGAACCATGTGGATGCCGGTGGCGCGCGCCAGTTGCGCCAGGCGCGTGATGGTGCGCTCGGTTTCGTCGGGGGCAATCATCATCAGGTCGGCCAACTCGTCAATGACGATGACCAGGTAGGGCAGTTTTTTCTGTCCCTGGGCTTTCATGCGGGCGTTGTAATCGGTGATGTTGCGCGCCCCGGCCTGGGCAAAGGCGTGATAGCGGCGGTCCATCTCGCGCGTCATCCATTGCAGCGCGCCCAGCACCCGGTCCATTTCGACGACGACCGGCGACAGGAGGTGCGGCACGCCGTTGTAGTTGGTCAATTCGACCCGTTTGGGGTCCACCAGCACCAGGCGCAGATCGTCGGGGGTGTTGTAGAGCAGCATACAGGTCAGGATGGCATTGACGCAGACCGATTTGCCGGAACCGGTCGTGCCTGCAATCAGCAGGTGCGGCATTCCGGTAATCTCCGCGCCGATCGGATGCCCGGAGACATCGCGCCCTAACGCGAAGGAGAGTTGTTTGCGCGCGCGCAGGAAGGCTTCGGCTTCGAGGATGTCGCGCAGGGTGACAAGGGTCATCTCGTCGTTGGGGACTTCGATTCCGACGTAACTGCGTCCCGGCACGGGGGCCTGGATGCGGATGCGCGGGGCGGCCAGGGCCAGGGCCAGGTCGTCGGAGAGCGAGACGATTTTGCTGACCCGCACGCGGGTGCGCCCATGCCGGGATTCGATGAAGAGCGGTTCGACGCCGAATTGGGTGATGGTGGGGCCGCGATTGATTTCGACCACCTGGGCGGGCGCGCCGAAGGAGGCGAGAGTCTCCTCGATGAGCCGGGCGCGCTGTTCGACGAATTCTTCGTTGACCGAGGCGGCGTTGCCGGGCTGGAGGATTTCTTTCAGGTTGGGTAACTGCCATTCGACCTGCCGCCCGACCGTCGTGACGGGGACTCCGACCGGGGGCTGGGGCGTCCCCGGGGTTGGGGACTGCGCGAGGGCGGCGGGGTCACGATTCAGCGGGGTGAATCCGTTTTCAACGGGAGCAGGATGCGGGGAGTCGGTTGCGGCTGGATTCTTTTGGAGCCGGGAGAATATCATCGTCCAGAGTCTCCCCAGGGCGTCGAACAAAGGCTTCAATTTCCCCAAAAGTTCTGGCACGGTCAGGTCGAAGGCCAGGGTCAGGCCGATGAGCAGCAGGGCCAGCAGGGCGACGACCGCCCCGCCCAGGCCGAGGTAGGTGTCGAGCAGGTAGTAGAGCGCGCCGCCAAACCAGCCGCCGTCGCCGGTCAGGGCGTCGAGGAGGGTTTGGATGAGCAGGTAGAGCAGGAGGAAGCCGGTGACGCGCTCGACGGAGATGGGCGGGACGCGCTCGATTTTGCGCAATACCAGCCAGCCGCCAAACAGGATGAGCGCCAGCCACAGGACGTAAACGCCGTTGCCAAAGGGGAATTTGAATAACGCCAGCAGGCCGCCGGTGACTTCGCTCTGGGTGGGCGAGAGCAGGGTCAGGCCCATGCCCAGGCCAATCAACGCCAGGAAGATGCCCAGGATGTCGAGTTTACGGTCGGTGGACAGGTCGAAAAGCGGCGGGGGAGGTGGAGGCGGCGCGGGGGCGGGTTTTTGGGCGTGTTTTCCCGCCGGGGTTTTGGGCGCAGGTTTGGAAGGCGGGGTCTTCGCGGCGGGCTTTTTCTCGTCCTTTTTGGGGGCGGGTTTGGCTTCCCCTGCGCTGCGCGCAGGCGCGCGCGTGCCTTTGGCCGGCGGGGATTTTTGGAAGGGGAGTTTTAGCGGCATAGGACAACGGATTGGACAACGGATGGAACGGAGAAGCGGAGTGGGGAACGGATTATGAAACGGAAAATCGGATAATTGAACAACAAAATTAGAACACATTTTCATTATACCCCGCGCGGGCGGAATTTGCGTTTTAATTTTTGGCGTTATGCCCTGCCGTCTTATCGGGTGATGAGCGGGCTGAATTTGAATCACCGTTTTGGCGCGGCTTTTTCATCCTGGAGGTATCTCATCAATAAAAGGCTCTTGTGATATAAATTTCGAGCGAGGAGAGACTA
The DNA here is from genome assembly GCA_034434035.1 of Anaerolineales bacterium. Taxonomy (GTDB): domain Bacteria; phylum Chloroflexota; class Anaerolineae; order Anaerolineales; family Villigracilaceae; genus UBA5195. The sequence continues at coordinate 2,792 of DAOTZM010000168.1, forward strand.
TGAAACGAAACTTCTTCCTGATTGTCCTTGTTTTGGCGCTGTTGAGCGCCTGCGCGGTTGAAACCCCGGCGGTTTCGCAAAACGGTATCGAAATCTACAAACCGGTTGCCATGGCGGGTAAAACCGGCGAAGTGACCGGCGGATTTATGTCCATCAAGAATACCGGCGCGGCGGCAGACCGGCTGTTAGGCGCTGTGTGCGGCGCGGCCATGATGACCCAGGTGCATGAGACAAAGATGGACGGCGGGGTGATGGCGATGCGCGAGGTGACTGCTATCGAAATCCCAGCCGGGCAAATCGTGGAACTCAAGCACGGCGGCTATCACATTATGTTGATGGATTTGAAGCAGGATGTGAAGGCTGGCGAAACAACCGCATGTACATTAAAATTCGAGAACGCGGGCGAAGTGACGGTGGAATTGCAGGTGATGAGCCGTTAGCCCGCGCTGGAGTCTCATGAAACGTTCTTTTTTGCTGTTTGCTGCGCTCACCCTGCTGTTGCTGGTTGGAATTGGCATTTTCCAACTGATGCAGCCGCCGACCCTGCGCGGCACGGTGATCGAGCCGCCCAAGCCGATGCCTGATTTCACCCTGCAATCGGCGGATGGCCCGGTCTCGTTGAGCGATTTTCGCGGCAAGATTGTGGTGCTGTACTTTGGCTATACCTCCTGCCCCGATGTCTGTCCGACCACGCTGGCAAACCTGCGCCGGGCCTTGAACGACCTGGGCGAAAAAGCGGACGAGGTGCAGGTGATTCTCGTGGCGGTCGATTGGCAAAAGGACACGCCGGAACGGGTGGCCTCGTATTTGAGCGCTTTCCATCCCGATTTTGTGGGGTTGAGCGGCGCGCAGGAACAAATCAACGCTGTAACAAAGGACTTTGGCATTTTCTACCAGATTAATCCGCCCGATGAAAACGGTTATTACACGGTGGACCACACGGCCACTACCCTGGTACTGAACCGGGAAGGCGGCCTTATCCTGACCTGGCCCTACGGCCTGACGGCGGATGAGTTGCTGGATGATTTGAAGGTGGTCATCAAGTAAACGCGGAAATAGGTAGACAGGGAAACAAAAACGGAGTCCAAAGTCTCCCGACTTTGGACTCCGTTTGTTAAAACGGGCAATTTTACGGCGCGATGGGGTAGCCCAGGTCGCGCCAGGTTGTCAGGCCGCCGTCCATGCTGGTGACGTTGGTGAAGCCAGCCTGTTTGAGAATGTCGCGGCCTTCGTCGGAGCGGTTGCCGGAGCGGCAAACGACGACAATCGGCTGGTCTTTGGCGACCGGGATTTCACCAACCCGCGCGGCGAGTTGCCCCAGCGGGATGAGGGCGGCCTTGGGGGCGTGGTATTCGTCCCACTCTTCTTGTTCGCGCACATCCAGGAAGAAGGTGTCCCCTTGCTGGTAGAGGGTATAGGCGTCTTGGGTGCTGATGGTGGCGGCCAGGCTGCCGGAGCTGCCATTGGCCCCGATGATGAGCATGACAATCACCAGCGCGGCGACTGCCAGGATGCCCAACTGCACCGCCGGGCGGCGCAACATGCTGGATGGGGAATTACGGGCGTATTCCCGGCGGCGGGCAACCGAGGAACGGGAAGTCGATTTTTTGGACATGGAAACCTCGTTTGAAGCGTATTGGTTCTTTAGATGCCAGA
>DAOTZM010000169.1:0-2107 GCA_034434035.1 Anaerolineales bacterium
AAGGGGCAGCCCCCGGCGAATCGAGCAAAAAGATGCGCCGGTGAGTAGTTACAAGCGCGGAGATGTTCCGCGCTTTTTGATATTTGCTGGTTTCAATGGTTATTGGCCTTTGACCAGGCCCACTTTGATACTGACGTTCAGCCGGTCGCCGATTTCCTCGAGGGCTTCGCTCCATTTTTGGAAAGGCAGTGGAGGCGGGACCAGGACAATCGCCTTCATGCTGAACAACGGCGCGCCGCTCATCGGGGCGCGGGTGGTGCTGGCGTCCATCGTTTCGATGTTGATGCCCTGCCTGGACAGATGGCTTGCAATTTCATAGATGATTCCTTCATGGTCGGCGCCAATCGCTTCGATTTCGTAAGGCAGCCAGCCTTTGAACTTATCAGCGTGGCTGTCTGTGGTGCGCAGCAGGAGGATGTGGTAGCCTTCTGCGCGCAGGGGCGTGAAATCTTGCTCCAGGCTATCGAAGGCCTGCCCGGGCAGGCTGACCAGCATCAGCATGGCAAACTCGCCGCCCAGGCGCGCCATGCGGCTGGATGTGACATTGCCGCCCTGCCTGACAAGGATTTTCGTGACCGCCTCGACAATCCCAACGCGGTCATGTCCGGTGAATGTTAACACGATGTCTGTGTGCATGGGTTTTCCTTTCTGCTCTGCAAACCGGGTTTGTGAGATTTTTCTCCAGTATAGCACGCGGGATTAACCGCGCGCGATGTAAATCACCGCCACGACCATGCCAATCGAAACGACCAGCCAGCGCAGGGTGGCGGGTTTGACCGACCCGGCCAGTTTGCCGCCCAGCCAGCCGCCCAGCAGCGCGCAAACGGCCATCACCAGCACCACTTCCCACACCACCAGCCCCGAAAAAACGAAAAAGACCGCCGCCGCCACATTGACGCTGAAGGCGACGCCCTGCTTGAGCGCGTTCAGTTTCGTCAGCGATTCATCCATCGTCAGGCCGAGCGCGGCCAGCACGATGACGCTCAGCCCGGCCCCGAAATAACCGCCATAGATGGCCGCCAGACCAATCGGAACGCTGCTCCACAAATCGGAGACTTTGCCTCCGCCGCGCTGTTCGGCGCGGCGCACCAGCCATTTGCGCACCGGGTCCTGCACCGCCAGCAGCAGCGAGGCCAGCAGGATGAGATAGGGGACAATCTGGCGAAAGACTTTTTCGCCGGTATAGAGGAGCAAAATCCCCCCCAGCAGGCCGCCAGCCACGCTGGCCGGCAGGATGTACCACAGGCGGCGGGATTGTTCCTTCAAGTCCTCCCACTGCGCCAGCGTGCCGCCCAGGTAGCCGGGCAGCAGTGCCACCGTGTTGGTGACGTTCGACATGACTGCCGGGAGGCCGACCGCAATCAGCACGGGGAAGGTTATCAGCGTGCCGCCGCCCGCCAGGGCGTTGATGGCCCCGGCTGCCAGCGCCGCCAGGCCGATGAATACGAAATCGAGACCTTCGAGCATGTTGGATTCATCCTTGTTTAGAATATCGAGAATCAAAATTCTGGTCACTGTTTACTGACTTGAGTTTAGAGTTCAATTTGGGTCAAATCCTTTTGGTACACGGAATACACGGATTACACGGAATCTCACGGATTTTGTAACTACCTGTCACCCTCACCCCCCAACCCCTTGCCTTCGGCACGTTTCGCAGTCCCGGTGGGAGAGGGGAGAAATCTCGGGCGAAATTGTCGTTTTCGGCATAAAAATCCGCTTTTTGTATCCGTTTCCCTCTCCCTTTGGGAGAGGGGCAGGGTGAGGGCAGGTAGTTACGTTTCTTCCGTGTAATCCGTGTACAGGTTTTGTGAACGATTTAGGCCTGGCGTTCATCCTTTTCGTGACCACTACAATTTCCGCCAGTTTTCTGTCTGGAATTTGATTTTTAGTACCGTATATGGTACTACCAGGGTGTCAGGATGACCAAAAAAGACAAACTACTGGCGAAAATCCGTCGAAACCCCAAGCATGCGCGGTTTGACGATTTGGAAAAAATCCTGCTGGCCCTGGGATTCGACCGGCGGCGGCCAGGTTCGAGCCATGTCACTTTTACTTTTGGCAGGCACATCATCACTATCCCGCTGAAAAAGCCTTTTGTCAAACCCCA
>DAOTZM010000170.1:0-6309 GCA_034434035.1 Anaerolineales bacterium
CTGCCCCTCTCCCAAAGGGAGAGGGAAACAGATACAAAAAGCGGATTTTTATGCCGAAAACGACAATTTCGTCCGAGATTTCTCCCCTCTCCCACCGGGACTGCGAAGCGTGCCGAAGGCAAGGGGTTGGGGGGTGAGGGTGGCAGGCAGTTACGAAAAAACACGGATTTTTCATGCTGAAGTTCTCTACCGGACAAAACAATCTAAACTGTAATTCATATCTTACTTGTCATTTCGAGCCGCGCAGCGGGGAGAAATCTTGCGCACTGGGAGAAGATTTCTCGCTGTCGCTCGAAATGACAAACTAACACGAAGTTTGTCCCCAACCGGTAGAAGTCACCAGTACTGCGCTGTTTGGGTCGCTCGAAATGACAAATTAACACGAAGTTTGTCCCCAACCGGCAGAAGTCACCAGTACTGTGCTGATTGGGTCGCTCGAAATGACAAACTAACACGAAGTTTGTCCGGTAGAGAATGCTGAAGAAGCATTTTCTGGTCTTTTCCGTGCAAATCCGTGAAATCCGTGTACTGACTTCACGCTAACTCTTGGAGAGCCTAAAAAACACGCTCCTGGAATTTACCGGGAGCGTGTTTTTGGTGGCGGGGCAATTTGCCCAATTGCCCTACTCGATACTTTCTTTGGGCAGCAGGTCGGTGATTCGTTTGACCTGTTCGGGCGGGAAGGGGTTTTCTTTGGCCCGTTTGCGCAGGAAATCCTTCAACTGGTCGATTTTCATCGTCGGGTGGGGGGCTTCGTCCGCCTGGATATCTGCCCGGGGGTTGTAGAACAACAGCGCGGCGTTGAGGGGAGGAAGGTCATCGCCGAGGGGTTTTTTCAGGGCATTGCTTAACGAGTCCAAATCAGCCCGTACTTCGAGGTCGGGGCGTCCCAATCCTTCCTGGGCAAAGATTTTGAGATAGCCGAGCATTAACCCGCCGCCTTTTTGCCGCCAGCGGTTCTTTTCGTAGGTGATGGTGCCGCGCTGGTGGTAGGGTTCGAGAATCCACACTCCCGCCGGGCCGACCAGCAGGTGGTTGACCGGGGCCAGGTAGTGATAGAGCGTATAGTCTTTGGTCAGGCCTTTGAGCGCGGCGGTGATGCGCTCGTCGGCGCGCGGGCGGCGGCCAAAGCGGTTGCCAAAATAGATGCCGAATTGGGAGAGGATAAAACCGACCATCAGCGCGCCGAAGGCGATGAAAGCCTGTTCCTGCATGGTGAAGGAGACGACCATGCCGCCTGCCAGGATGAGCAGGGCGGCGATGCTGGCGTATTTGCCAATTTGGGTATTGCGTTTGATGATTTTTTCGTTCGATAGGACTTTCATGAGTACCTCAGTGATTTACTTGTACTTCTTCAGCACCACGCAGGCATTTTGCCCGCCCAGACCAAAGGAGTTGGAGAGCGCAACCCGCACCTCCGCTTTGCGCGCCGTGTTGGGGACGTAATCCAGGTCGAGTTCGGGGTCGGGGGTGGTGTAGTTGATGGTTGGCGGGATGATGCCCTCGTAGAGGGTCATGGCGCAAGCGACGGCTTCCAGCGCGCCGGATGCGCCCATGGCGTGCCCCAGCATGGATTTGACCGAACTGACGGCCAGTTTGTACGCGTGTTCGCCAAAGACGGCCTTGATGGCGCGGGTTTCGGTCAGGTCGTTGAGCGGGGTGGAGGTGCCGTGCGCGTTGATGTAGTCGACATCGGCGGGGACCAGCCCGGCGTCGGCGATGGCCCAGCGCATGGCGCGGGCCGGGCCGGCGGCTTCGGGGTCGGGCTGGGCCATGTGGAATCCGTCGGAGGAGGAAGCCTGCCCGGCCGCTTCGGCGTAAATCCGCGCGCCGCGCGCCAGGGCGTGTTCGAGCGATTCCAGCACCAGCACCGCCGCGCCCTCGGAATAGATGAATCCTTCGCGGTCTTTGTCGAAGGGCCGCGAGGCCTTTTCGGGGTCATCGTTGTAATTGGTGGGCAGGGCGCGCATGGCGCAGAACCCGCCGATGGCGAAATCGGCAATCAGTCCCTCGGTGCCGCCCGCAATCACCAAATCCGCCGCGCCGCGCCGAATCATCTCCAGCCCCTCGCCAACGGCCTGGGTGCCGGTGGCGCAGGCCGTTCCAACAGTGGTCGAAGGCCCCAGGGCCTGGAATCCCTGCGAGACGAGATAGGCGCTGGTGTTGACCAGCGAAGTCGGCACGACGAAGGGATTCAGACGGTCGTAGCCCTGTCCCCGGATGATGTCGATGCCCTCGCTGGCGCGGTCGAGGCCGCCGATGGCCGTTCCAAAGGACACGCCGCTGCGTTCCGGGTGGGGGAGCGGGGTGGGCAGTCCGGCGTCTTCCACGGCCAGTTTGGCGGCGGCAAAGCCGAATTGGGCCGAGCGCGGCACGCGGCGGGCTTCCTTGCGGTCCATGTAAAGAGTCGGGTCGAATTCAGGCACTTCCCCGGCAATCTGGCAGGGGAATTTACTGGCGTCGAACTGCGTGATGCGGCGGATGCCGGATTTCCCGGCTTTGAGATTTTCCCAGTAGGTTTGCAGGCCCGTGCCGATGACGCTGACTACGCCCATGCCGGTGATGACGATGCGCGTGCTTTTCATGTCAGTTCTCCTTTGCAAAAAAACGGAACGCGCAATACTGTTTTTCCTGCGTCTGGCGTGTTTCGTTTTCCGCAGCAGGTTAGGCTGATTTTAATCGTTCTTGTATCCCAGATTTCATGGCCTCGACGACTTTTGCCTCAGCGGCATTTTTTGCCACGCGGATGGCGTTTTTGATGGCGTTTTCATCCGAGCGGCCGTGCCCGATGAAGACCAGCCCGTTGACGCCGAGCAGCGGGGCCGCGCCTTCTTCGGAGGGGTCGAGCATTTTCTTGATTTTGCCGAGCGCCGGTTTGACCAGGATGCCGCCCAGCATGGCGAGCGGGCCGCCGGTTTTGATGGCGTCCTTGATTTTATCGACAATCAATTTGGCGACTGCCTCAACCGATTTGAGCATGACGTTGCCGGTAAAGCCATCCGTGACGGCCACATCGACCCCGCCGCCAATCACTTCCTTGCCCTCGACATTTCCCACGAAATTCAAGCCCGCGCCCTTCAGCAGGGGCGTGGCTTCTTTGACGTTGTGGTTGCCCTTGCCCTCCTCCTCGCCGTTGGAAATCAGCCCGACTTTGGGATTCTTGACCCCGCGCGCCTTCTCAGCGTAGATGCTGCCCAGGATGGCGAACTGGTACAGGTTTTCGGGTTTGACTTCCGGGTTGGCGCCGATGTCCAGCACCACGCAAGAGCCGGTGGCGGTGGGAAAGACCGGGGCCAGGGCGGGCAAATCAACGCCCTCGATGGTTCCCAGCCGGAAATAAGCCGTCGCCAGGGCCGCGCCGGTATTCCCGGCGGTGACGAAGGCGTCCGCTTCGCCGTTTTTGACGAGGTCGATGCCGACCGCCATCGAGTTTTTGGCGTTGGGGCGGCGGGCTTTGAGGGCCAGGGCCAGGCCCTTGTCTTCCATCGTCAGCATTTCGGGGGCGTGGACGATGCGGACGGGCAGATTGCCCGGGTTTTGGGCCTCCAGAACCGGCCCGATTTTGGCTTCGTCGCCGACGAGAATCACTTCCACGCCGTATTCGCGCGCGGCCTGCACCGCGCCGGCCACGTCGGGGGTCGGGTAATTGTCACTGCCCATTGCGTCGAGAACAATTTTGGTCATAAAATGGCTCCTTGTCGTGGTTGGCTGCGGAATACATTCCGCGTTACTTGAATATTTCTGTAAATACCGAACAATCGGCGTTTTTCAGGATGTCGGCTTCGAATTCCTGGTGGGCGAACGTGACCAGCCAGGTGTTCCAGTAATCGTCGCGCAGGTTGGCGTACAACACCACAAGTACGCGCGGCTCATCTTCAAGGGTTTCGGCGTACCAGGCCGAAGTCAGGATGGCCGGCCAGGCCCCGCCTTTGGCGGCGAGAATTTTGAAGTCATCCCCATTTGCCGGGTTGAGGCGCAGCGGCCATTCGAGATGCCGCCGCATAACAGCCTGCGCTTCGGGGGAAAGCGCGTCGGTGTGGCCGTAGGCCGCCCGCATGACCTTCGCCAGGTCTTTGGCGCTGCCGCCCATGCCGTAGATGCCAAGGAACCATTTTTGGGTGTTGAGCGGGGCATAGTTTTTGATGTCGGCCGCGTAGGCGAGTTCGGCCTGCCGCCAGGCCGGGTCTGTGGTGAAGGCTTTTTCATATCCAGCCTGGGCGGCGGGCAGGCTTCCCGGCGCGATTTCATTCACTTTAACGGAACCCTGCTCGTGATTGTTCATCGCCAGGTACAGGCCGAGGATGGAAAACGGCAGGTTGGTCTCTTCCAGTTCGAGCCGCCGGTACAGGTCATCGAAATCCACGCCACTCAACCGCGAGAGAAGATAGTCGGTGGCGGCGTTGGAACTGTAGATAATCATACCCTCCACGACTTCATCGAGCGTGGCGGTCGAGCGGCCCTCGCCGAGCGATTTCAGGAATTCGGGATGCGCGCCGCCGTCGGTGCCGGGCAGGTACCAGGTCTCCAACGCGCTGAACGGGACGATTTCCCCTGAATCCAGCCGCCCGGCGGCGACTTCTTGCGCATAGGCAGTGAGCAGGATGATTTTGAAGGTCGAGGCGAGCGGGTAGGCTTCTTCTGCGTTGTGGTAAAAGCCCTGTTCTGGGCTGCGCGGGTCGAGGCAGGCAAGGGCGACATCTTCAGGATGGGTGCGCAGGTAGTTTTTCGTGCCCCACTGCGAGGTGTAAAAGAGCCGGGCAATGAAGACCAGCGCAATGCACACCCCGCACAGGGTGAGCAGGAGGGCGATGAGGATGGGACGGGTTCGCAGCTGCATGGCGGGTAAATTGAAAAGCGGTATTGCTTGACAGGCAAGCGAAGGTGATTATAATACGTCCTTGCCCGCGCTGGTGCTGGAATTGGCAGACAGGCATGGTTGAGGGCCATGTGGCGAGAGCCGTGGAGGTTCAAGTCCTCTCCAGCGCACAGGAATAAAAAGACCGGAGTAGTTCCGGTCTTTTTGTTTGGGTCGTTTAGACTTTTTTGCCCGGCGCGGCAAGTTGTTGCTTGACCTCCTCCGGCAGCGGCGATTTTTTCCACATTAAGCGTGACTTCGTAATTGGCCTCGATGCCCGCCTTGCCAACCGCGAACATATTGTTGCCAAATTCGCCGGTGGCTTTCAGACCAAATTTGACCTCGACTTCATCGGCCTGGACATCGCGCAGTTTCTTGCGAATTTGCAGGGCCGAGAGCCGCACCGAGTCGAGCGCGGCGTCGAAGGAGGTTTTGGCCTGTTCGATTCGGTCGCCCAGCCCGGCGCGGGTCACGCCGCCTTCGGGGGCCGGGGCTTCAATCAGCAGTTCGGAACCGTCTTCGAGGCTGTAGCGGATGAATTGGGGTATGAGGGTCTCCAGGTTTCAGGGTAACACGGTCAGGCGCAGGGATTCAAACTGGCGAAAGCCTTCATCGAAGGTGGCCAGGTGGAGTTTGGCGGCGCGGGCAAAGGCCGCCAGGTAGGCATCTTGCCAGAGTTTGGGCGAAACGCGGCCAGACTGGGTGTATTTTCGCAAGAACGGCTCGAGACCAAGGGGTTCAGCGTAAAAGTCGAAGCGTTCATCGCTCATCAGGGTCTCGTAAATCTCCCAGGCTTGCGTGAGCGCGCAGACTTCGGCGCCCATGACCGAGGCATTGGTTAATAAGCGGAGCAGGCCAAGTTGGGTCTGGCGGCAGATGACCAGGGAGAGCTCATCCTGTTGTTCGAGCCAGGCCAGGGCCGCCGGATGGTGAATGTGACGGTCATAGCAGCCAGCCAGCAGGAGGTTGACATCGCACAGGCTGGGCATCAGAGCAGGCCTTCATCCGTGTTCAAAGCCGCGTAAACCTGCTCCTCGGTGAGGGGCGGGGCTGGTTGGGCGGCGCGAATCAGGGGAAAACTGGCGCGCCGCCGGGCGGGCGCGGTGGGCGGGGTTTGCAGGGAGAGTTGCAAGCCGCGCAGGAATAAATCGCGCAGCGAGAGACCTTCCAGCGCGGCGCGGGACTTGGCTTGCCGAAAGAGGGGTTCCGGAATTTCAATCGTGGTTTTCATCTTTGCGCCTTTTTTATATTTTACCCTATTTACGGGCGTTTTTTGGTAAAAAAAAGCAGCAATTCCAAATCTAAAAAAGGACGCGGACGAGCGCGGATGAACGCGGATGTTTTTTGGGCAGTTTGGCGCGAAATTTTGCGTAAACGGCATTCAAATTTGCGCAGACCGCAGATTCAAGGTTTTTTCCGCGTATGCAGCGTTAATCCGCGTCCCAATTCGCTTG
>DAOTZM010000171.1:0-17536 GCA_034434035.1 Anaerolineales bacterium
TTGGAAGCCAGTGCTCCAACCGGTGAAGTGCTGGCTTTCGACCTCGACCCGCAGGCCATCGAGATTGCCCGCGCGCGGCTGGCTCCCTTCGGGAAGCGCGTTCACATCGTTCAGGCCTCGTATGTTGAGATGGCGGAAAGCGCTGCCAGCCTGGGCTGGGATGGGGCCGATGGCATCGTGTTGGATTTGGGAGTCTCCTCCATGCAGTTGGATACCGCGGAACGGGGATTTTCTTTCCTCCAGGATGCCCCGCTCGATATGCGCTTCGCCCCGAACGCCCCGCTGTCTGCCGCCGACCTGGTGAATTTCCTCCCCGAAAGCGAACTGGCCGACATCTTGTTCCGCTATGGCGAGGAACGCCAGTCCCGACGCATTGCCCGCGCCATTGCGCAGAACCGCCCCCTGGCAACCACCCGCCAACTGGCCGACCTGGTGCTGAAGACGATTAGCAAAAAAGAGCGCATCCACCCGGCCACACGTACCTTCCAGGCCCTGCGGATTGCCGTCAACGGCGAGTTGGATGCGGTCGAAAGCGTGTTACCCATTGCAATCGGCTTGCTCCGCCCGGGCGGCAGGCTGGCGGTCATCTCCTTCCACTCGCTGGAAGACCGTATCGTTAAGGAAACTTTCCGCCGCGAAAGCACCGATTGCCTGTGTCCGCCGCGCCAGCCAGTCTGTACTTGCGGCCACAGAGCCAGCGTCAAACAAATCAGCCGCAAGCCCATTGAGGCGAGCGAAGCAGAAATTCAGGAAAATTCGCGCGCGCGCAGCGCAAAATTAAGAGTTGTCGAAAAAACATGACCATCCTCAACAGGTTACTGAACCCCTCCGCGCGTCCCGTCAAGGCTATCCGCAAAAAGGCCGGAAAGGCTGAAAAAGCCGACAGCCCTTACCAGGCAGCGGCCGAATTGGCCGGGACGCTGCGCCATCACCAGGAGATGCCCCTTCGCTTCCAGCGCGAATGGCTGGCGGCCTTCCTGGTTGGGGTGATGCTGCTGGGGCTGGTGGCCGGTCTGTACCTGAATGTGAGCGCGCGCGCCGCAATTACAGGCCGCGAAATCCAGAGTTTGGAGGCAGAAATCGCCGCCAATAAACGCGACAATGCCGATTTGCAGACCCAGATTGCCATCCTGCTCTCGAACCAGTCGCTCTCCCAGCGCGCCCGGGCGCTGGGCTTCGAACCGGTCAAACGCGAAGATGTCGAATACATCGTTGTGCCGGGATATTTCCCGCCGCAGGGGATCAACCTTGTCCAGCCGGCTGCCGAGACCGACCTGTTGGCAACAAAACCCGAATATGCAGAGTCGCTTTTTGAGTGGCTGGGCCGCCAGATGGAATCTGCCTCCAGGCCATTGCAATAATTCGACCAATGAAACGACAATACCAGGTACGCTCCCTCTCGCTTGCCATAATTTTTGCCGTGCTGGCCGCCCTGGTCGTGCTGCAGATTGTGCGCATTCAGGCCAGCCCGGAGGCTGCGACGTTCCTGATGCAGGCCGACCGATACGCGGGCAAATACGTCACCCTCTTCCCGGAGCGGGGCCGCATTTTCGACCGGGACGGCTTCCTGCTGGCGGGGAACCAGAGCGTCTACGAGATTGGGGTCAGCCTGGCCGAAGTCAGGAATCCGCACACGATTGCGCTAACCCTCAACACCATCGTCGGGTTGAATTACGAAAAAGTCTATAACGACCTCATCAACCCGCCGTCCGGAATCGTCTACCTGGTAGTGACGGATTTCGTCAGTTCCGAAAAAGCGCATGAGTTGATGGAGTTGAAAAGCCGCCTGGCAGAAGAATACAAAAATAGCGGCGACCCCAGCCTGGCCGGGCTGCACTTCAAGGCGCACCTGATGCGCTCGTACCCCGAAAAGTCGCTGGCCTCGAATGTTTTGGGCTTTGTGACGCTCGAAAATCGCGGCTACTTTGGCGTAGAAGAAAAATACAACAACCTGCTGGCGGGCGTGCCGGTCACAGTTTGGGTTCCCGAAGACCCCAACCGGGCCGCCGAACTTCCCGCCACGCCGCATGGCGCCGATTTGATTCTGACCATCGACCGTGAAATCCAGGCGATGGTCGAAGAGCAACTGCGCGAGAGTTTGGTGGATACTGGCGCTGAGGCTGGGACGATTATCGTGATGGACCCGCGCGCCGGCGAAATCCTGGCGATGGCTTCCACCCCGCAGATGGATTTGAATAATTTCTCGCAGTACAATGAAATTTATAAGAACGCGAGTGAATTCAATCGCGCCATTTCCATCCAATATGAGCCGGGGTCGGTCTTCAAGGTGTTGACCCTGGCGGCAGCCCTGGATTCAGGCGCGGTTTCGTCCAATTTTTCGTATCTCGATGTTGGCTTTTATGAAATCGGCGGCGCGTATGTCTACAACTGGGACAGGGGCGCCTGGGGGCCGCAAGACCTGTTGGGATGTATGCGGCACTCCCTCAATATTTGCATGACGCGCGTGGCCGACCAGATGGGCCCAGATACATTCTATACCTACATGCGCCGCTTTGGGGTGGGGCATCCCACCGGCATTGACCTGTCCAATGAAGCCAAGGGCCGCTTGAAAGTGCCGGGCGACTCCGATTGGTACAAGGTTGATTTAGGCACCAATGCTTTCGGGCAAGGCGTGGCAATGACACCCATCCAAATGATGGCGGCAGCTTCGGCCCTGGCCAACGATGGCCGCATGGTGTACCCGCATGTCTTGTACGGCATGGTCAGCAACGGCCACCAGTACAACACCCCCGTTCAAACACTCGGCACGCCCATCTCACCACAGACAGCGCGCGCGGTCAGTGAAATACTGGCAACTTCGATGGAACAAGGAAAAATGGCCTCGGTTGTCGAAGGCTATCGGATTGCCGGCAAGACTGGCACGGCCCAAATCCCCGGACCCAATGGACTCTATTTGCCAGACGAGATTAACGCCTCGTTCATCGGCTGGGGACCAGTGGACAGTCCCCGCTTCATGGTCTATGTCTGGTTCGAAAAACCAGATTCCGCCGACTGGGCCGCTTACATCGCAGCGCCCGTTTTCCGGGAAGTGGTCGAAAAACTGGTCGTACTTATGGGAATTCCGCCGGACGACGTACGTCTCCGGCTTGTTGGACAATAAAACGATATGCTCACTCTTGCCGATATTCTCGAAGCCCTAACTCACAATCGCCCGGTAATGAAAGACATCTTCATCACCGAAGCAGCCATTGATTCGCGTCAGGTCATCCCTGGCGGATTGTTCATCGCATTCAAGGGGGAACGCGTTGATGGGCATAATTTCATCTCTCAAGCCTTTGAGCGCGGCGCATTGGCGGCCCTCATCGAACATGAAGTCGAAGGCAAGTTCACCACCCTCGACCTGCGAAACGGTCCCCCCACAGTCGATTTCTCGACGCTTCAACCGCCCATCTGCTTGCGGGTTCCAAACACCCTAACCGCCCTGCAAGAGATGGCCGCTCATTGGCGGCGAAAACTCAATCTGCGAGTGATTGGTATCACCGGAAGTGTCGGTAAATCAACCACCAAAGAAGCCATTGCCCAGGTCTTGAGCCAGCGCTACAAAACGCTCAAAAGCCTGGCAAACCTGAACAACGAAATTGGATTGCCGCTCAATATCCTGAGGCTCACCCCTGGCCATCAAGTAGCCGTTTTGGAAATGGGATTTTACGTCCTCGGCGAAATTGCCCAGTTGTGCCAAATTGCCCTGCCCCAAGTCGGCGTCATCAACAATATCGGCACGGTTCATGCCGAACGGGCCGGGTCGCAAGAAGTGATTGCCCAAGGCAAAGGCGAACTCGTCGAATCCCTGCCGCCCGCCCCGGAAGGCGTTGCCATTTTAAACTACGATGACCCCTACGTCCGTCCTATGAAGGCGCGCACCAAAGCGCGGGTTTTCTACTACGGCCTCAGCCCCGAAGCGCACCTATGGGCCGACGAAGTGGAAGGAATGGGTCTGGAAGGCATCCGCTTTCGCTTGCACTACAAAAAAGAAACCATTTACCTGCGTGTCCCCATGATTGGCCGTCACTCGGTCGAGACGGCCTTGCGGGCTGCCGCAGTCGGCCTAACGGAAAACCTGACCTGGGACGAAATCATTCGCGGCTTGCAAGAAAGCCAAACCCAATTGCGCCTCTCCGCAGTGCGCGCCGCCAGCGGCGCACTCATCATTGACGACACCTATAACGCCGCGCCGGAATCTACCCTGGCTGCTCTCAACCTGCTGGACGAAATGTCGGGGCGCAAAATTGCCGTGTTGGGCGATATGCTCGAACTCGGCCAGTACGAGCGCGAGGGCCACCAAAAAGTCGGCATACGCGCCGCGCAAGTGGCCGATGTCCTGGTAACATTGGGACTTCGCGCCCACATCATCGCCGAATCCGCCCGCAAAGCCGGAATGAAAAAAAGCGTCGTCTTAGAATACGAAGACATCGCGGCAGTAATAGACTGGCTCAAGGAGAACCTGACCTCCAACGACGCCGTGTTGGTCAAAGGCTCGCACGGCCTGCGGATGGACCGCATCGTGGCCGCGTTGGAGGCTTCCTGATGAAAGATACCACCCTGGCAGCCGCCCTGGCCGGCTTCAGTTTCATGCTGACCGTCATTTGGGGAACGCCCCTGCTGCGTATCTTAAAGCACTTTAAAATCGGCAAACTTATCCGCGTGGAGGAACCGGGCAGGCATTTGGTCAAAATGGGCACACCCACCATGGGCGGTGTCATGGTGATTGCCCCGGTGCTGCTCCTGACGGTTCTCTTGAACGCCGCTGTCTTGATTGGCTTCAAACTCTCAGGCCGCTCGGTCTTCGTCCCCCTGGCAACAATGGTCGCCTTTGGCATCCTGGGCGCCATCGATGACTGGGAAGGTATTCGCGGCAAGCGTAAAGGTGATGGTCTATCTATCCGAGTCAAGTTCTTGCTTCAATGGATACTCGCGGGCATCATTGCCTGGTCGCTCAAATACCTGCTCGAAGCGCCGGGCATGTTCATCCCCGGCGTCCCGGTGGAAGTAGAGTTTGGCTGGTGGTACGTGCCAATCGCGGCTTTCATCATTGTCGCCATGTCTAACGCCATCAACTTCACCGACGGCCTCGACGGGTTAGCAGGCATCATCTCAGCTACCATCTTTGCCGCCTACGGCATTATTGCCCTCATGCAGGGGCAGGCCTTCCTGGCAAAGTTTTCTTTTACGATGGTGGGCGCGCTGTTTGGGTTCTTGTGGTTCAACGCCCATCCCGCGCAATTGTTCATGGGCGATACCGGTTCGCTCTCGCTGGGCGCAACCATCGCTGTCGTCGCGCTGATGACCGGCCAATGGGCTATCCTGCCGCTCATCGCCATCGTTCCGGTCGCTGAGGCCATGAGCGTTACCATCCAGATATTCTATTTCAAGGCGACAAAGGGCCGCCGTTTCTTCAAAATGGCGCCTATCCACCTGCATTTCGAATTACTCGGCTGGAGCGAAACCCAAATCGTCCAGCGTTTCTGGCTGATTGGCTTGCTGGCCGCCCTGATTGGCGTCGGCCTGGCAATGGTATAACGTGGCGCGAGATAGCCTCTCACGCTGCCCGAAAGGAACTATGACAGTCAACTGGCGAAACAAACGCGTGGTCATCCTCGGCGCAGCCCGGCAAGGGCTGGCGTTGGCGCGTTACCTGGCCCGGCACGGGGCGCAGGTCACGTTGAATGACCGCCGTTCGGCAGACCAGTTGCAGGATGAAATGGGACAAATGGAATCGCTGGGCGTGGAATGGGTGACGGGCGGACACCCGCTCTCGCTCCTGGCCCCGCGCCCCGGCCTGCTCTGCATCTCCGGCGGGGTCCCGCTAACCAATCCGCTGGTGCAGGCCGCCATTGCGGACGGCATTCCCGTCTCGAACGACACCCAGGTCTTCATGGAAGTTGCGCTGTGCAAGACGCTCGGCATCACCGGCTCGGCAGGCAAGACCACCACCACCACCCTGGTTGGGCGCATCGCGCAATCAAATCGAACTGGCAAATACGGACGCATTTGGGTTGGCGGCAACATCGGCGACCCGCTCATCAATTATGTCGATGAAATGGGGCCCTCCGACCTGGCGATTCTGGAGATTTCCTCCTTTCAGCTGGAGCAGATGACCCGCTCCCCACGCATCGCGGCCATCCTGAACATCACGCCCAATCACCTCGACCGGCATGGCACAATGGAAGCCTACACCGCCGCCAAAGCGCGCATTCTCGATTTCCAATCCCCCAGCGACATCTCCATTTTGGGGCGTGACAACCCAGTCGCGTGGGGGCTGGCGGAAAAAGTGAAAGGGCGGCTGTTCTCCTTCGGGTTCAGCCCCCTGCCACCCGGCCAGGACGGAGCTTACGTCGAAAACGAAAAATTCTACCTGCGCGAGAGCGGGCGCGTCACCCGCCTGCCGGTTGAAAACCACATCGAATTGCGCGGTGAACACAACCGGTT
Organism: Anaerolineales bacterium; assembly: GCA_034434035.1. Classification (GTDB taxonomy): domain Bacteria; phylum Chloroflexota; class Anaerolineae; order Anaerolineales; family Villigracilaceae; genus UBA5195. The sequence continues at coordinate 6,448 of DAOTZM010000171.1, forward strand.
GAACGTGTTAGCCGCCTGCGCCATTGCCCACGCCGCCGGTTTTTCGCCACAGGACATGGAGGCTGGCGTGACCGGTTTCCATGGCGTGCCGCACCGCCTGGAGTTCGTGCGCGCCTGGCGCGGGGCGCACTGGTACAACGATTCGATTGCCACTGCGCCCGAACGCACAATGGCGGCGGTCAATTCGTTTGGCGGGTCACTCATTCTTTTGCTCGGCGGGCGCGATAAAGACCTGCCCTGGGAAGACCTGGGACGCCTGGTGCGCCAGCGCGTCGACCACGTCGTCATCTTTGGTGAAGCCGCCGAGAAAATCCAGGCCGCCATCGGGCAGCGCATCCCCGGCTCGAAGCCCTATAGCCTGACGCGGGTGGAAACCTGCCGCGAGGCGGTGCTGGCGGCCTCGCGCCTGGCCCAGCCGGGATTTGTGGTCCTGTTCTCGCCCGGCGGCACAAGCTATGACGAATTCAAGGATTTCGAGGAACGCGGAGAAAGGTTCAAACAATGGGTACGCGAGTTTTCCGAGACAGGTCTGTCGAGCAACGTCGAGACACCGCGGTAGGCATCGAACCCTCCCCCCAGCCTCCTGCGCCAGCAGCCCGCAAACTGGGCGGCTCGATTGATTTGCCGCTCCTGCTGGTGATGATTGCCATCCTGGTTTTTGGCCTGTTAATGGTATTCTCGGCTTCCTGGGATTTCTCGCTGGCCGTTTACGGCGAGCCGATGCGCATGTTCAACCGCCAGGTGCTCTGGCTGGCCCTGGGGCTGGTGGTTGCTTTCGTGTTGTCGCGTATCGATTACCACAACTGGCGCACCCTCTCCGTCCCGCTCATGCTGGGGACGATTGGCCTGCTGGCGGCAGTCTTGTTTGTCAACGAGATGCGCCTGGGCGCGGTACGCACCCTGTTGGGAGGCTCCATCCAGCCTTCGGAACTGGCCAAGGTAGTGACCATCATCTACCTGGCGGTGTGGATGCACTCGAAACGCGAGCAGATGCACGACATCCAGTGGGGTCTCATCCCCCTGGCGGTCATCCTCGGTACGGTGGGTGGTCTCATCTACATCCAGCCCGACCTTTCGGCCACAGCGACCGTTTTTGTGCTGGGCGGTCTGTTATTCTTCATCGCAGGCGGCGACTTGCGGCAGATTGCGTTCCTGCTCATCGTGGCCGTGATTGTCGGCGTCCTGGTTGTGCAGGTCAGTACCACCGGGCAGGAGCGCGTGGGCGCATACATTGAGGGCCTGAAAGACCCCACCCAGGCTTCTTACCATGTGCGCCGCTCTTTCGAAGCGATTGTCAAAGGCGGCTGGTTTGGGGCAGGCATCGGACGCGCCGATACCAAGCTGACCGGCCTGCCCGTGCCGCCCACCGACAGCATTTTTGCGGTGATTGCCGAGGAATTGGGGTTGTTTGGCGCAGCCGGTACGGTTACGTTGTATGTCCTTTTGGTCTGGCGCGGCTTGCGCATCGCTGAGAAGGCGCCCGACATGCTCGGCAGCCTGCTGGCAGCGGGACTGACTTTTTGGCTGGCGCTCGAGGCCGCAATCAATATGCTGGTGATGGTAGGATTGGTGCCGTTTGCAGGCAATGCGCTGCCCTTCATCAGCGCAGGCGGCTCGAACATGGTCGCCTCGCTGGCGGCGGTCGGCATCCTGATGAATGTCTCCCGGCAGGCAGAGTCGGGCTCAGAACGTGAAGAATGGAGAAACTTCGGTGCGACTCTTGATTTGCGCAGGCGGAACCGGCGGCGGAGTTTATCCCGCATTAGCCGTACATGATGCGCTCAAATCCATCCACCCGCTGGCAGAAATCTTGTGGGTGGGCGGCGAAGGCGGCATGGAAGCCAGGCTCGTAGAACGAGCCGCTATTCCGTTTAAGGCCATCCCTGCCGCCGGCGTGCATGGAGTCGGCCTGAAACGCCTGCCCGGCAACCTTGCGGCCATTCTGCGCGGCATCCGGGCCTCCGAAGTCATCCTGGCTGATTTCAAACCCGATGTCCTGTTCTTCACTGGCGGCTATGTCGCCGTCCCAATGGCGCTGGCCGGGCTGGGCATACCCTCCCTGCTCTTTGTTCCCGATGTCGAACCGGGGCTGGCCCTCAAGACGCTCTCCTACTTTGCGAAGCGTATCACCGTCTCGACCGAGGACTCCTGGCAGTTTTTCCCAAAAAAGACCGACGTGCATGGCACCGGATATCCCGTCCGGCCCGAACTGGCGCACTGGCGAAAATCGGTTGGCCGTCAGCGTTTGGGAATCGCCGGCGAGAAACCCGTCTTGCTGGTCGTGGGCGGAAGCAAGGGGGCGCGTTCCATCAACATGGCCGTCCTGGCGCGCCTTGAGTCGCTCCTTGAGCAGGTCGAAATCATCCACCTGACCGGCGAACTCGACTGGCCAGCGGTGGAATCAGCGCGTGAGGAACTGCCCGCCGAAAAGGCACAGCACTATCATGCCTATCCCTACCTTCATGACGAGATGGGCGCGGCGCTCTCGGCGGCAGACCTGGCAATTTCACGCGCCGGGGCCTCTGTCTTGGGCGAGTTCCCGCTCTTTGGCCTGCCTGTCATCCTGGTTCCATACCCACATGCCTGGCGTTACCAGAAAGTCAATGCCGACATGCTCACCCAGCGAGGCGCGGCTCTGATGATTGAAGACGCAAAACTGAAAAGCGGCCTGGCCCTGACGGTCGAAAAGCTGCTCGAAACCCCCGAGAAACTGGACGCGATGCGCGCCGCAATGACCTCCATGCGCGCGCCCGAAGCCGCAACGAATATTGCGCGTCACCTGATAGAACTGGCCGGAGAGCAGCATGGTTAGCCTGGTCTTCGTCTTTTGGATGCTGGTCATCCTATTTGGCCTGATTGGCATTTTCCGCGGCTGGGCCAAAGAACTGCTGGTGACGTTCAGCGTCATCCTGTCGCTAGCCTTCAATATGTTATTGCGCCTTTATATTCCTGGAATCAATACCCTGGAGGCCAATAACCTGACCCTGTTCTGGATTCGGGTCATCATTCTGGGCGTGCTGGTTTTTTTTGGGTATCAAACGGTTTCCATACCGCGTTTCGCCACCAAGGCAGCCCGCGAGAAACTGCAAGACAGCCTGCTCGGTTTCATCCTGGGCGCGTTCAATGGCTATCTGATTATTGGAGCCGTCTGGTTTTATATGGCCGAGGCCGGATATCCTTTCGCTTATATCCAAGCGCCCATTCCAGGCACAGTGGAGGGTGACGCGGCGCTCAACCTGCTGCCATTCCTCTCGCCCAACCTGCTCGGCGTTCCGTGGATTTATTTTGCTGTAATAATTGCCTTTATCTTCGTCCTGGTGGTGTTTATCTGATGGCGCGCATACACTTGATTGGGATTGGAGGCAGCGGCCTCTCTGCCATTGCCCGGCTCCTGCTGGAACAGGGGAACACGGTAACCGGCTCTGACCGGATTCTCTCCCCGCTGGCGCTGGAGTTGCGCGCATTGGGCGCAGTCATCGCTGAAGGGCATGCCGCCCCCAACATCACCGGGGCCGATTACGTGGTGCGCTCCTCAGCCATTCCCGACGACAACCCCGAAGTGCTGGCCGCGCTTGCGGCGGGGATTCCCGTTTACAAACGCGCCGATTTCCTCGGCCGCCTGATGGCCGATAAACTGGGGATTGCTATCGCCGGTACGCACGGCAAAACCACCACGACCGGCATGATTGCGTGGGTCTTATACGCGCTGGGCGCCGACCCATCTTTCATTGTTGGCGGCGTCCTGCAAAACCTGGGCATCAATGCCCGCGCCGGGCGCGGCGAGACCTTTGTTATCGAAGCCGATGAATACGACCGCACCTTCCTGGGCCTGAAACCGCGCTATGCCGTCGTAACCAATGTCGAGTATGACCATCCCGACTGCTTCCCCACCCCGGCAGATTTCCGCGCGGCTTTCGTTGAGTTCATGCGCCTGGTGCCGCCGGATGGCGCGCTCGTAGCCTGCGGCGAAGACATGGGCGCCAGCGAACTGATGACCGAAGCCCGCCGTTTACAAAAGCGCGTGGCAGGCTACCGGATTGCCGAGAACCAGCGCACCGAAGCCGGGGAGTGGGTGCTGGCGCAAAACGTGATGGCAAACAACCTGGGCGGCTTTACCTTCAATGCGCTCATCCGGCTTGCGGGCAGTCCCAATTATGTTTCGGGCGTGCAGTTGCGCGTGCCGGGCTTGCACAATGTTCGCAATGCGCTGGCCGTGCTGGCCACTGTCGGTTTGTTGGGACTGGACTTGAAAGCCGCCGGCAAAGCCCTGGGCGAGTTCCAAGGCACAGGCCGCCGGTTCGAAATCAAGGGCGAGGCCGGGAATGTCATCGTCATCGACGATTATGCCCACCACCCTACTGAAATTCGCGCCACGCTCGATGCCGCCCGCGCCCGCTACCCCTCCCGGCGCATTATCGTGGTCTGGCAGCCGCACACCTACTCGCGCACCCGCGCGTTGTTCGATGAATTCGTCGTTTCTTTTGCAGAAGCCAATGATGTGATTGTCAGCGAAGTGTATGCCGCGCGCGAGCCGAAGCAGGATTTTTCGGCCCGCCAGGTGGTGCAGGCCATGTATCACCGGGCGGCGCGTTTCATCCCAACCCTGCCTGAAATACGCAATTATCTCCTTTCTCATCTCAAACCCGGCGATGTCCTGCTTGTCCTTTCCGCCGGGGATGCCGACCAGGTCAGTGCCGAGGTGCTGGCCCGACTCAAGGAAAGCGAGGCGCAAAATGGCTGAAAAGAAAAAAACTTACCAGGCCGAAACAATGGCCCTGCCGCCGCTCAAGATGGTGCTGGGCGACCTGCCGGAACCGGACCCCGGCGAGGGATACCGTCCCTTCCGGGCGATGGGCGTCAAGGACGAAGAGGCGCGCGGCATGGTCAGGAAACTCATCGGGCGCATCAAGGATAAGGAATAGGCGATGGTTCAGCCTGCCGCGCTGACCGATTTACGCGCTGCCCTGGGCAAACAGGTGCAGGAGGATGCCCTCCTCGCGCCTTATACCTCCGCGCGGATTGGCGGCCCGGCAGATGTGCTGGTGACTGTTCGCAGCGCCGATGAACTGGCGCGTGCTGTAAGGGTGTGTTGGGAAAATGGTTTGCAATACCACCTGCTTGGAGCCGGGTCGAATGTCCTGGTCAGCGACAAAGGCGTGCGGGGTGTGGTGATATTGAACCGGGCCCGGGGCGTGGAATTTGTCGAAGGCGCAGAGAAACACGTCTGGGCCGAATCTGGCGCTACCTTTTCCAATGTGGCGCGCCGCGCCGCCGCGCAGGGCTACTCTGGCCTGGAATGGGCTTCCACGGTTCCCGGCACGGTGGGCGGGGCGGTCTATGGCAACGCCGGGGCTTTTGGCGGCGATGTGGCCCATGACCTGCTGGTTGTCGAGATGTTGACCTCCGCCGGGCGCGAGTGGTGGCCGCCCCAGCGCATGGAATACGGCTACCGCGCCAGCATCCTGAAGCGTGGCGGGACGCAGGCGGTTATTCTGTCGGCAAAATTTAATTTAAAATATGGGATTGCGGCAGAGATACAGGCTAAAATCGAACAATTTAACCGGCGACGCAAAACCACCCAGCCGCCGGGCGCCAGCATGGGTTCCATGTTCAAGAATCCGCCCGGTGATTTTGCCGGCCGCCTCATCGAGGCGGCCGGCCTGAAAGGGATGCGTATTGGCAATGCCGAAATCAGCCCGGTCCATGCCAATTTCTTCCTGAACGCCGGCGAAACCCGCGCGGCAGACATCAAAGCCCTCATCGATTTGGCACGGAAAACAGTTTTCGAGAAGTTTGGCGTGAAATTGGAGTTGGAAGTGGAGTTGATAGGAGAATGGTAACGATAGCCCTCCTCTTTGGCGGACGCTCCGGCGAACATGAAGTTTCCCTCATGTCCGCCCGGTCGGTGCTGTCGGTGTTGGACCGGGCGCGTTACAACGTCGTCGAAATCGGCATCACGCACGAGGGCGCCTGGCTGACCGGTAAAAATGTGCTGGCGGCTTTCGAGCAAGGAAGTATCGGCTCCCTGCTCCCCGTCACCCTTCACCCCGACCCCACGCGGCCCGGTTTGTATGTCATTCGCAATGGGGAAGGGCGCGAAATTCTCGAAAAACTGGCCGATGTCGATGTTTATTTCCCCGTCCTGCACGGCTCGTATGGCGAAGATGGCACGCTCCAGGGCCTGCTCGAAATGGCGGATGTGGCATACGTCGGCGCGGGCGTGGTCGGGTCCTCGGTTGGAATGGATAAAGGCGTTTTCAAGGAAGTGATGCGCGCGCAGGGAATCCCGGTGGTCGAGTCAATCACCGCCCTGCGCTCGGAAATCGAAAACGATATGGAAACCGTCATCCGGCGCGCTGAAGCCATCAGCGATTATCCGTTGTTCGTCAAACCCGCAAACCTGGGTTCCTCGGTTGGCGTCACCAAATGCCGCACCCGCTCCGACCTGGCCGAGGGGCTGATGGACGCCGCCCAATACGACCGGCGCATTCTCGTCGAGCGCGGCGTGCCGCAAGCCCGCGAAATTGAAATCTCCGTGCTGGGCAATGAGGCCCCGCAGGCTTCCGTAGCCGGCGAAATCATCCCCGGCGCCGATTTTTACTCCTATGATGCCAAATATGTGTTGGATACCTCCGTCCCGGTTATCCCGGCCACGCTGACAGAGGCACAGGCGGAACAGGTGCGCGAGTATGCCATCCGCGCCTTCAAAGCCATCGATGCCTGCGGCATGGCGCGGGTCGATTTCTTCGTCAGCCAGACCGGTCAGGTGTTCCTGAACGAAATCAACACCATCCCGGGCTTTACCAAAATCAGCATGTACCCCAAACTGTGGCAGGCCAGCGGGCTGGCCTACCCCGAACTCGTCAACCGCCTCATCGAACTGGCGCTGGAGCGAAAAATGGAACGCGACCGCACCGTGCGCGCCTACCGAAGGCTTGTCCCGAGGAACGAGGGAGACGCATGAGTCCTGACCGCCTGACCCTGACCCGTTCCGAAGCCCTGCGCCGCCGCAAGGAAGAAGAACAGAAAATGCGGGACAAACTGACGCAGAAGCGCGCCAGCACTCCCAAGCCTGCCGCCCCACCCAAACAGGAGCGGGCGACGCCCCGGGTCTCGCCTGCCATTTCGAGGAGCCGCTTCCGCGCCCGCTACGATGTGGCTGTGATGCCGGTACGCGGGCAGATGCGCGCCGCGACGGCGGCCCACCCCCAGGCGCCCTCCATCGCGCTGCCCCGAATGACCTTCGGCCCGCGCTGGTTCTCGATGCTGCTGGTGATTGCCTGCGCCGCGATGATGTACTTTTACGTCACCGAACCCTACTTCCTGGCGCAGGAGGCCGTTATTCATGGCAATCAGCGAGTGCCGTCGCAGGATATTAATTCCGTTTTAGGAATAGCGAACCAGCCCGCCGCGCTCCTCAATCCGGCCCAAATCGAATACAATATCAGGGCTTCATTCCCCGAAATTTATGGCGCGTATGTCCAGGTCGAACTGCCTGCCAAAGTCACAATTACCGTGGCCGAACGCCAGCCGGTGGCCGCCTGGATGCAGGACGGGCAGGTCGTATGGGTCGATGCCTACGGATACGCCTTCCCCCCGCGCGGGCAGGTGGACGGGCTGCTGACAGTCAGCGCGGCCGGCAACCCGCCCGCGCCTGTTAACCTCGACCTGTCCCAAACGATTGGGGCGCGGCCTTTCCTGACGAAGGAACTCTCGGCGGCCATCGCCACCCTCGCGCCGCAAGTGCCTGAGGGCGCGGCGCTGGTTTATGACCCGCGCTATGGCCTGGGCTGGTCCGACCCGCGCGGCTGGCAGGCTTATTTTGGCAAGAACAATAGCGACATCGCCGCCAAATTAGCGGTCTATCAGTCACTGGTCGAGAACCTGGCGGCGCGCGGCGTCCAGCCAACCATCATCAGCGTGGAATATCCAAACTCCCCGTTTTACCGGGTGAGCAAGAGCGATTAAGTTATGGATAATATTGTCGTCGGAATCGATGTAGGTACTACAAAAATCTGCGCGCTGGTGGCGCGGGTGGAGGCCGATGACCGCCTGCGCATCATGGGCGTCGGCGTCGAGCCGTCGGAGGGCATCCGCAAGGGTGTCATCGTGGATTTGACCGCCGCCTCGCAGTCAATTGCCCGGTCGGTGGCGCAGGCCGAGCAGACTTCGGGGCTGAAAATCGATTCGGCCCTGGTCAGCCTGGCGGGGGCGCACGTCTCTTCGGTCAACAGCCGCGGCGTGGTGGCCGTCACCGGGCATAACGTCGATGATATGGATGTGGAACGCGCGATGGATGCCGCCCGCAGCGTGGCAATTCCCTCCAGCCGAGAGATTATTCACGTCATCCAGCGCGGATTCAGCCTGGACGGCGAAGACGGCATCCACCAGCCGATTGGGATGCACGGCTACCGCCTGGAGGTCGAAGCGCACGTCATCACCGCCGCCTCGGCTACCGTCGAGAACATCCGTCAGGCGGTGGCAGCCGCCGGGGTCGAGACGGTGCAATTCGTCCTCAACCCGCTGGCCTCCGCCGAAGTGGTGCTTTCGGAAAGCGAGCGCAACATGGGCGCGGTGGTCTGTGACATCGGCGGCGGCACGACCGACATGGCGATTTACGTCAACGGCGATGTCTGGCACACGATGGTGCTGGCAGTGGGCGGCAACCACATCACCCAGGACATTGCGCACGGCCTGCGCCTGCCGCTGCCGCAGGCAGAGGAAATCAAGAAGTCTTTCGGTTTTGCGCTCCAGTCGGAAGTCGGCATGGAGGAGACCTTTACCCTCCAGCCGTTTGGAGAAACGCAGCCGGTTAAGATGAGCCGCCGCGACCTGGCCCACATCATCGAGGCGCGCGTGGCCGAGATGTTCGACCTGACGCTCCAGGAAATCAAACGTTCGGGCTACGACAGCCTGCTGCCGGCCGGGATGGTGCTGACCGGCGGCACCAGCCTGCTGCCGGGCATCCGCCAACTGGCGACGAAGGTGCTGGGAATGCCGGTGCGCACCGCCCAGCCCGAAAAATTGCTCGGCCTGGCCGACAAACTCAACTCCCCGGCGTATTCGACCAGCGTGGGCCTGCTCACCTGGGCCGCCGCTTTACAGGCTCTGCCTCTCTCTGACTACTCGCGGAAGGGGCGTGGAGGGCAGAAAGGAACCGGTCAAAATTGGAATACCCTGACGAACCTGCTCAAACGCCTGCTTCCGTAAATTTGGAGTCCAAAGTCCCTGACTTTGGGCAAAATCAGGAGATTTTACACTCCAGTAGTTCACACACCGGTATTATTTTCAGGAGGAGTAACGATGGAACCCAATAAAAACGCTGAAACCTTTGCCCGCATCAAAGTGGTTGGGGTGGGCGGCGGCGGCACCAATGCCGTCAACCGCATGATTCAGGAGGGCATCCAGGGTGTCGATTTTGTGGCTGTCAACACCGACGCCCAGGCGCTTCTCCTGTCGAAAGCCCCTGCCAAAGTACAAATTGGCGACAAACTGACGCGCGGCCTGGGCGCGGGCGGCAACCCCGAAGTGGGCCGCAAATCTGCCGAGGAAACCGCCGACGACCTGTATTCCGTGCTGAAAGGCTCGGATATGGTGTTCGTCACCGCCGGCCTGGGCGGCGGAACCGGCACGGGCGCGGCCCCGATTGTGGCGCAAATTGCCAAGGAGTGCGGCGCGCTAACCATTGGCGTCGTCACCCGCCCGTTCACCTTCGAAGGCGCCAAGCGGATGCAATCTGCCGAGGCGGGCATGGACCAACTCAAAGACCATGCCGATACGCTGATTGTCATCCCTAACGACCGGTTGCTGCAAATCGTCGATAAAAAGTCCAGCCTGCAAGACGCCTTCCGCATGGCCGATGACGTGCTGCGCCAGGGCATTCAGGGCATTTCGGAACTGATTACCGTTCCCGGCCTCATCAACCTCGACTTTGCCGACGTAAAGGCAATCATGTCTGAGGGCGGCGCGGCGCTGATGGCGGTTGGACACGCGGCAGGCGAAGACCGCGCCCGGCTGGCGGCGGAACAGGCCATTTCCAGTCAACTGCTCGACATCACCATCGACGGCGCGCGCGGCGTGCTGTTCAATGTCACCGGCGGCCCGAACATGACCCTGTTCGAGGTCAACCAGGCGGCGGCCATCATCCGCGAGACGGCGCATCCCGATGTGAACATGATTTTCGGCGCAGTCATCGACCCGAATATGGGCGACGAAATCCGCATTACGGTCATCGCCACCGGGTTCGAGCGGGCTGGTATCCCGCGCCGCATCATCGAGCGGCCTGCCCAGCAAACGCGGGTCGAATCGCGCCGCGAACCGCAGCGTCCCGCCATCCAGCCGGGCATCCCGAGCGAGCGGCCGGTCGAAACCGTGAGCGTGAACGCGGCCCTGGTCACGCCGCCCCCGCCTGTGGTCAAGCAGCCCGATTTCAAGCCGCAGACCTCCTTCCAGGAGGATTTGGATATCCCCACCTTCTTGAGAAACCGCCGCTAAATTGAACCGGTGAGGCGGCAAAAACTGGGACGGCAGCGCAACTGCCGTCCCAGCGCCATTCCTGGTGAATGCCATGCCCCGAAAACCCTCCCCCGCCAGTACGCCCGATGAAATTTTGACATCGGAATTCAACTATATTGCCAATACGGCCTTCCAGTCCAACGAAGACCGGGCGCGCGCCACTTCGTTCTACCTGGTGACGTTCGGCAGTTTCATCGCCGCGCTGGTCTCGGCGCAACTCGACCTGGCGCCAGGACAGGAAGCCTGGCTCGATTGGGGCTTTTCCGGCCTGTTCGTGGCGTTGGGACTGATGGGCCTGGTGACGGTGCTGGAGCTGGCGCGCTTGCGGGCCTCGTGGTTCGAGAGCGTGGAGGCGATGAATGTCATCAAGGAATATTACATTGCCCGGTACCCCGGCCTGGCGGAGGCCATTACCTGGCGCACGCAATCTGATGCCATGCCCCGGCGGCTCAAATTGACCAGCGTGGGCTTCCTGATGGCGCTCCAGGTGGCGTTTTTGGGCGGCGCAGCGCTGGGCGCGGGGGTCTATTTCCTGGTCAAAGCCATCTCAGGCGAGACCTGGCTGCTGCCGGGC
>DAOTZM010000172.1:0-3749 GCA_034434035.1 Anaerolineales bacterium
TGCGGCGAAGTGATGGCCAGGCCGACATACACCATCACCAGTAAAAGGCCAAGCCAGTTTTTCCATTTGGCCTGTGAAGCCAGCAAATAAGCGGTGGGGAAAAAGTAGAAGGTATCGGCAATGTATTCGTAACCGGTGGTGTTGCCCACGAAGCGGCTGCCCTGGATGACCACATCTTCCCCGCCGCCCACGAAGCGGGTGCGATAAATGAGCAGCGAAAGGGTGGCTACGCCTATGAATCCGCCCAGGATGAGCAGCATGGGCAGGTTGGTTTGCTCCTGCTTTTTCACATCCATTCCCCAGCGGACGGGCGAAGCGGGGGTGAGCAGGTAGGTGATGAAGAACGCCGTGATGCCCAAAATGAGAACCAGTCCCACCCATTCGGCGCGCGGCATGCCTCCGCTCATGAGCAGGTTGCGGTGATACAGGAACATGCTGGTGACCAGACTGGCAAGCGGATTGAGGACGAAATAGAGCAGGAGCGCTGCCCAGGCCCAAAAGCCGGTCGAATACCAGTTGAACATGCCCCGCCGCGCCATGAGGATGGCGAAGAAGGCCAACAGGCCCAAAATGAACAGCGATTGTACCAATACCAAATCTTCGATGCGTGAGAACATTTCAGTATCCAGTGCTCAGTTGTCAGTAGTCAGTTATCAGTAGTTAGTTGTCAGGTAACAATATACGTTATTCATTGCTCTTTTGCTTCTTTGCTCTTGCTTTACGGAATCTGCTCAAAGACTGCTCGAAGCCGTTCCCCGTATTGCTTCCAGGTAAAGTGGCGGGCGCGTTCTTTGGCTGCGGCGGACATGCGTTCGCGCAGGGCGCGGTCGTTCATCAGTTGACGGATACGTTCGGCCAGCGCATTCGGGTCCCGTTCCGGGACAATGAAGCCCTCGATGCCATCGCGCACGACCGAACCGGCGGCGGGGGTGGTGATGACCGGCAGGCCGCTGGCGAGGGCCTCGTAAGTCACTTCGGCAGATCCCTCGAACAAACTCGGCAGGATGAAAATATCGGCGCGGCGGAACTCCTCCCGTACTTCGGTACGCGGCACGAAGCCGACGAAGTTGAGTCTCTGGCATAAGCGGTGCGCGCGTACCCGTTCCGAAGCCCAGCCCACGATGCGAAATGCGATGCGCGGGTCGTTGAGCAATTGCTGGGCCATGCCCGCGTAGTGAATGCCCTTGCCCATGCCCGCCAGCCCCACGAACAAGACGCGCCCCGGCGCGGGTTCATTCTGCATTTCCAGCCACGTTTCATGCACAGCATACGGCACCACGAAGCAGCGTTCCGGCGGGAAGCCGAAGTTTCCGGTCAGGTCGTCAATTACATGCTGGGAGGGGGCAATTGCCCAATCGGTGACGCGGCAAACCTGGCGCTGTTTTTCGGCGTACCAATTGACGTAGGCGTCATCGGGTTCATCTTCTAATTCGGGAAAGCGCCGCCATTCGTCGCGGTAGATTTCGCGGCGCGAGGGCATGCTGTAAAACTCGGTGACGACCGTTCGTCCTTGCTGGTGGGCGTGTTTGATGAAGGGCAGGCATTCCCCAGCCATCGAAAAGATGTGCGTAGATTGCCCCAGCCCGCGCCGAATCATGGCGCGGCCCAGTTCGGTATCGAAGGCTTCCCAAAGAATATCATCGCCGACCGCTGTCTTGTATTTCCCTGATGCCTGGCGGAGGAAGTGGCGGAAGGTTTGGAGGGGGAATGTGACTGTTTTGGCGCGGATGTTCCCCGGCACTTCACGCCGCGCCAGGCGTTTGAGCGCGCCACGCTGGAGGAGAGCAGGCAGGGACGCGAGCAGACGCCCGGCCCCGGTATTGCCGCACAAATCGGTATAGAACCACTCCAACAAGTCCGCCTCTTGCAACAGTGCTGGGATTGCATACGCCCGGCGCGCGCCAAATTGAACTGCGATGTACTTTTTCATTCTTTGTCCCTCTGCTTTGAGCCGCCTTGCGTTTCCCAAGCCCAAATTTATTTTACTCTAAAAGGTTCAAAGTTTGCAAGATTGTAAGGCGGCCATGCGCAGGAAGAAATTAAAAAAATTTGCGCAAAAGCCAGGAGACTTGCAACTCTGCTCTGACCAGTTTTGAATGTGCGCAGGCGGTGAGATGTTAACGCTTCAGCCGGATCTGTTCCGTGCCATCAGGCAGGATTTCGACATATCCGTAAGAATCACCAAGGCGCGCAAACTTGAACCAGTGACCCGTGCGCTGGCTGCGGTAATAGGCCAGCGCGCCGTCGTCCCAGCGGGCAGGCAGGTCGTGGAAGAGTTCTTCTTCACAAAAGAGTTTGGCGCGTTTCTGGCTCCACAAAGCGCGGCCATCGCTCACTTCGTAATCACCCTGGAGCGAAATTTGCGGCAGCGCGCCGAGCAGGGCGGCTAAAATATCATCGGCTTGCTCGCTATTCGTCTCGCGCGCCCACTGGTAACTGGCGAGCAGGGCGGCCCGCAGGGGGTGATTGAGGCGCATATTGGCACTTTCGGCTTGCCGCAGATGCGTTTCCACGCCCTCCCAGGTGTAGAAGGCATACGGAACGAGCCAGGACGATTGGTATTCGTTCATCACGGCCAGTTCCGGGCGTTCGGTTTGCAGCAGCGTCAACGCGCTGATTTCTCCCAAGACGTAGTCCTGCCCTGCAATGACACGACGCTCTGGCGGGAAGAACGAAACGCCGTCATTTCCTAAAACGTCCATGTAAGCGGCATTTGCGCCGTAGCCGTGGGCGTAATTGCCGAAGTTCTGAACCAGGTAGCGCTGGAACTCCGGCGCGGCGGGATGAAGGATTGCCAGCGTGTCGTCGTAATCGCCGCGCGCGTTTTTCCAGTAGGCGTACCACTCGCCCGGCGCGCCGGGGAAATCGGGGGTGAACTGGTAGCCGGACGGCAGCCAGCCCTGCGCGGCCAGGGATTTCAGGCGTTGGTCTGCCCCGGTTTCAGTGTAAATCAGGTTGAAGGGGTGATAGAGCAGGAGCGGCCAGCCGAATTCCTGCACCTTGTGCAGCAGGGCGGGGCCAGGGCGGCCAATTTGCGCAGCCAGCGTGTGGTCGCCGAAAAGGACCAGCCGGTCGCCGTTCCACAGGTAGAACAGGACGCAGCCTGGCGGGGCAACGGCAGCCAGCTCGGCGTATTTCTGCGGCATGTCTTCGTAGAGTTGGTTGGTGGAATCGAAGACGGCGTGAACCTGGCGCACCCATTGGGCGCGGTTTTCCCACAGGGGGCGCGCGCCTGCGCGCTGCTCGAATTCCTGCCGCCAGCGCAGGGCGGCCTGCTCCCAGCGCGGATACGTCCCAATGCGCCAGGGCGGGCTGACGATTTGACCGGGGACGGTCTCTTTGGGGTCTGGTTCGCTATGCAGGATGAGATGGTCTTGCGCGGGGGCGTGAATCAGGCGGATGAATTCGGGCGCGAATTGGGTGGATTCGGACCAGACTGCGGCTGAAGCCTGCTCGCCCTCGATGACGGCCATCGTCACCCCGTAGAGGCCGTACCCGGCTTCGGTGGTCTGCGTTTCGAGGGGCGGGTCGCCGCGCTCGACTTTGACCCCGCTCCCCAGAATAATCGCCGGGGTGCGCAGGTTCATCAACGCCAGGTTGAGCGCGGCAGGCGATTGACCGGGGCGGGTTTCCAGCCCGGCCAGTTGCAGCAGGATTTCGCCGGTGGCGGGGTCAACGGCCAGGTCGAAAACCAGGCGGGTTTGGGGGGCTTCGCTCAATCCCTGGTAGGTCAGTTGGGCGCGGTAGTC
>DAOTZM010000173.1:0-8441 GCA_034434035.1 Anaerolineales bacterium
CCGCTGGTTCAGCGTTCTCAAGCGAACCACTGAGGGTCTCAAACCGGGCTTTTGCACCCGCCGATTATACGGCTTTTTTGCGATTTGTGTGATTTCGTTTTCGTGATTATTCTTTCCGGTTTGGCCTATGGATGAGCAGTTTGGGGTCATCGAATGCCAGTTCGTCTTCAATCTCATCGCCGAATAGTTCTGGCCCGCCGAAACCGACCAGGTAATCAAAGTTCCCTTCCCCGGCGGTGCGGTGGAGCGTGTTCAACGTGCGGTTGATTTTGCGCTCGTCGTCATACGGCCCGGCGGCAAAGAACGGCTTGCCGTCCTTGCCGAATTCAATCCCATGCGTGCGCGGATGCGCGTCAGGCAGGTCGAGTATCTTGTCGCCCAGAGAGCCGTTGAACTCTGGAGTTGGGTCGAAGCCATAGCCTTTGGCGTACTCCATCGCGCCGTAAATCAGCTCATGGGCAAACTCCACCGGGCAGGCTTCCGGCTCCTGGGCGCACATTTGGGGCAGGTCACGCTCGAATTGGACCGGTGAAATATCGGTGCGGGTATAGCAGTCTTTGATACCCAGGCAGTACAGGTCAATCAGGTAAACTCCGTATAAGACCCGGTCATCGGGCTGCCGGCGCGCCACCACCACCGGCGCAATGCCGCTTTGCTTCCAATCTTTGTAGACCCAGCAGCCATGCAGCGGATACTCGCGGGCCCGTTCCAGGTGATAGCGCGGCCCGGTCAGCACAATTTTGCGCAGCTGCGAAACCGGCAATTGGCTATTGACGCGAGGCGCGCGTGGTTTTTTGTCTTTCTTTTCTTTCTTGTTCATAGTTTCTTCTCCTGGCGGGAAATTTTACCCCAATTTCCAAAGCCGTTTCGACGGCGTTGCTCGCGCCGCCGCTGCTGTTCGTGAATCTCGTGGATGTGTTGGACTTTTTCCGCTATGGCGACATCCAGCCACCTGCGGCCCTTTTCCGCTGTCCCCAGGCTGCCCGCTCCGTATGCCCCAGAGACGGTGTCATCGTCCCAGGGCGGATTCGCCACCAACGCGCCGCCCTCGATCCAGTCCATGTAGTACGAGGGAGTGGTGACGAAATCGATGTCATCCACGACCCGCTCCATGTGAACCAATTCCGGGCGCAGGGCCAAAACCATGGATGTTTCCAACTCGCAGGCGTGTCCCATCCCGCCGATGGGTGATTCGCGGTATTTCTCGAGCGCCGCCGCGCCCTCGGGGCCGGCCGTGTGCAGGAAGGCGGTCGCGCAAAAGATGCGTTTGTGCCGGTCCCCGGCATATTTAACCACGTTGACCAGGAACGACATGTTGCCGCCATGCCCGCTCATCAGGTAAAACTTGTCGAAGCCGCGCTGGACGAGGACATCGACCACCGCCAGCCAGAAATCCTCGAAAGCCCGGCCACCGGCGTTCATCGTCCCGGCAAAGGAAGAACGGTGCGTGCTGACCCCGTATGGCATGACGGGCAGCGTGTAGCCACTATCGGGAACGGATTCCGCTGCACCCCTGGCGATTGCTTCGATGATAATGGTATCGACCGAAAGCGGCAGGTGGCAGGCGTGCTGCTCGGTATGGCCGATGGGGAGGAGGATGACTTTACCGCGTTCAGAATCCGGTGGGAGTGGCAGGTGCAGGGTGTCAGGTGTCAGGGGATAGGCGGCGCGCAGTTGAGCCGCGCCGAATCCGAGGTCGATGTCGCGGGGCGTCAGCGCATATACCTGGCTGAATCCGTCCTCGCGCAGGGAATCGAGCAGGTTGCCGGCATAGTGTCCCAAAACCGGTTCGGGAATCTCCAGCCCGGAGCCGCGCCAGCCAAACGGGAAAGGCGGCAGCAGCCCGATGCGGGGCGGATGTGACAGGGCCTCGGCCATCACGGCTTCATCGTAACCCGTTCCAAGCGGCAGGACGAGCGGCAGGTCACGGGGCAGGCCGGCCGCTTCGGGCCAGGTTAACTCATCGAAACGGAAAAATTCAGCCATAAGTCATCCTTAAAACCGCGTGTTCCTATTTTGGTCGGCTTGCCAGTCCGCTTTAGCGGACTTGGCAGATAGCCCGGACGTTTACGTCCGGGCGTTTGCGGGGCGGCGAAAATGTTCACGGCAGCAGATACCAATCCAGGAAGCGCGCAATTCGCTCGTAGGCATCCAGCATGGCGGCGCGGCGAACGAATCCGTGTGGTTCACGAGCGTAGGTCTTGTATTCGTAGGTCTTGCCGTGCCGCTTGAGAGCTTCGACCCATTCCTCGCTGGCTTCGGGCGGCACGATGTCATCTTGCAGGCCGTGCAGGATGAGGATTGGCTTCTGCACGTTTTCGGCATCCAGGATGGGCGAGCCTTTGATATAGGCCTGGCGGTTTCGGGCCGGATGGCCGAGGAAGATTTCGGTGTAGTAGCGCAGTTCGCGCGAGCAGAGCGCCCATGAGTTGACCAGGTCGGCATCCCCATACTTGGCAACCCCGCATGCGTAGCGGTATTGCGGGTCGCGCGCCAGGCAGCAGTTGGTCATGTAGCCGCCGTAACTGCCGCCCATAATGGCGAAGCGCGCCGGGTCGAGGCCGGGCAAGGCTTTCAGGTATTCGGCGGCATACAGGCAGTCCTGGGTATCCCCGCCGCCCCAATCGCCGTAGTTGCGATGCTCGAACTCGACCCCGCAGCCGGTCGAACCGCGATAGTTGGGGGCCAGGATGGTGTAGCCTTTGGCGAGCAGGTATTGGGTCAGTTCGTTCCAGTAGTGGGCCTCCTGTGAAGAGGGGCCGCCATGCACATAGACGATTGCCGCGCCGTTCGGTTTCTCAGGGCGATACAGCCAGGCTGGGATGTCGAGGCCATCGAAACTGGGGTAACTGACTGTCTCCGGCGCGACCGGTTTGACGGCCGCCAGCCAGGGCGGGGTGGAGAAGGTCAGTTGGGTCACTTCGCCGGTGGCAGTGTGGATGCGGTACAGGTCGGGGAATTGAGTCGCGCTCTCGAACTCGAAGGTCAGGAACACGCCGCCCGGCGACCAGTTGGGGTTGCTGTGAACGCCGGGCAGGTTGCGCAAGATGTCGGCATTGCCGGTTTTGGGGGTGATAAGCGCCAGCTCGAACGAGCCGCCCCGATTGAGGGTGGCCGCGATGGATTTGCTGTTGGGCGCCCAGGCAAATTCCACCACGTCCAGGCCGAGTTTGGTCACTTGCCGCAGTCCGCTCCCATCCGGGCGCGCCATCCACAGGTCATCGTGGCCGTTTTCCTGCGAGATGAAAGCCAGCCATTCGCCGTTGGGCGACCAGCGCGGGCTCCAGGCGCGGGTTTTGGGCTTGCCGTAGACGGTTTGGGTTGCGCCGGTTTCCAAATCGATGACGCAAATATCTGCCCGGTTCAGGTCGTCGTAGCGGCGAAAGACGAAGGCGATGGATTTTCCGTCTGGCGCGGGGCGCGCGTCCCAGTGGTCGCCGCCGCCGCCGCTGGTCAGGAAGCGCAGTTCCGTGCCGGAGAGATTCACCAGGGCCAGTTGGTCGGCGTCGTCGCGCTCCAGCCCGATGACGAGGCGTTGCCCATCCGGCATCCAGCGCGGGCCCCAGGTGGAGGTCATATAATCGACCAGTTTCTTTGGAAGTCCCCCCGCCGCCTCGACGGTATAGACGTGTCCGTGACTGGTGTAGGCCACTTTTTGGCTGTCTGGCGACCACTGTGGGATTTCATCGTTCCAGGAAAGGGTCGGCCCTCGATCGGTGGAAAGCCGCCCCGGCCAGCCGCCTTCTGCCGGCATGACGTAGATGTCCGACAGGTCGTCGCTGTCCCAGATGAAGGCAGCCTGCTTTCCATCGGGCGATAACTGGTGGCTGCGAACCCGTTTGAGCGCGGTCAGCGCTTCCAGGCTCCAGCCTTCCGGCGCTTCGACATCCGGGCGCGGGATGGAAGGCCAGTTGTTGCGCTCGTATTTTTCGGTCAGTTCGATAGGTTTGGACATAAATGCCTCCACGTTCAAGTATAAGGGATGTTGGCGCGAATCTTGCCAGGTTCGACCTGGTCTATTCGACCCTGATGACCGAACAAATGGACGGTAGTTGTGCCGGTTTGCTGGCGGAAACCTGGTCTGAATCGGAAGACGGCCTGGTATGGACCTTTACCCTGCGCCCGAACATCAAATGGCACAATGGCGAAGCCCTGACCGCCGAGCAAGTGGTCTGGAACATTAACGCCTTCATCGAAAATTCGGATGGCTGGGTGACGAACTACGGCTATATTATCGGGTTTGTCGAGGCGCGCGCCCTCGATGAACGCACCCTGCAAATCGAACTCGAATACCCTATCAGCAACATGGAATTTCGGGTTTCTTTCCTGTACATTGTTTGTCCCAAAGACTTCGAAGGCTTTACGTCCCCTGAAGATTTGCAAAATTTCACCAATTTCAACCCGATTGGCACCGGCCCGTTCAAGATGACCACGCTCGACAAAGACCGGCGCATCATCATCCTGGATGCCAACCCTGATTATTTCGGTGGCCGTGCCAAACTCGACCAACTCATCTACCGCACCTTCGACAACAGCGACGCGCTCATCCAGGCTCTTCGGGTGGGCGACATCGACTTTGCCGCCGAAGTGCCGACCAGCGCCTTCGAAGCAGTCAAAACATTCGATGGTGTGACGGCGGTTTCCCGCCTGGGCGTTCACTTAGCGAGTTAATCCTTAACTCCGCGTCTGACGGCCACGACCCAACTCCCAACCGTAACCCGGCCATTACCGACCCGGCGGTGCGCCTGGCGATTGCGGCTGCCATCAACAAACAGGATTTGGTGGATGTCGTATTGCAGGGACAGGGCGTTCCCGGCATCAGCATTATCCCGCCCACGCTGGGCGGCGGGTTCTGGTTCCATCGCGCAACAATTTATTTCCATCCGGCATTAGCGCGTGTTCCAGCACAAATACGGGAATCCAGCTATTTTTGAGCGTTATTGATGCTACTCTCAAGGCAGAAGGTATTAAAACTGGTTTCAAGTAACAGGGCATAACGCAAGATAAGATTGGGATCTGCATGGAAAACTCGTGCCAGTATAATCAATCTTGCAGCGAAAGGATTTCGCCTTGCAGCCATTTTACGAAATAAGATAAGCATACTACTCACAGGAAAACTGCAATGACTAAGAAAACCCAGCTCGGTAAACTCCCCCCGCTCTATAACTTTTTCCTGAATCCGTACTCCGATGCCCGCTTTAGCCGTTGTCCGCAGTGCGAAGGCAAGACCGGGCAAAAGAAAGTGCCGCTGGTCATTCACGTTGACCCGCACTATCCGCTGATTCTCAATTACACTTGCCGCTATTGCGCCAAATGCGACATGCTGATTGCCCATAAGAATGAAATCGAGGGGTATTTAGCCCAAATGTTTTCGCAGCGCGCGCCTGAGGCGATGGGCAATGATTACCTGGTGATTGGCACAGCCGAGAAAGAGTATTGGCGGGCTGGCGTAGACAATCCCCGTCCCCTAAATGATTTGCTTGACAACCTGCATGGGTTCAAAGAGTATCGCAATTATGAACTCATCGGCGGCTGGATGACAGATGAAGATTATGAAAAAGCCGTGCAAGAGAAACGCGCTCCTGGCAGTGTCGATAACCCCAGGAATTCCGAGAGACTGGTGGAGAAAATGAAGGCGAATTTGCCCATCAGCGTGCGGGCTGGCAAAGAACTGCTCAAAATGCTGCGAAAACAGGGTTTCCCCATCAGCGACCGGCAGACACTGGCTATCAAGGATGTTTTCTACGGCGGCGATGAAATGGGAATTGCCTGTGACATCACCCCGCCAGGAAAACACAAGCAGGTGGTTGTCTGTTCCCTGACCCAGCTCGAAATTGTCGGCACATCCGCCCTGTTGGATGAAATGCGCGCTTACCAGGAAGCCCGCAAGAAAAAACTGGCCCAACTGCCTGACAGTGTGCCGGGCGGCATAACCATCAGACGAAAATAGGAAAACATCATGAGCGAATATCAATATTACGAATGGCAAACTCTTGAGCGCCCGCTGACTGCCGCCGAGCAAAAAACGGTCAATGGACTCTCCAGCCATATTGATGTGACTTCCACACAGGCGGTGGTTACTTATGAGAATCTGCGCAAAGCCGCAGCCAAACGCCAGGCTGAAGAAAAACGCAAAAAGCACATCGCTGAAATGCAGGAACTTGCCAAACGCCAAGCACAAACCTGGCAGGATGTGGAGCAAACCCTCGCAAGCGGCTACACCGCCAGCAACTACGACCATGCGACCAGTTTATTGGATCAGATCCCGCAATTGGCGGATTTTCAGGGGACACAAAACAACTTCGATGCCAGGGTCAAATTATTGGCAGAAAAATACAAAGCGCGTACTGCGCTGATAGGGCGTTGGAAAAGAAAAGGTTGGGTATAAAAGCGCAGTCCCCGGCTTTTCAGGCCGGGGACTGCGGCATGATGGCTATGTTAAGAAGGAATTTTTCATTCCAGTATGTAGAAACTAATGTGCGGTATGCATCACCGCTGGCCGAAACTTATATCCATATACAATCACCCCGCGCTCGTCGCCGTCGTTGCGCATTTTACGGGTGACCATTTCGACCGGCATCCCGATTTCGATGGGGTGGTCGCCCAGGTCGGTCAGTTGGGCGGTGACCATCGGGCCTTCGTCGAGTTTGACAATCGCCACAGTGTACGGCGCGGTGCTGTCGAACCCGGTCGGGGCTTCGTAGATGGTGGTGTACGAGAACACCTCGCCCCTGCCGCTGAAGGTGTACAGGGTCTTGGCTTCGTCGCCGCAGTTGGGGCAAACGTCGCGGGGCGGGAAAATCTTATAATCGCAGTGCGGGCAAACTTCGCCCACCAAACCATATCGTTGTTTTTTCAATCGCCAGTGGCGCGGGATTTCCATGGGTTGCTCCTTTGTTGTTGACTATGCCTTATTGTAATGAGCGTCACTATCAGGAACTATCAGGGATGGCTCCTTGCAAGAGCGTAAGATTTGTGAGAGGTGTTGAGAGTCCGCGCCGATTTAGGGGGTCATTTTTTCGAGGATGTGGACGACGGCAGTGGAGGCCGGGCCGCCAAGCGATTGAATCATCCCGAAGATTGCCCCCGCCACCTGGCAGGGCCCGGCCTGGCCTCGCAGCTGGGTCGCCGCCTCGACGGCCTGATACACACCCGTCGCCCCGCCGGGAAAACCGCGCGCCTTCAACCCGCCCATTGTTGCACAGGGGATGCGTCCGTTGAGCGCAATCGCGCCCTCGGCGGCTAGTCTCCAGCCCTCGCCGCGCGGGGCAAAACCGGCTGCTTCCAGCGAGAGCGCGGCGTAGATACTGTACGAGTCGTGGTACTCGAAGAAATCGACTTGCTCCAGCACAATCCCGGCTTTGTGCCGCGCCGCTTCGACCGATTCGCGCGCCGCCCAGAAACCGAGCGGGTCGTGCCGGTCGTGCAGCGCCAGGGTGTCGGTCGAAACCGCCGAAGCGGCAATCTTGACCAGCGGGTGGGAATATTCTTTCGGCAGCAGGTCGCTGCGGGTCAGGAGAATGGCGGCAGCCCCGTCGGCGTTGGGAGCGGCATCGAACAGGTTGATTGGGTCGCTGACCATTTCCGCTTTTGCGTACACTTCCGCTTTGATGGCTTTGCGGAACATCGCGTTGGGATTGCCCGCGCCGTTGGCGTGCGCCACGAGCGGGAACCCGGCCAACCCGTCAGCGGGGACGCCGTACTCGTGCATGTAACGCCGCATCAGCAGCGCGGCCTGTCCGCTGGCAGTGAGGCCCTGCGCGGCCTCGAAATCGCTGTCGGAGGTGGTTGCCAGCGCCTGGTCGACTCCCGCGCCGACCTGGTCGGTGAATTTTTCCACGCCGACCACCAGCGCCGCATCAACCAGGCCGCTTTTGACAGCCATGTAGCCCTGGCGCAGGGCTGCGCCGCCCGAAGCGCCTGCCGCTTCGACGGTCACCGCCTCGATTCCGCGCAGGCCGCAATGGTCGGTCAATAAAGCGCCCAAATGGGACTGGCTGGAAAGATTCGGGGCGAGCATATTCCCCACGAACAAAGCCTGGGGCTTGAGTCCGCCGCTATCAGTCATGGCCTCCTTGATAGCCGCGTATGCCAAATCGCGCAGCGCAATGCCCCAATGTTCGCCGACTTCGGTTTGTCCTATTCCTGCAATGATGACATCGGTCATGAAAAATCCGTTTCTATCCGTTTATCCGTTGTGCGAAGCCATCCGCTGCCTACTTCATTGTGATTTTGTCGCGGAAACGCGCGTAGGTCGCGTAGTCAATCTCGGTGCGGCGGGCAATATATTCCTGGGTTTTGGTGGCGCGCCCGGCGCGGTCGCTGATTTTATCGGTGACGGTGATGTCGAATGCATCGGAACCAGCCCCGGAGCCGAAGGAGGCCAGCAGGATGCGGTCGCCGGGCTTCGCAATATCGAGGATGGCGGTCAGCCCGATAAT
>DAOTZM010000174.1:0-11462 GCA_034434035.1 Anaerolineales bacterium
GAGAACGCCCCGCACCTGGTCAAGCCCCTCCCGACTGTCGTGCCGATGTTCAAGATTTTCTCCGGCCTGCTGAATGCGCCCTTCAAATTCCTGAACCTGCTCGATAAACCCGCCGAGCGCGGCGCGCTGGTTATCAAAATCGGCCTGATTTTCTACGACGCCTTCACCGGCAAGCAGCGCACCGTGCCGCCGCACAAGTTCGAGGGCCGCGCCAAATCGCTGGAAAAATACCCCAAACTGGCGCAGGACATCAAGTTTACGGCGGCCTATTATGACGGCCAGATTCTCAGCCCGGAGCGTTACACCGTCGAACTGCTGCTGGACGGCGAAAAAGACGGCGGCAAGGCCCTGAACTATGTCTCCTTCGTTGGCGTAGAAGGAGATTTGGTCACTTTATGCGATGAACTCACGCATTCAACATTCAACATTCAACCGAAGATAATCATCAACGCTGCCGGGCCGTGGGTTGACCTGGTTAACCGCACATTTGGCGTCTCTGACCGCTATATCGGTGGGACGAAAGGCTCGCACCTGGTACTGAACCACCCCGAACTGCGCGAGGCCATCGGCAAAAACGAGTTCTTCTTCGAGAACAAGGATGGCCGCATCGTCCTGATTTTCCCGTTCTATGACAAGGTCATCATTGGCACTTCCGACATTCCGATTGAAGACCCGGACGAGGCGCGCTGCACACCCGAAGAAGAGCAATATTTCATTGACCTGGTCTCGCGCGTCTTCCCGACGATTAAGGTCGACCCGAAACATATCGTTTTCCGCTTCTCAGGCGTGCGCCCGCTCGAATATATGCAGGCCAAAACCACCGGGCAAATCACCCGCGACCACAGCATCAAGGAAGACAAGGCCGGGAACATCCCCGTCCTGTCGCTGGTCGGCGGCAAATGGACGAGTTACCGCGCCTTCGGCGAGCAGGTGACGGATAAAGCGCTGGCCTTCCTGGGAAAATCCCGCCGGGCCGATACGCTCAAGACGCCCATCGGCGGCGGGGCGGGGTATCCTGCCGTCAGCCTGGCGCAAATCGAGTACATCAAAAAAATCGGCAAAGAAACCGGTCTCGATAACCTGATTCCAAAGCACCTGTTCGAGCGTTATGGCACGCGCGCGTTGGAGATTGCCCGTTTCATCAGCGAAACCAGCGCCGAACCGCTCAAATCCCTGCCCGGCTGGACAGTCGGCGAGGTGCGTTTCCTGGTCGAACGCGAAAAGGCGGTGCGAATCGATGACATCCTCATCCGCCGCTCGACCCTGGCCTGGCTGGGGAACGTGACCCGGCCTGTCGTGGAGGAAATCGCCGCGATAATGGGAGAAAGCCTCGGCTGGAGTCCGCAGCAGGTGGAGGCCGAAGTGGAGAGAACGCTCGGTATCCTGAAAGAATTTCATGGCGTAGCGTTGTAAGAAATCGTTCAAAATCGAACCCCCCGAAGGTTTTTGAGGCCGCTTCAGGCTCTTCGAGAAACCTTCGGGGTGTTTTGTGGATATGGGGTAAAATTGCCCCGCACCAGGGCCAACGTATGAAACTCTCCATCGTTACGACACTTTACTATTCATCTCCTTACATCCAGCAGTTCTACGAGCGGACTTGCGCCGCCTGCGCTTCCATTCTTGCCCCGAGCATTAACGAGGGGACCGAAAACCTGGAGTTCATCTTTGTGAATGACGGTTCGCCGGATGACGCGCTGGATGTGGCCGCGCGCCTGGCCGGGAGCGACCCGCGCGTCAAGGTGGTTGACCTTTCGCGCAATTTTGGTCATCATAAAGCCGCCATGACCGGGCTAATGCACGCCACCGGCGACCTGGTGTTCCTGATTGATGTTGACCTGGAGGAGGAGCCGGAATTGGTGCTGGGTTTTTATAATGAAATGCAAAAACATCCGCGCGCCGACGTGATTTACGGCGTGCAGGACACCCGCAAGGGCGGCTTTTTCGAGCGTTTGAGCGGCGACCTGTATTACCGCCTGTTCAACGCGCTTTCCTCGCACAAAATCCCGGCCAATTTGCTGATGGCACGTCTGATGACCCGCCGCTATGTGGACGCGCTGCTGCTGCACCGCGAGAGCGAACTCGACATCAGCGGGCTGTGGACGATTACCGGCTTCGAGCAGGTTCCGGTGACGGTGCATAAGCACAGCAAACCGTCCACCACCTACAACCTGCGCCGCAAAATCGCCCTGATGATTCGCGCCATTACTGCCTTCAGCAACCGGCCCTTGCTTTACATCGCCGCGACCGGGGTGTTTATCCTGGGGTTGTCGTTCCTGTACTTCCTGTACATCATGTACGTTTATTTTTTCGTAGGGACGCCGCCCAGCGGTTTCACCACCCTGGCCCTGTCCATTTGGTTCCTGGGCGGGCTGACCATTTTCTGCCTGGGCGTGATAGCCATTTACCTTTCGGTGATTTTCACCGAAACCAAGCGCCGCCCGTACACCATCGTGCGGCAAATCTACCAATCGGAGAAACCCCATGCCCAATGACGACTTGCTGCGCGATGTCGAGAAATTTTTCAGCGACAAAGTCAACCGACTCGGCCCCAACCCGCAAGGCGCCGATTACAACTCGCCCGAATCGCAGTTTGTGCGCTTCGACCAGTTGATGAAGGTTTTACCACCGGTCGAACAGCCGTTTTCTCTGATTGACTATGGCTGCGGTTACGGCGCGCTGGCCCATTACATGCACGAAAAAGGCTATCAGTTCGAGTACCAGGGCTTCGACATCTCCGAAGCGATGATTAATCACGCCATCCAACAGAAACCCGCTGGAACGGACTGGAAATACTTCGCCAACGAAGCCGACCTGACCCCTGCCGATTACACCATCGCCTGCGGCGTGTTCAACATCAAATTCGCCGCCGATGGCGAGGCCTGGCAGGCGCTCATCCTGGAAACGCTTGGAAAAATCGCCGGGTTGAGCCGCAAAGGCTTCTCGTTCAACATGCTGACCAGTTATTCTGACGCCGACCGCATGGCGCAGCGCCCCGACCTGTACTACGGCAATTCGCTCTTTTTCTTCGATTACTGCAAGCGCAATTTCTCACGCAACGTGGCCCTGCTGCATGATTACAACCTGTACGACTGGACGATTTTGGTGCGGATGTAAGCCGCTTGCTCCCATGCTGCGGGCAGAACCGCGTGTTACCCGAGGTGTCTTATCGCTTACTTTTACATTCTCATCATGATTTTACTGACCGTCTTCGGCCAGGTGGTCTTCAAATGGCAGGCCGAGGTTATCGAGGCCATGCCCGAAGGCCTGGCCGAGCGATTCTGGTTCATGGCGCGGGTGGCGCTCAATCCCTGGATCATCGCCAGTTATGGCTCGGCCTTCCTGGCCTCCTTGTTTTGGTGGCTGGCCCTGCGCACCCTCGACCTGAGTCATGCCTACCCGTTTACCACGCTCTCGTATGTGCTGGTGCTGGTACTTAGCGCGCTCCTGTTCCGCGAGGCGATTACCGCGCCCAAAATCATCGGCATGATTCTCATCATTGCCGGGATGATAGTCGCCAGCCGGGGGTAAGCCATGAACGTTGTCATCTTGCAGCCCTCCTACATCCCCTGGCGCGGATTTTTCGACCAGGTGCGCCGCGCCGACTTATTCGTCTTTTATGACGATGTCCAGTACGACAAGCGCGGCTGGCGCAACCGCAACCAGATTAAGACCCCCAATGGCAAAAAGTGGCTGACCATTCCCGTTCACAGCCGCGGCGCGCAAATTGACCGGATTTCGATTAACCAGATTCGGATTTCATGGGATTCGGACTGGAGCAAGGACCATTTCCTGACCTTGCAGCACAACTATCGCAAAGCCCCGTTTTTCGAGCGTTCCCTGCCCCTGCTGGAAGCGTTCTACCGGCGCCGCGACGAGTTCCTGGCTGATTTCACCATCGACTTCACGATTGCCCTGACCCGCGAATTGGGCATTCACCACACCCAATTCATGCGCTCCTCGGAACTGGATGTGAGCGGCGAAAAAACCGACCGGCTGATTCATGTCCTGCAAAAAGTAAACGCCACCCGCTATATCAGCGGCCCTTCTGCCAAGGATTACATCGAACCCGAAAAATTCGCGCAGGCTGGCATTTCCCTCGAATATATGGAATACAATTACCCCGAATATCCGCAACTCTACCCGCCGTATGACCCGTTTGTGAGCATTCTCGACCTGCTTTTCATGACCGGGCCAGGCGCGCTGGGGTACATCACCGGACAAACCAATGACACCCCGCTCGATTGACTTCAATCACCCCGTCCTGGTTGGGCGCGAACTGGAATATGTCGGCGAAGCCTTTCGAAACGGGCATATTTCCGGCGACGGCGCATTCACCAAAAAGTGTCATGCGTATCTGGAGCAGGCCCTGGGCGTGCCGAAAGCCCTGTTGACCACAAACTGCACCCATGCTCTTGAAATGATGGCAATCCTGCTCGACATCCAGCCCGGCGACGAGGTCATCATCCCCGATTTTACGTTTGTCTCGACCGTCAACGCCTTCGTGTTGCGCGGCGCAAAACCGGTTTTCGTAGACATTCGTCCCGATACGCTTAACCTGGATGAGACGAAACTCGAAGCCCTCATCACGCCCAGGACGAAGGCCATCGTCCCGGTGCATTATGCCGGGGTGGGCTGCGAAATGGACGCCATTATGGAAATTGCGAATCGCCGCGGCGTCCCTGTCGTTGAGGACAATGCGCACGGGTTGTTCGGCAAGTATAAGGGGAAACTGCTCGGCACGTTTGGCGCGATGGCCTCGCAGAGTTTTCACGAGACCAAGAATTTCTCGTGCGGCGAGGGCGGCGCGCTGCTCATCAACGCTGAAAAATACATCGAACGAGCCGAAATCATCCGCGAGAAAGGCACCAACCGCAGCCGCTTCTTTCGCGGGCAGGTCGATAAATACACCTGGGTCGATATCGGCTCCTCGTACCTGCCCTCCGATGTCCTGGCGGCCTTCCTGTTTGGGCAGTTGGAAATGCGCGAGAAAATCCAATCCCACCGTCAGCGGGTCTGGGAGATGTACCAGGCGGGACTCGTCGATTGGGCGAGGGGGCGCGGAGTCAGCCTGCCGGTCATCCCCGCGCATGTCGAGCAGGCCTGGCACATGTTCTACCTGCTCCTGCCTGACCTCGATACCCGTCAACGCTTCATCCAGCACCTGCGCGAGCGCGGCGTGTACGCTGTCTTCCACTATCTGCCCCTGCACCTTTCGGATATGGGGTTAAAATTTGGCGGAAAACCGGGCGACTGCCCCGTGACCGAATCGGTCAGCGACCGCCTGGTGCGCCTGCCGTTCTACAACGACCTGACTCCTGCGGACCAGGAACTGGTGATTGCGGCGGTTCATGAGTTCAAGTTTTAGGAAGAGAATGCGCGAGAGATTTTCCGGGCTTTTCAATGTGCGTTTCCCCGAATGGAGCATTCCGCTGGCTTTCCTGGCTGTGCTGGTGCTGGCGTTTGGGCTGCTCATCCCGACCCTGGGGTTTTACCAGGATGACTGGCTGTTCGTCTATAACCACTATGCCCTGGGTCCGCAGGGCATTTGGGAGTTCATGTATTACGACGGCACGCCATTTGCCAGTTACCTCAACAATCTGCAATTTGCCCTGCTCGGTTATGCCCCGCTTCCCTGGCACATTGCCTCGCTCTTGAGCCGCTGGCTGACGGTGGTTGTGTTCTGGCTTATCCTGCGCCGCCTGTGGCCGGCCCACCCGCGCCAGACGTTTTTCTCTGCCTTGGTGTTTGCCCTGCACCCGTTTTTCACCCTCCAGCCGATGGCGGTCACGTTTTCGCAGGCCTGGGTGGCTTTCTTGTTCCTGGGACTTTCGCTGTATTGGATGATTTTGTCCGTCCAGCAGCCCTCTCGCTGCTGGCTCTACATGCTTCTCTCCGTCCTGGCCGGGGCGGTCAATATTCTTTCGGGAGAATATTTTGCCGGGCTGGAATTTGCGCGCCCGGTCATCCTGTGGTTTGCGCTCGCGGCGCGCTATCCCAATCCGCGCGAACGTCTCTTGAACTCCTTCCGCTATTGGCTGCCTTACTTGCTGGCCCTGGGCGTTTACATCTATTGGCGATTCTTCGTGTACGAAGTGCCAATCGAAAACCGCAACCAGCCGGTTTTGGTCGAAACCCTGCTCGGCAACCCGCTGGCAGGGCTGTGGCTGATAGTCTCCAACCTGATTCCCGATACGGTTTTGATTGTCATTTCGTCCTGGTATAAACTACTCGAACCGAGCTGGCTCGATTTGACGGTGCGTGAGAATCAGTTTGCCTTGCTTCTCGCGCTGCTTTCCGGCGGAATCGCTTTTTACTACCTGAATCAGCAATCTTATCCTGAATCACCCCTGGCCCCGCGTGTCAACTGGCCGCTCCAGGCGCTCTTTTTGGGATTGGTCATTGTCGTTTTTGGCCTGATTCCGCCTTATGTGGGTGGTCTATACCTGAATGCCAAAAACCCGCTCTGGAACAGCCGCTTTGGCATGGCCTCCATGCTGGGGGCTTCGATGATGGTCGTGGCCTTGCTCGAACTGTTGGTCGCTTCCCATCGGGCGCGGACAATCCTGATGGCGGCTTTCGTCGGTCTTTCCGCGGGCTGGCATTTCCGTTACACAAACGATTTTCGTTATGCCTGGGAAAAACAGGTCAGGTTTTACCGCCAGTTAGCCGTGCGCATTCCTGAGATGTCCCCCAACACCGCACTGGTGGCCGAGGGCGAAGTTCTTTCGCTGATGGGGGATTATCCAACAGCATACGCCATCAACACCATCTATGCCCGCCCAGGTGCCGAGGAGCAAGGGCGAATGCGCTACTGGTTTTACGGAATGACAACCAACTTCAGCCGCGATTACGAGGAATTTGTGCAGGGCATGACGCTCTTTACCCGCCACCGTTCGACGGTATTTAAGGGGAACAGCCACGAAGTTGTGCTTTTCACCTTCGAGCCGGACGCAGGCCAGTGCCTGCACATCGTTCGCCCACAGGATTCCGTTGCGCGGACGCTCCCGCTGCGTTTACGGAGTATCAGCGCGCTTTCTGCCATTGACCGGGTTCAAAGCGAAAACGACTTCAGCCGTTTCTTGCGTGATGAAATCGGCATCCAGCCTGTGGGGGATTGGTGCACCCTTTACCAGCGCGCCGACCTGGCTCGCCAGGAGGATGCCTGGGAGGAAGTCATCCGCTTGTGGAAGGAATCTGGAAGAAGCAACCTGGCTCCCAACGATAATTTTGAGTACCTGCCCTTCCTGGAAGCCTATCTCTACACCGGCCAACCGGAGCAAGCCTTGAAACTTTCTGCGCTGGCCGCCAAATTCCCGCCGAGCATGAAACCGACCGTCTGTGATACCTGGCAGCGGGTTTTGGGAGAAACGGGCGCGAGTGTTGCGATGAAACCCGCTTTTGAACAGCTGAAACAGGAACTTTCCTGCTCAAGCCCTTGAATTTATGGAGATGCCATGAAAAACATCCTCGTTACCGGTGGCGCTGGTTTCATTGGCGCCAATTTTGTCCGTTACCTGCTCCAGGCTGAGCCGCAGGCGCATGTAACCAACCTCGATGCGCTGACCTACGCCGGTTCGCTCGAAAATCTCAAAGGGTTGCCCGATGAATCGCGCCATACTTTCATCAGCGGCGACATTTGCGACAACGACCTGGTGATGCGCCTGATGCGCGAACAGGATATCGACACGGTGGTGCATTTCGCTGCCGAATCACATGTCGACCGTTCGATTCACGGTCCGGCGGCTTTCGTGCAAACCAACATCGTCGGCACGTTCGCCCTGCTCGACGCCGCAAAAACCGTTTGGAAGGAGAGCGGCGGCTTCGAGGGGCGCAGGTTCCATCACGTCTCCACCGACGAAGTTTTTGGGTCGCTTGCTCCCGATGACCCGGCCTTCAGCGAGACGACCCCCTACGACCCGCGTTCCCCTTATTCGGCCAGCAAAGCCGCCTCCGACCATCTCGTGCGGGCTTATTTCCACACCTACGGCCTGCCGGTCACGATGACCAATTGCTCCAACAACTACGGGCCGTTCCAGTTCCCCGAAAAACTGATTCCACTGATGGTGATGAACGCCGTGCAGGGCAAGCCGCTGCCGATTTATGGTGACGGCAGGCAAATCCGCGACTGGTTGTATGTGGAAGACCATTGCGAGGCGATTTACCTGGTGGTCAAACATGGCAAACTGGGCGAAACCTACAACGTGGGCGGCGGCAACCAGCCCTATAACATTGACCTGGTGCGCGAAATCTGCTCGATTTTGGATGAATTGCGTCCGTCTGGCGCGCCGCACGCCAACCTGATGGCGCATGTGCAAGACCGCCCCGGCCACGACCGCCGCTATGCAATGGACATCACCAAAATCCGCGCCGAACTGGGCTGGACGCCGCGCCACGACATCGAAAGCGGCCTGCGCGCCACCGTGCAGTGGTATCTAAACAACGCCGAATGGGTCCAATCGGTGCTTGGGCAGGACGGCTATGCCGCCTGGCTGGAGAAAAATTACGCCAAACGATAAAGTGTGGCGCGAGATGTGATTCTCGTGTAAAAAAATGCGCATCTTCACACCCAACAAACTACCTCTCTGGGCTTCCCCGCTGGCGCTCTTGGCGCTGGCAGTGGTTGTCTATGGGCCATTTTTGTCTCAATTGGGTTTTTATTGGGATGATTGGGTCTTCGCTTGGATGCGCGCGCATATTGGCGCACAGGGGTTAATTGAATTGTTCAATGTCACCAGCCCGATACGCGGATGGATGGAAGCGCCCCTTACTCTGCTGTTGGGGACCAATCCGTTTTTTTGGCAGGCATTTAGCCTCCTTGCCCGCTGGCTGGCAGCAGCTTCGTTTTGGTGGTTGTTGTGCCTGCTCTGGCCTGAACGGCGCGGCGAAGCATTTTTTGCAGCTGCGATGATGCTCGTTTACCCCGGCTATACTCAACAGCCCCTGGCGATGACTTATTATTTCTTTTGGGTGTTTGAGGCAGTTTTCTTTCTCTCGCTGGGCTGGATGGTTCAATCCATTAAACGCGACAAGGTTGTTTGGGCATTATTTTTGGCATCTTTGGCCCTTTCCGGCCTGCACTTGATTTCGATGGAATACCTGGTCGGTCTGGAACTGATGCGCCCGTTGCTCCTGCTCCTGGTTTTGTCGCGCTTCACTCCATCTTGGAGAGAGCGGCTCCAAAAGACGGTTTTGCTCGAATTGCCGTATGCCCTGGTACTGGTAGTGTACGTGTACTGGCGCCTTTTTCTTTTTGGGAAGTCCCTCTATTCCCCCGTCGTTCTTTCCCGGATAGAGCAATCGCCGTTCGAGACGCTGGCGAATCTTGTCCTTTCAATATTCGATGCCATCAAACAGGTTAACTGGGATGCCTGGCTCCAGGTCATCTCCTTGCCGCCTCTAAATGAATGGGGATTGTCACTCAACCTCCTTTATTTCATCGTTATTTTACTTTCCCTGGGCGGGATGTTGTTCTTGCTGCCGCGCCTGTCCTCGCCTGAATTACGTCCATTTGACTGGGTGTTGGCCGGTCTGGGCGGGATGCTCCTGGCCGGGTTGCCCTTTTTTGCCGCAGGACTAATCATTCGGGTTGCGTTCCCTGAAGACCGTTTTACCCTGGCGTATATGCCGCTGGTTGGGCTTTTCCTTTCCGGCTTGCTTTGGCTAATTCGGAATGAGGGTCAGCGCGCACTGGTAGCCGGGCTGCTGGTTGCGCTTGCGGCGGGATACCAGGTTCAGGTTCTCAAACAGTACAGCGATGACTGGACGGTGCAAAAAAACTTTGCCTGGCAGGTGGTCTGGCGCGTTCCTGGTCTGGTGAATGGCGCGGTGATGGTATCTGAAGATACAGACACTTTTCGCTACAACGACGACGAGGCCCTGACCGCCCTCCTGAACTGGATGTATCTTCCGGAAAATACTGCTTTGCCGGCTCTTAACTCTTATTCATTTATCTCGGTTCGCCTGGCCGGTGACTTATCGGATGAGACGCCAGTTATCGAGAGTCCGTTTTTAGTGACGCGCTTTGCGCCCCCGGCCTGCCTCCATATTTTCGACTCGCAGTATGATGAAATGTTATTGAGCCTGCCCAACCCGGAGACTGTTAAGGCGCTCTCAGCATTGAACTTGCCTTTCATCCCCGACCTGACCCGCCAGGCCGTTCTCCTCTCCAACCCGGCGCTCACAACCAGCGGCGCTTTTCCGGCGGCGGTTCCCGATTTTCTCGGTCCCGAACCAATGCGTGGTTGGTGTTACACTTATCTGAAAGCCGACCTGGCTCGTCAGCAGGGTGATTGGCAACAGGTTGCCCGCCTCGGCGATGAAGCCTTTGCCATTCCCATGCTACCCGATGACCCCTACGAATATTTACCGTTTATCGAGGCTTATGCCCACTTGGGACGTATCAAAGACGCACGCATTCTTACCCGCCAAGTAGCCGAAGAAACGCCCCTCTTGCGCCCGGCCTTGTGTGCTCTGTGGAATCGCGTTCCAGGGATTTCGCCCGATACCCTTCAGGAAATGCGCCAGCAATTGCATATCTGCCCGGTGATTCCATGACCGACATTGCTCTTGTCATCCCCGTTTTCAACGAAGCCGGGGTGATTGAAACCACCCACGCCAAAATCGCGGCGGTGCTTGATGCCCTTTCGCATCGTTTTCGGATTTATTATGTGGACGATGGCTCGACCGACGGGACGGATGCCTCGCTGGAACGCCTTGCCGCGCAAGATGAGCGGGTGCGGATTCTCAGCCTGAGCCGCAATTTCGGACACCAGGCAGCCCTGACCGCCGGGCTGGACCAGGCCGAGGGCGAAGTCATCATCTCACTCGATGGTGACGGCCAGCACCCGCCAGAGATGATTCTACAGATGATTCAACTCATCGAGCAGGGATACGACATCGTCCAGGCCCAGCGCATCGAGGAAGATGGCGGATTTTCGTTCAAGAAAGTCACATCTGATGGTTTCTACTGGCTGATTAACAAAATCAGCGGCACGCGCATTCAGCAGGGGGCGGCAGATTTCCGCGCCCTCTCGCGCCAGGCCCTCGACGCGCTGAAATCCATGCCTGAATATCACCGCTTCCTGCGCGGCATGATTGCCTGGATAGGCTACAAAAGCGTCATTTTGCCATATCACGAACAAAAACGGACAGCCGGGTACTCGAAATACTCGCTTGGCAAAATGCTGCGCCTGGCCTCCGATGCGATTTTCTCGTTTTCGCTGATGCCGCTCTATATTGGGCTCAGCGTTGGCGGGTTGTTTTTGCTTTTGGCGGCGGCCCAAATTATCTATGTTTTGTTCATTTTTATTACCAAACCGGAAAATGTCTATATTGCGCCCGGATGGAGTTCGTTGATGGCTATCCTGCTGATTGCCAGCGGAATCATCATGATTCTGCTCGGTTTCATCGGCGTGTACGTTGGCTATATCTTCCAGCAAGTCAAGGGCAGGCCGGTGTATTTG
>DAOTZM010000175.1:0-2152 GCA_034434035.1 Anaerolineales bacterium
TCTTTCCCGCTTCCCAAGTCAAGTTATAATTCACACGCTGATTTACGCGGACAAGTTGCAGACTTGTGTGTATCTTTTCAGCCAGCCTGATTTATCCACGAACACTTGCGCCTGCGCTGCAAGTGCAGGGGTTACGCGGAGAAACGCGGATTGTTTGAGAAATCCGGCTGCATCCAGCCTTTTCCGCGCTCGCCTGCGTCCAAACCAAGACTTTGAAATTTGAAAAATGAGCGAAAAACGTTGTGCGGAGTTGATTCGGCTTGTCCATTAGCGGGCTTCGCGGTTCGTTTCTTGACTTTGTTCGGTAGAGAATTGAACATCAAAAAATTCGTGAAGTTTGGTGTTGATTAGTGAATTCGCCGTCTTATGGCTGAATAGACACGCTTGTCCAACTATTTTTTGAGGAGAATGAATTCATGACAGTTCAGATTACCGTGATTGGCCTGGGGCAGCTCGGCGCTTCGATTGGCCTGGCCCTGAGTGGACGCGAAACCATCCGCCGCGTGGGGCATGACCGCGAACCAGCCGTGATGAAAAAGGCCAAATCCCTCAACGCTTTCGATGATACGCCCTTCAACCTGCCCGCCTCGGTCGAAAAATCTGATTTGGTGGTCTTATGCCTGCCGCTCGACCAGGTGGAAGATACTCTCAAGTACATTGCTGCCGACCTGCGCAAGGACGCGGTGGTGATGGATATGTCCCCGCTCAAGAGCGTGGCGGCGGGCTGGTTCGAGAAACATGTCCCGGCCGGCAGGCATTACATCGGCCTGGTTCCGACCATCAACCCGCTTATGTTGATGGAAACCACGCGCGGAATCGACGCCGCCCGCGCCGACCTGTTCGACAAGGCCACCATCGGTATCGTTACGCCACAGAATGTCCGCCCCGAAGCGGTCAAACTGGCCGAAGACCTGGTGCGGCTGCTCGGCGGACAGCCGCTCTTCCTCGACCTGCTCGAGGCGGATGGGATGATGGCGACCGCCCACATCCTGCCGCAAGTGCTTTCGGTTGCCATGCTCAACGCTACGGTGGGGCAGCCCGGCTGGCAGGAGACCCGCCGCTTTGCCGGACGGCCTTACGCGCACGTCGCCGGTATCTTGGGCGATGACACCCTCGAAGCGTTGAAACAAGCCCTGCTGCTCAATCCCGAAAAAACCGCCCATTCACTCGACCTGGTGATTGGCGCGCTGACCCACCTGCGCAACGCGGTCAAGGAAGGGAATAGCCCCGACCTGGAAAAACGCCTGCGCCTGGCCTTCGAGGACCAATCGGCCTGGCTGCAAGAACGCAGCCGCGCCCAATGGGACAGGGAAGACAAAAAAACCGTCGAAATCGACAACCCGCTGCGGCGCTTGTTTACCGGTTCGCGCCCCAAGAAGTCATAATGAAACGTCCCGAAGGTTTTCAGAGAGCAAATCGAATTGCCGCCCAAAACCTTCGGGACGCTCTATAGTTAGGTATGCCCTTCTACTGCTACCTCCTCGAATGCGCCGACGGCACGTTTTACACCGGCTGGACCACCGACCCGCAGCGCCGCGAAAAGGAACACAACGCCGGGACAGGCGCGCGCTACACCAGCACCCGGCGGCCTGTCCGCATGGTGTATGTGGAGGAAATGCCAGACAAGGTTTCGGCCTTGAAGCGCGAACTGGCAATCAAACGTATGCCCCGTAAAAAGAAACAGGCGTTGGTGGCAGAGTTTATAATAACCGGGGTTTAGCCGCCTTCAGACGGCTTTGGAAGAATAGCCCGGACGGACGCGCGCATCTACCTCGCCTTTCGCTTTCACGACAACTTCTACCACTCCTACCGGGGCGATATCGCCCTCGACGATGTGCAAATCCGTGTGGCAAACGCCGCAAATCGAGATTTTAATCCGTACCTGCCCCGGTTCAGGGAGGGGCAAATCGATTGGGACGAGCGGCCTGGTTTCGATGGGGGCAGGGGCAAAGAGGCGATACGCTTGCGTGGCGGGATTCTATATCAAATATCCGCTTCTCAAATATCCGCTTCCTGCGCAGTAAAACTTGCTTGAAAAACCTGGCTGAGCCGTTCAAACCGCTCAACTGGGCGCGTGCAACGAAGCCTTCGGGACGTTCTTGCGGCGGCAGATTGTCATGGATTTGAATTTAGACCGAACTTGTACACTTTA
>DAOTZM010000176.1:0-18720 GCA_034434035.1 Anaerolineales bacterium
GACCCATTACCAATAAAGTCTGTTAGAAAAGCCAGGATATTGAGGGATGCCAGAAGTTACTTGGTTTTCGCACATCGGGCGCGGTTGACCAGCGTTTCCGAAAATAAGTCATTATGCCTTGGAGGCTGAGGGCTTGTTTTGTCATGGTGACAAAACAGTATCATATTTTTCCTCCTTTTTTTTGAATTTGGAATTGCTGTGGAATTGCTGTCCTGTTTGACTTTGGTTTTTCAAAATGCTACAATAATCACAAACTACCCTCATCGTTGCCGAAATTGAATGGTTGAGCGATTCAATCTCTTGGCTGAACCAGGTCGGCAGCAACACGTTTCCATAGAGCCAACGCCTTCCTTGCTTCAGGCTGGGAGGGCGTTGTTCGTTTCATTGCACGTCATATCGAGGGCATCGCATGGTTCTAAAAGACTCAGCGAACGCTTTATCACAGTTGTCGAGTTCATCGAGACACAGGGCAGCCGTACTGGTTGTCGGCGGCGGTATCGGGGGGATGCGGGCTGCGCTCGACCTGGCCGACGCCGGGTTGAAGGTCTACCTGGTGGAACAATCGCCCTGCCTGGGCGGACGGGTGGCCCAACTCGGCTTTATGTTCCCCCAACATGACTGCGTACTGTGTCGCGGCACGCCCGACCACGGCTACGGCTGTACCCGCCCTTCCATTTCCCCGGCCTACATACAAAATAACCTGCACCCCAACATCGAAATTATGACCAATACGATGGTGGTCGATACCGCAGGCCAGGCGGGTGATTTCACCGTCTCGCTGCGACAGGAGCCGCGCTTTGTGGAGGCTGCGCGCTGCATCAACTGCGGATACTGCTCGCAGGTTTGCCCGGTGGATGTTCCCAATGAGTACCAACAGGGAATGAGCACGCGCAAGGCGGCCTACAAGATTGCCGCGCGCGCCATGCCAGACGCCTACTGTATCGACCGCAAGAACTGCCTCCCAGGGTGCGAAAAATGCGTTGAAATTTGCCCCACCAAAGCGATTGACCTGGAGCATAAACCGCGCCTGCTCTCGGTGGATGTGGGCGCCATCATCCTGGCGGTGGGCTTCCAGAGTTTCGACCCCTCGAACCTGGAAGAATACGGCTATGGCCGCTATCCCAACGTGCTGCACGCCATGCAGTACGAGCGCCTGGCGAGCCGCTCCGGGCCGACTGAGGGCATCGTGGTGCGGCCATCCGACAACCAGAAACCGAAATCCATCGCCTGGCTGCAATGTATCGGTTCGCGCGACCAGGAGCATCCCTACTGTTCGTCGATTTGCTGCATGTACGCCACCAAGGAAGCCATCCTGGCCAAGCAGCGCCTGGGCGCTGACCTGGAATGCCGGGTTTTCATCATGGATGAACGCGCCTTCAATAAGGAGTACAGCCGGTATTTCTCGAAAGCGCGCGGCCAGTATCACATCCAATATACCCGCTGCCGGGTTTCGTCACTCCAGGAAGACCCGCTCAGCAAGGACATCATTGTCAATTACGCCGCGCCCAACGGGCAGGTGAAAAAGCAGCGCTTCGAGATGGTCGTGCTGGCGACGGGGCTGCTCCCGCCCCGCTCGGCGGAGCAGTTGGCCGAAAAATTCAACATCGAACTCAACGAATACGGGTTCTGCCGGACGGAAAAATTCACCCCCTTGCAAACCACCCTGCCCGGGGTGTTCGTCTGCGGGGCATTTTCCTCGCCGAAAGAAATCGTCGAAACCATCATCGACGCCAGCGGGGCTGCCGCCGAAGTGATGCGCCTGCTGAACGACCAACTGCGCGCCAACGAGTTTTCCCGCCAGTGGCCTTTCCTGTCGGTCAACAACCTGCCCCCAGAAAAAGATGTCACCGGCCAGCCGCCCAGCGTGGGTGTATTCGTCTGTTCCTGTAAAGAGACCCTCAACGAATTCCTGGATACCAAAGAACTCGTCCGGCAGGCCGCCGGGTGGGATAACGTCGCCTTGAGCAAATCGCTGGAACTGGCCTGCCAGCCTGAAGCGTTGGCCTGGCTCCAACAAAAAATCGAGTCGGCGAACCTGAACCGGGTCGTCATCGCGGCGTGCAGCAACCGGACGCACGATGCGCTTTTCCAGCGCGCCGCGCGGCAAGCGGGGCTGAATCCGTACCTGCTCGAATTGGTCAACCTGCGCGAGCAGTGCGGACGGGTACACCAGTGGCAGCGCGACCTGGCGCAGCGCAAGGCGCTCGAGTCGATTCGCATGGCGGTCGGGCGGGTTGCCCTGGCCCAGCCGGTTCACAAGGACCGGCATCGCTGCCGGGCCAGCGCGCTGGTCATCGGCGGCGGAGTGGCCGGGCTGACGGCTGCGCTTGCCATCGCCGACAGCGGATTCAGCGTCAACCTGGTCGAGCGGTCGGAAATGTTGGGCGGCAACCTGCTGAATATTTTCTATGTCGCCGAAGGATACAACCCGCAGCGCCTGCTGCGCGACCTGGTCAACCGGGCGCGTTCGCACCAGCGCATCAACATCTTGACCCGCTCCGAAGTGGTCAAGCATACCGGGCATCTCGGCTTTTTCGAGACCGATATCGCCACCCGGCGAACGGATGGCGCGGTGGAAACGACCCATTTCGAGCATGGCGTCACCATCGTCGCCACCGGGGGACGCGAGACGCAGGAACACCCCTGGCTGGAACTGCCCAACGTCATCACCCAGCGCAAACTGGAAGAAATCATCATCCACCACCCCGAACAGATTGCCAGTTTGAAAAACGTGGTCATCATCCAGTGCATTCACCCGCCTGGCGAGGAAGAATACTGCTCGCGGGTCTGCTGCACGAACACGTTGAAGAACGCCACCCGCATCAAACTGATGAATCCGGCCTGCCAGGTGAGCCTGCTCTACAAGAACATCGTCACCTACGGCTTCCGGGAGGAGTATTACACCGAAGCGCGCCGCAAGGGGGTGGTTTTCGTGCGCTACACCGATGAAAACCCGCCCCAGGTCAACTGGAATGGCGGCCGCCTGGAAGTGAAGGCCTTCGACATGGCGCTCGACCGCTGGCTGTCGCTCCCGGCGGATATCGTCCCGTTGAGCATGTCGGTCGCGCCCGCCGAGGGAACGGCGGAACTCGCCCACATGCTGCGCACGCCGCGTTCGAGCGAGGGCTTTTTTAGCGAGGCGCAACTCAAACTGCGCCCGATGGATTTTATGCAGGAGGGCATTTTCCTGGCCGGGATGGCGCACTATCCCAAGTTCATCGAGGAAGCCATCAGCCACGCCCTGGCGGCGGCGGCGCGGGCCATGACCCTGCTCTCGTGGGAGACGCATTACCTGGGCGGAATCGTGGCGCAGGTCGACCCTGAAAAGTGCGTCGGCTGCCTGACCTGCACCCGCGCCTGCCCCTTTGGCATCCCGCAGGTCATCCAGCAGGAGGGCCGGCATGGGGTTGGGCAATTGGGCGGGGCGGCCTTCATCGATTCTGCCCAGTGCCAGGGCTGCGGAACCTGCACCGGCGAATGTCCCGCCAACGCCATTCAACTGGTCAACTACACCGACAGCCAGATGATGCTGCGCGAGATTGGCGGGCTGGGAGCCTGGCTGCCCGGCGCATCGGAGGCTGCGCGATGAAACCAGCGCCGAAAACTGTCTTTGAACCCGAAATCACCGCTTTTTACTGTATCTACTGCGGGTATATGGCCGCCGATACCGCCGGGGCGCTGCACATCCAATACCCGGCCAATGTCAAGTTCGTGCGCCTGCCCTGCACCGGCAAAACCGACATCCGCTACATCCTGGAAGCCTTCGAGCAGGGCGCGGACGGCGTGTACGAAGTGGCCTGCCCGATTGGCAACTGCCATCATGTGCGCGGCAACGAGCGCGGGCTGGCGCGCATCCAACGGGCGCAAAAAATCCTGGATGAAATCGGCCTGGGCAAGGAACGCCTGGATATGTTTTTCATGTCCGGCAGCCAGGGACACACCTTTGCGATGGCCGCCCAGACCATGACCGAACGAATCCGCCAGTTGGGGCCGAACCCGCTCAAGAAGCAGGCCGCCGCCCGGCCCCCGGCCAAAGAATCGGCTGACGAGGAGAACACCTATCGCGGCAGAAGAAAGCAGGACGGAATTCATTCCATCCCAGAATGAAAGGCAATCCGATGACCCATTCCTTGCAATCCCCTGGAACACAACCCACCGGCGCCGTGCTGGTCGTCGGCGGCGGCATTGCGGGAATGCAGGCCTCGCTCGACCTGGCCGACCAGGGCTTCAAGGTCTACCTGGTGGAAAAGGAATCGGCCATCGGCGGCAAGATGGCGCAGCTGGATAAAACCTTTCCCACCAACGATTGCGCCATGTGCACCATCTCGCCCAAGCTGGTCGAAGTTGCCCGGCATCCGAACATCACCATCCTGACCAATGCCGAAGTGGCGGAAGTGCGGGGTCAGGCCGGGCATTTCACCGCGCGAGTCCAGAACCACCCGCGCTACATCAAAACCGACAAGTGCGTGGCCTGCGGCGATTGCGTGGCGGTCTGCCCGGTGGATACGCCGAACCGCTTCAACGAGGGGCTGTCCATCCAGCACGCCGTCTATAAACTCTATCCGCAGGCCACCCCCAACGCTTACGCCATCCAGAAGCGCGGCATCGCCCCCTGCCGCGACGCCTGCCCGGCGGGACAGCGCGCCCAGGGCTACATTGCCCTCATCCGCGAGGGCCGCTGGCAGGACGCCATGCGCGTCATCAAGATAGAAAACCCCTTCCCCGGCATTTGCGGGCGGATTTGCAATCATCGCTGCGAGACGGCCTGCAATCGCGGACAGGTGGACGAACCGATTAACATCCGCGCCCTGAAGCGCTTCATAACCGACAAGGTCTACGCCGAGCCGCGCCTGCCGGTCGAGCCGGTCAAAATCGAATATCCCGAACAGCGCGTCGCCGTGATTGGGGCCGGGCCGTGCGGGCTGACCGCCGCGCAGGACATCCTCCGGGCCGGGTATCCGGTCACGGTGTTCGAGGCCATGCCAGTGGCGGGCGGAATGCTGCGCCTGGGCGTGCCGGAATTCCGCCTGCCCGCCTCCATCATCGAGCGCGAAGTGCAGGACATCCTCGACCTGGGCGTGGAACTGCGCCTGAATGCGCCGGTCGCCAACCTGGATGACCTGTTCGAGGCCGGGTTCTCGTCCGTGCTGATTGCGGTCGGCGCGCACGAGGGCGTGCGGCTGCCCATCCCCGGCGCGAACCTGGAAGGGGTGCTGATTAACACCCACTTCCTGCGGGATGTGCGGCTGGGGAAGCAGGACATCCCGGTTGGGAAAAATGTGCTGGTGCTGGGCGGCGGTAACGTTGCCATCGATGTGGCGCGCTCGGCGGTGCGCCTGGGCTGCCGGGTTTCAATGGCCTGCCTGGAAGGCCGCGAAAACATGCCCGCCCACCCCTGGGAGGTACAGGCCGCGCTCGACGAGGGCATCACCATTTACAACGACCGCGCCTTCGAGCAGGTTTTGGGCGATGAGCGCGGTCACGCGCGCGGCGTGGAATGCAAGCAGGTCAGTTCGTTCCGCTTCGACGAGAACGGACGCCTGGAAGTCGAAAAGACGCCCGGCTCCAACCACGTCATCGAATGCGACACGGTCATCTTTTCGGTCGGACAGCGCGCCGGCCTGGCCTTCATCCCCGATGATTCGGGCGTCGGCCTGACCAGCAAGAAAACCATCGCCGTCAACCCCAATACCTTTGCCGCCACCCGCCCGGGCGTGTTCGCGGCGGGCGACAGCGTTTCAGGCACGGCCTTCGTCATCGAGGCGGTCGATAGCGGCCACAAAGCCGCCGAAGCCATCCTGCGCTACCTGCGCGGCAGCGCGCTGGAACCTCCGCCCAAGCCTGAGTTACCGATTGTCAAGCTCTCCCGTCAGGAAATCGACGACCGCCTGGCGCGCGGCGAGATAAAAATCCAGCCGCGCGTGCCGCTGCCCGAACTGCCGCCCGCCGAGCGCATCTCGAATTTTGCGGAGGTGGAGGGCGGCTGCGACGAGGCCAGCGCCCGGGCCGAGGCCGCGCGCTGCCTGGCCTGCGGCGTGTGTTCCGAGTGCATGAGCTGCGTCTTTGCCTGCGGCGTGAACGCCATTGACCACGACATGCCCCCGCAAGAGCAAACCCTGGAGGTCGGGGCGGTCATCCTGGCCCCCGGCTGCGAGATTTACCGCGCGGAACAGGCTCAGGAATACGGCTTTGGGCGCTATCCCAACGTCATCACCGCCCTGCAATACGAACGGCTGCTCTCGGCCTCCGGCCCCACCCTGGGACACATCCAGCGCCCCTCCGATTCGCAGCGCCCGCGGCGGATTGCCTTCTTGCAGTGCATTGGCTCGCGCGACCAGTCTCACGATTATTGTTCGGCAGTCTGCTGCATGTACGCCACCAAAGAAGCCATCATGACCAGGGAACATCACCCGGATATCGAAATCCAGGTCTTTATGATGGACATGCGCGCCTTCTCGAAGGGCTACCTGGAGTATTACGAGCGGGCGCGCCAGCGCTACGGTATCACCTACACCCGCTGCCGGGTCAGCGCCTTGCAGCAAGACCCCGCCACCCACGACCTGCTGGCGCGCTACCAGGATGAGAACGGCCAGATTCACACCGAGCGATTCGACCTGGTGGTGCTTTCGGTCGGCATGACCATTTCAGCGGAGGCGCGCGCCCTCGGCCAGCGGCTGGGCATCGAGTTAGATGAACACGGCTTCTGCCGGAGCGGGCAATTCAACCCGCTGGAGACGAACCGGGCCGGAATCTACGCGGTCGGGCCATTCCGCGAACCAAAGGACATTCCCGAATCGATTGTGGAGGCCAGCGGGGCCGCCGCTGCGGCTGCCAGCCGTTTAAGCGGCTCCCGCTTCACGCTGACGGAAATTCCCGAATACCCGCCCGAACGGGACATCAGCGCGGAAGCGCCGCGCGTCGGCGTGTTCGTCTGTCACTGCGGCTCGAACATCGGCGGCTACCTGGACGTTCCGGCGGTGACGGAGTACGCCGCCAGCCTGCCGCACGTTGCCCATGCCGAGGCCAACCTGTACACCTGCTCGCAAGACAGCATCCGGCACATCATCGAGCAGGTCAAGGAACATCGACTCAACCGGGTGGTGGTCGCCAGTTGCACGCCCCGCACGCACGAACCGCTGTTCCGCGACAGCCTGCGCATGGCCGGGTTGAATCCCTTCCTGTTCGAGATGGCCAACATCCGCAACCAGTGTTCGTGGGTGCATTCCTCGGAACAGGAAAGCGCGACCGCCAAAGCCAGGGATTTGGCGCGGATGGCAGTGGCGCGGGTGGCGCTGCTG
Organism: Anaerolineales bacterium; assembly: GCA_034434035.1. Taxonomy (GTDB): domain Bacteria; phylum Chloroflexota; class Anaerolineae; order Anaerolineales; family Villigracilaceae; genus UBA5195. The sequence goes on from DAOTZM010000176.1 coordinate 7,299, forward strand.
GAGCCGGTCTACACCATCGAAGTCCCGGTGCAGCAGAGCGCGCTGGTGGTGGGCGGCGGCCCGGCGGGGATGACTGCCGCGCTCTCGCTGGCCGAACAGGGCTTCCCGGTGCATCTGGTAGAGAAAGAAGCCGCGCTGGGCGGGCAGCTGCGGCGGGTGTTCGTGCCGCTCAATGGGAAGCCGCCGCAGGAGGCGCTGCGCCGCCTGGTGGAGCAGGTCAATGCCCATCCGCGCATCACCGTCTACCTGGAGAGCCGGGTGGCCGAGACCTACGGGTTCAAGGGCAATTTCACCAGCCTGGTCAAAAACAGCCGCGGCGAGACTTCCAAATTCGCGCACGGCGCGACCATCCTGGCGACCGGCGCGCAGGAATACCGGGGCGGGGAATATGGCTGCGGAGCGCATCCCGCCATCCTGACCCAGCAGGAACTCGAGGCGCGCCTCGAAACGAACCCGGCGAGCCTGCAAGCGGTGAAATCCATCAGCATGATTCTGTGCGTCGGGCCAGCCGAGCAGTATTGCAGCCGGATTTGCTGCGCCGTCGCGCTGAAAAATGCCAACCGCCTGAAGGAACTGCTTCCGCAGACCCAAATCACCATCCTGTACCGCGACATTCGCGCCTACGGGTTCAAGGAAAGGTTGTATGCCCAGGCGCGCGCAAAGGGCGTGACCTTCATCCGCTACGATTTCGACCGCAAGCCAGAAGTAAACGCAGGCAGCGACGGGCTTCGTCTCAAAATCTGGGAGCCGGTGCTAAAGCGCGAGCTGGCGCTGGCGCCCGACCTGTTGGTGCTTTCCATGCCGCTCACACCCAACCCAGACGCGCATGACCTTTCGGCGCAGTTCAAAGTGCCGCTGGACGCCGACGGGTTTTTCCTGGAAGCGCACGTCAAGCTGCGTCCGGTCGATTTTGCCACCGAGGGCGTTTACATGGCGGGCAGCGCGCACTACCCCAAACTGCTCGATGAGAGCATGGTGCAGGCCCAGGCGGCAGCGGCCCGGGCGGCGCGGGTGCTCAGTCACGAGAAGCAGGCCGCAGGCGGGCAGGTGGCAGTGGTCGAGCAGGGAATGTGTACCGGCTGCCTGACCTGCGTCCGCATCTGCCCCTTCCACGTCCCGAAAATCCAGGCCGACCTGGGCGGGGTGGGCGGCCTGATGGGCGCGGCCTACATCGAACCCGCCGTTTGCCAGGGCTGCGGGGTGTGCGCGGCGGAATGCCCGGCGCGCGCCATCCAGTTACTCCACTATACCGACGCGCAGATGTTCGCCAAAATCGGCGCGCTCTCCCCAGCGAGAGCCGAGATGCGTAGTCAGTTTTTCCCGGCCTCTGCGCTTCGACAGGAGACGATGGAATGAGTCAAACACCGCCTGTTTCCGCCGAACACGTTCAAATCCTGGCCTTGTGCTGTGAACATTGCGCCTACACCGCCGCCGACCTGGCCGGGGGTCTGCGAATGCAATATCCGCCCAACGTCAAAATCGTCCGCCTGCCCTGTTCGGGCAAGATGGACGCCCTGATGGTGTTGCAGGCCCTGGAGGACGGCATTGACGGCGTGATGGTGGCCGGCTGACTGCCGGGCGACTGCCATTACCTGGAAGGTAATGCCAACGCAAAACGCAGGGTCAGGCGCATCCAATCGCTCCTGAAGGAAATTGGCCTGGAGCCGGAGCGGGTGCGCATGGTCAACGTGTCTTCGGCCATGGCCGGGCAGTTCGTAGCCTACGCGCAGGAGATGACTGAAACCATCACAGCCCTGGGCTTGAATCCCTTACGAAACCGCCACACGGCAGGCGAGACGGATTCCATCCGCCCGCCGGCGCATTCCGAATCGGAGGTATCCCCATGATTATTGCTGAACAAAAACCACTTTCTGAAATCACTGCCCAACTGGGAGGCGCGGCGAAGGTCCTGGTGGTGGGCTGCGGAACCTGCGTGACGGTCTGTTTCGCGGGCGGGGAGCGCGAAGCGGCCATCCTGGCTGCCTCCCTGCGCATGTCAACCCAACTCAAAGGGAACGGCAAACAGGTCAACCACGTCACCGTTCAGCGCCAATGCGAATGGGAGTACCTGGACCAAATCGCCGGGCAGGTCAAAGAGGCGGATATTGTGCTTTCGCTGGGCTGCGGCATCGGCGCGCAGGCCATCGCCGAGCATTTCCCGCAGACCTGGGTCGTGCCAGGGCTGAACACCACCTTCCTCGGCCTCCCGTCTGAGCAGGGCGTGTGGGCCGAACGCTGCGCGGCCTGCGGCGACTGCATCCTCGATATGACCGGCGGCATCTGCCCGATTGCGCGCTGTTCCAAATCGCTCCTGAACGGCCCGTGCGGCGGTTCGGAAAACGGACACTGCGAGGTGGACCCCAACACGCCCTGCGCCTGGCAGTTGATTTTCGACCGGTTGAAGAGCATGGACAAACTGGAAAATATTTATGCCATCCGCGCGCCCAAAAACTGGCAAAAATCGCGCGACGGCGGCCCGCGCAAGATTGCGCGCGAGGATTTGCGTCTTAAAGCCGAGGAGGAGTGAGCCATGTCCACGACCAATGGGTATCTATCCGGCTCCAACCTGGAGCGAGTCCTGAAGGCCGGGCATTTTGCCGTCACCGCCGAACTGGGTCCGCCCCAAAGCGCCGAGGGGCGCGTCATCCGCGAGAAGGCCGCCCTGCTCAGGGGCTATTGTGACGCGGTCAACATCACCGACAACCAGACGGCCATCGTGCGCATGTCGAGCATCGGCTCGGGCGTGATTGCAATTCAGGAGGGCCTGGAACCGGTCATTCAGATGACCTGCCGCGACCGCAACCGCCTGGCAATGCAAAGCGACCTGTTGGGCGCGCACGCGCTGGGGATGCGCAACCTGCTCTGCCTGACCGGCGACCACCAGACCTTCGGCAACCATCCCACCGCCAAAAATGTGTTCGACCTCGATTCGGTGCAAATGCTTCAGATGGTGACAGCCATGCGGGATGAGCATATCTTCCAGTGCGGCGACCCCATCAAAGGCGCGTGTCCGAGCTTCTTTGTCGGCGCAGCGGAATCGCCCTTTGCCGACCCGGTCGAGTTCCGACCCTGCCGGCTGGCAAAAAAGGTCAAAGCGGGCGCGAACTTCATCCAGACCCAACTGGTGTACGACCTGGAGGCCTTCGAGCGCTTCATGGGCAAAGTCCGCGAAATGGGGCTGCACGAACAGGTCTACATCCTGGCCGGAGTGGGCCCGCTGAAAAGCCCCGGCATGGCGCGCTACATGAAAGACAACGTGCCGGGCATCCTGGTGCCGGAGGAACTGATTGCCCGCATGGACAAAGCGGGTGAGCCCTGGGCGCATATCAAGAAAGACGACCTGACCAAGGAAGACAAAAAAGCCCGTTCGCAGGCCTGGCAGGAGGAAGGCATCCGCATCTGCATCGAGTTGATTCAGCAGATTCGCGCCGTCAAGGGCGTGGCGGGCGCGCATATCATGGCCATCGAATGGGAAGAGGCCGTTAAAACCATCGTCGAAGGCGCCGGGCTGTACCCGCGCCCGGTGGTAAAAGAAGAACAGGATCTCGTCCCGCAACCCTCAGCGGGGCTCGAAGCGGCCTGAGCGTGGAGGTGAAGCGATGAGCGCCAACCAGGATTTAACCGTCCAGCCGATAAAAATCAAACAGGACCTGGCGCAGCAGGTGCAGCAGGCCCTCGGTGAAAACGTCTATCTCTGCTACCAGTGCGTCAAATGCACCAGCGGGTGCCCGGTGGGTGAATTCTTCGACTGGCAGCCCAACCAAATCATGCGCGCGCTGCAACTGGGGCAGGAAGACATCGCTTTACAGGCCCAGACCCCCTGGTTGTGCGCCTCCTGCCAGACCTGCACCACGCGCTGCCCGCAGGGATTGGACATCACCGCCATTATGGAATATCTGACCCGCCTGGCGCTGGAGCGCGGCATCCGCCCGAAAGTGCCGGAAGTCGATTATTTCAACAAGGCCTTCATGCGCGAAGTGCGGCTGTGGGGCCGGGCCTATGAACTGGGCCTGATGGCCGAGATGAAACTGCGCACGTTGGACATCATGGGCGATATGGACCTGGGCGTCAAAATGTTCCAGAAAAACAAGATGCCCCTGCTGCCGCGTCCCACCCGCCCGCCGCGCAAGGTCAAACCCGTCCCCAACGCCGTCAACGCGGTGGCCTACTATCCGGGCTGCTCCCTCCATTCCACCGCCAGGGAATTCGATATCTCGACCCGGGCCGTGTTTCGCGCCCTGGACGTGGAATTGATCGAGCCGGAGGGTTGGATTTGCTGCGGAAGCAGCGCCGCCCACCGCTCCGACCCCGATGCCGCGCTGCGCCTGCCGCTCGAAAACCTGTCCATAATCGAACTGGGCGGGTTCAAGGAAGTGACCATGCCCTGCGCCGCCTGCTTCAACCGGCATAAAGCGGCCCAATTCGAACTCCAGCACGACCCGCAGCGCGGGCAAAAAATCTCCTCTGCGATTGGCTGCCGCACCCAGGACACGGTCGAAGTCAACACGCTGATGGAAACCATCCTGAAGCACGTCCCCCTGGCCGACATCGAGAAACGGGTCGTCCGCCGCCTGGACAGCCTGAACGCGGTCTGCTACTACGGCTGCCTGCTGACCCGCCCGCCGGATGTGACCGGTTCCCAACACGCCGAAAACCCGACGGATATGGATGCGATTGTCTCTGCCCTGGGAGTCAACGTCATCGACTGGTCGTACAAGACCTGCTGCTGCGGGGCCGCGCACTCGCTGTCGCGTCCCGACATCGTCCTGACCCTGAGCAAACGCTTAATCGAACAGGCCCAGGCCGCCGGGGCCGATGTCATCGTCGTCGCCTGTCCGCTCTGTCACGCCAACCTGGATGCCCGCCAGACCCAGATGAAACTGGAGCAGACCACGCCGGTTTTATACCTGTCCCAGTTGATGGCAATTGCCTTTGGGCTGCCCGAAAAGGCTGCCGCCCTGCATAAAAACCTGATCGACCCACGCCAACGTATCGCCGAGAAACTCCCCGCGCCGTAACCCCTCCGCCCCGCCGACCAGAAATTCCTGCCTCCCCGACCCATCATGTGATTGGAGTTGGAGTCCATGGTGCCGAATATTTCTGAAATTTTCTACCTGGAGCCCATCGAGGAACTCGATGAGACCCTGGACTGTACCTGGCGCGCGCTTTGCGATTACTTCGTGGCCGGCGGCGACCTTCCCAATATCCAAACCCTGTTCATGGGCGTCAACCTTGCCCGTCCGCGCGAAGCGGCTGAAACCGTGCTGGCCAACATGCTGTTCGAAGTGGCTGAAACCATCTGCCGCTTTTCGCCCTGGTACACCAAACCCACCCGCGCCTTTGGCATCAGCGTGATGCGCGACTGCAAAACGAACAGCGTCCGCTGCCTCCTGGCGCCCGAAGCAGCCCAAAAGTGGGAAAAACTGCTCGGCCCGTTGAGTCTGTGCATCAAGCAAAACCTGGCGGTGATACAGGCCGCCATATACATCGAAAACCTGGCCGGGGAGGAGCGGGAGGACGAATGCGTGACCGCCAAATGCGGCTGCTGCCCCCCGCACGTCATCCGCCTCAACCGCTCTGCCCTCGAAAAAACAGCCGTCTATTGCAGCGTGTGCCAGTTGCCGTTTGTGTGACCGGGTGTGATTTGTATTACTTGTCGTATAGAATGGAAAACAAACGTCCCGAAGGTTTTTTACCAACCTTCAGGACGTTGTCATTACCCATCCAATCGCAGCACCACCTTCGGCCCCAGGCGCAGGCGGCTGCCGCGCGGCAGGTCGCAGGGAAGGTTGGGTGGAATCGCGCCGCTTTCCAGGAAAGTGCCATTGGTGCTTCCCAGGTCTGCCACGGTGAATTTTTGCGCCGCCGGGTCGAAATGAATTTCGGCGTGACGGCGCGAGACATCCGCTTCGCCAAGCAGTTGCGGCAGGTCGCGCCCCAGCAGGAAGGGGAAGTTGAGCAGTTCCAGGCGCTGGCCGAGATTGGCAGGCTGGCTGGCCTGTTCGACCACTAAGGCAGGGCGAGTGGGCGCGGAAACGGGCGGCGGGGCTTGTCCCGCGTTTTCGGCGGGGCTTGTCCCGCGTTTTCGGCGGGCGTCAGCGGCGTCGAATGCCGCGGCAGCGAAGCAGGCAACGGGGTACGCGCCCCGGCCTCGCCCGGTTTGTTGGTCAGGAAGGTAAACGTCACGTTATTGCGTCCCAACATCAATTTATCGCCGTTTTTCATCTCGCGCCGGGCATTGACCGGCACATCCTTGCCATTCACCAAAACGGGATTGTTTTCCGCCAGGGCCTCGATGAAATAACGCCCCTCCGAGAGTGTGACCTGGGCGTGCCGGCGTGAGATGGTCATGCCATCCGGCAGGGCCTGGACGTTGACCGCCAGGGTCAGGTTGTGGTCGGCTTCGTTGGTTGGGCGGCCAATCACGGCGGGCTGCCATTCGAGGTCGAACACCCTGCCGGTCGATTCTTCGCGCAGCCAGGCCGCCTGCTCCGGCTTGAACATGCGCCGCAGGGTTTGGCGAATATAGTCAAACACCAGTTCGTCCTGCGGCTGGATGTCGAGTTGAATCAAGTTGGCGTCGGTTTTGAGCGGACGGTCATCGCCCTTGAGATAAATGGCATATTTTTCTGGCGAAACGGCGGGAATGTCATCAAACTCCTTCAAGATTTCTTGAATCAGGTCGCGGGCGGTCAGCGTCCTGCGCACACGGGCGCGCTGCCCGGCGTTCTCGAATACGTCAATTTTGACATCGATATATTCGTCCATAGCACTGCCTATTCCTTTTCCTCATCCAGCAGCCCCATCGCGCGGGCGTTTTCGACGATGTCCGCGTCCGAGAACAGCGCCAGCATGTCTTCCGGCAGGCCGGTTTCGACCAGTTTCTGCTTCAGGGTGGATATATTGTATTTCGAGACATCCGGCGGCTTGGGGGCGGCGGATTCAGGCTGCCCTTTGGCCTTCGCTTTGGATTTGGACTTCCCGTCCGCCTGGGCGTTTTCTTCCTCCCCGGCAGTTTCCTCCGCCGGGGCGAGCCACTGCGCCTTCTTTCCCGGATAGCGGGCCTGGATTTTGCGCACCCAGGCATCCAGCGACCCTTCGACATCGTCGTCATTGGCGTAGGGGGTTGCCAGTTGCAGCATACTGGTCACGCCAGAGCGAACGATGAAGGCGCGGCCCTGCGGCAGTTCTACATCCGCCAGGCTGCGCGGGAAACGTCCATTCAGGCGTCCGACTGCGTCAGCCGTCTTGAGCGCGATTCCGAAACTGGGCGCGGCAAAGACTTTGCGCAGGTCATCTGAAGAACTCAAAATCGCCAGCGACCCGCCGATGACCAGGTAGACGCCCTCGGTCTGGTATTTGCGCACCAGCGCGGCCATGCCCTCGAAGAAACTCATCTTCTTGCGGCTGGCTTCTTCGGTAAAAGCGTCGTAATTGTCGATGAAAATCATGATTTTGCGGCGCTTGGGGTTGGTCTCGAACTCGGCGCACTCGACCTGCATGGATTCATACAACCCGTCCAGTTGTTCGATGTCATCAATAGCCTGGACGACGTGCGGCAGGTCGGCCAGCGAGGTTTCGCTGCCTTTCCACAGTTTGCGCGAGAAATCGACCAGCACCATCATCACTTCATCGGGCGAGTAGTTGTAAGCCGCCGAGAGCAGCATCGCGCGCAGGGTGGTGGTTTTGCCGGAGAACGGCTGCCCGATGACGACCATGTGCGGGCCCTGACGCTCAATGTCGATGAGCGCAGGTTCGAGCGAACGGTCGTCAATGCCCATCACAGCGTTAATGCGGCGCACCTCGGGCAGGGCCGCCTGCTGGAGGACATTTTCGAGCGAGATACGCAAGGGCAGGGTTTCGATGGTGGACGGTTTTTCCCGGCCTTCGCGGGACAAGTCACCCTGCCACTGGTTGTCCCACCGGTCTTTCATCCGCATACACATCCGGTTGATTTTTGCCAGCCCATCGGGGTCGCTTTCGTCGGGCGTGAAGGTCAGCGCAGTCTGGAATTCGAGCGGGGTGCTGCCCAGGCGCACATAGCCGCGCCCAGGGATGGGACTCAAATCGGCTGGGACGCCGCTGCCCGAGCCAGAGCCTCCCCCGCCAAAAAGATGGTCGGGCAGGTTTGGCGGCGCGCCGGAACCGGCGGAACTGGTCTGGGGAGTCTGGTCGACCAATCCCACTCCCATATTTTTCAAATCACCCTGAAGGCCCTGGCTGCTGCCTGCGCCGCCTCCACCACCTCCGCCGCCAGAAGACGGGGTTTCGGTTTCAGGGGGTTTTTCATCGCCTTTTGTGCTTTCCAATTCAATGCCCTGGGTAAAATCCCGGGTGATTGCGCTCAAGCCGGCCGCCGGGGGAGGGCCAAAATCGCCCGATTCGCCGCCAGAGCCATCCAACCCTTCCACAACAGATTCAAATTCCGAAGCGCCGAAATCCCCGCCCAAACCGCCCCCACCGCCAATCTCCAGGCCATCCAGGGCCGATTCGAAGCCCGAAGCGCCGAAATCGTCGCTGCCCTGGAAAATATTTTTGAAGAAGTTGGCGTTTTCTTCGTCGGTCTCGCGGATGATTTTTGTTACCTTCATCAACACGTCCTGCGAGAAAAAGTGGGCCTTCGAGACGCGCGTCAGGGCAGGCAGCAAGTCCTGTTCCATTTCGGCGAAGAATTTATCAGCCGCGTCGCCAATCCAATCCTTGCGCAAATCATGCAAACGCTGGCGGGTTGAGGCGGCCAATTGGGCAAAGTCTTCGCCCTCGCCGTTGAACGTTTTGACAATGGCGTTCAATTCATCGTATTTGAGTTGGAGGATTTTGGACATGATTTCCCTCAAACGGCCTCGAAACGGACGGATACGTTCGGACCAAAATTGATGACGGCTCCATTAATCAGTTGGACAGGCTGCCCCGCCGGGATGCGCTGTCCGTTGACGAAAGTCCCGTTGCTGCTGTTCAAGTCGGTGATGAGATGCGCCTGGCGGGCAGCGTCGAATGAGATTTCAGCGTGGCGGCGGGAAATGTTCGGTTCTTTGAGCAGCAGGCTGCCCTCCACGCGGCCAACGACAAAGGGCAGCGGCTGTAAGGGGATTTTGGAGCCAAGCGCCAGTTCCGGCGGGGATTGCAGGATGGATAAGGACGGTTGAGATTTTGCAACCGGAACGGCCATCATCGTCGCCTGGGCGTTGCCTCCGGCAACCATCGTGGCATCGGGCAAAGGCGGGGTCGCCGCTGCCGGGGCGATATCCTGCCGGGGAGCCTGCGGCGCGGGAGCAGGCGTCGGCGGGGTCGCACCCGGTCTTCGAGCAGGAATCGGTTCTTCATCCGCGACCGGAATCGACAAACCGCCTCGTTTCCCATCCCCCAGTTTTCCGCCCAGCCGCCCTTGCAAAACAGGCGTGCCGGTCAGCGATTTTTCGCGCCGTGAGGAGTACATCATAAACCCGACCACGCCCAGGACAATCGCCACCACCGTAAACAGGATGATTGGCGCGGCAATCAGCGCGGCAGTCAACAACTGGAACACGTTCTGGCGTTTGGCCTGGTACACCACGCCGGGGAACTGGACGGTTGTGTAAACCTGCCCTTCCTTGCCCAGCACGCGCGCGATGACGGTGTATTTCCCGTCCGGAATTTTGGATTGACTGAGCGGGATGACCAGCCTGCCGGCAGCGGCATCTTCCGCCGAGCCGGTGAAATCAGAACCCGGCGCTTTGGTATTGGTGGTTTCATCCACCAGCCAGCCATCGAACCCGCCAATCAGTTGGGAATTGGTGGTTTTGACCGACAGCACCAGGTCATTCTCCTGCTGGGCAATCGATTGGATGGCGAGGGCCGGCAAGTTGGCGGTGGGGTCGAACTCGAACTCATGAAAGAGTTCAACCGATTTTTTGCCGTCTTTATCGGTAAACCAGTTGAACCGGCTCTTATCCTGCCTGCTGACGGCGGTCATGCGCAGTTGGTACGTCCTGCCGACCACCAACTGGTCGGTGGGAATGGTGAGAACGTTATTTTGCTGTAATTGGTCAAAGGTAAATTCGGCGACTTTTGAGCCGCCCCTGGCATCCCACACTTCCACCTTGATGTACTCGACCAGTTCGGAGGAGGTCATGGAGAGTTGGATGTTGTAGGTCTGGTCTTCGGGGACGAATTGCAGCCCGGCAAATTGCCCGCGCACCGGGCTGGGCGGGCCTTCGTATTCGGTTTCGGAGTTGATGGAAAAACTGGATGTGAGGGTTTCGTTCTCTTTCAGGTTGAGCGTTAACACCACCGGGTTGCTGCCTTTTTTGGGATAGACCTCCGCCTGCACCATCCACTGCGATTTCAGGCCATTCATGATGGCCTCGAACGCGCTTGAGATATTCTCGCGCTGGGCAATGGCCGAACCCCCCCCTGTACTGGCCGCCATGCCTTTAATTTCTACCTCATTAAGGTTTGATTCTTTGGAAGCCAACCCAATGGTATTAATGGGAATTTGGGTTTTCTGCGCGAACTCGGTGACTTCGAGGAAGGTCTTCTTGCTGCACGGCTGGTTGGGAACGAAAGTTTCATCCCGCCCATCCGCAAACAAGAGGATAGCGCGGCGGCCAGGCGGGGCTTTTTGCAAAGATTCAGCCGCGGTGAACAGGGAATCATACAAACAGGTCTCTTTGCTGGCAGCCTGGTATTGGTCAATCGCAAACTCTACGGCGGAAATATTCTGCGTAAAGTCTTGCAATAATTTGATTTCAGAATTGAACTGGACGACGGAAAAGAACGCGTTATCGGGCGTGTTCTTCAAGGCTTCTTTGGCCGCGCGTTTCAAGTCTGTGGAGGCGCGAATCATCGTACCGCTGGCATCGAGCAAAAAGACGATATAAATTGGCACATCGGGTTTCTGGACAGGTACATCAACAAAATAATTGACGCCTGGCAAGTCAATACGCGCTGTTTCAGCCAAAGTCTCGACAACCGGCAGGCCAGTCTTGGGGTCATAGACGTTGTAATACACCTTCAACGTCATCGAGTCTGGGGTTTCGATGGTCGCAATCTGGCTCAGCCGAATCGCCAAACCCGATTGGGCATGGACGGAACAGACCGGCGCAGAAACCAACGCAGTTATAAGAACGACAAGGAAGAATTGTTTCCAAACCCGCATCACGCCTTCCTCTCAAAAACTACAATTTTGGATAGTATTTATCCTAATTGCAACAAGTAAACTTTGGTTTCCTATCCCCCGAAAGGCTGCTTTTTGCAGGGAATGCAACAAACACCGCTTTTGGACAAACAGGATGTAACTACTCACCGGCGCATGTTTTCCCCGCTTCGCCGGGGGCTGCCCCTTCGGGACGCTTCGCAGAGACCTCCGGCTATGAACAGCATCGGAAAGTCCCCGAGAGGGGATAAATCCGACTTTTACACCGTCCATCACGTTGATTTCAGG
>DAOTZM010000177.1:0-18587 GCA_034434035.1 Anaerolineales bacterium
CGAGCGACAGCGAGAAATCTTCTCCCAGTGCGCAAGATTTCTCCCCGCTGCGCGGCTCGAAATGACAAGAATTAAGATATGAATTACAGTTTAGATTGTTTTGTCCGGTAGAGAATGCTAAGAATTACAGTTTAGATTGTTTTGTCCGGTAGAGAATGCTAAATGCAAAAAACCGGAGAAGCAATTCTCCGGTTGGGGTTGGCTGATTGTTTCTTTATTTGACCGCCTGCGTCTTTTTGCGGGTCGCCAGTTTGAAAATGCCCCAGACGACCAGCGCTGGCGGGGCCAGCAGCGGGACGATGACGATGAAAATCCAGATGGCGAGTTCAATCAACACCTGGTAGATGCTGGTCAACGATTTGGCGGCCGATTCGAAGGTTTCGCCGGGGTCCCATTGTTTTGGCGTGGCGGTCGGGACGGGGGTGCGGGTGGGGGTCGGCGGCAGGGGCGGGATATCCGGCTCGAAGGTGACGGTGATGGTCGAGAAGGCGGAGCGGTTCGAGAGGTAGTTCATGCGTCCCTTGACCTTTTCGATTTCGGCTTCGATTTTCGAGAGTTCGTTGTTCACGCGCAGCGATTCTTCGACGCTCTGGGCATCATCCAGGAACTTGCGGATGCGGTCGCGGGTGGCTTCGAGATTGACCAGCTGCGATTGCAGGTCGACGTATTCATCGCTGACATCCTGACCGGAGGCGTTTTCATCCAAAACGCGCAGGGCAATCGCCCGGAAGCGGCGCAGGGCGGTCTCGAACTGGTCGGCTGGCACGCCAATCGTCACAGTGGCGTATTTATAGTTTTTGCCATCCGGCCCGGTCTGGTACCAGCTGCGGGACGAGATGATGTATCCGCGCACATCGCTGACCACTTGCAGGGCGCGGTCGATGGCGTTATCGGCATCCTCCACCAGCAGTCGGATTTCCCCATTTTTGATGACCATCCGGTTGCCGGTCTGGGCAACGGTCAGGGCGTCGGCCCCGGTCTGGACGACGACTCCCGCGCCGGGCATGTCGCTTTGCGCGCTAAAACTTTCCCCGGCGCTTTTCTGGGCTTCGGGGGAATCCAGGCTGTACGGTTCGGCCATCGGCGCGGCGGGCTGGGCGAATTCTTCGGCGACCGGCGCGGCGGGCGCGCGGCTGGGCGCTGCTCCGCAGGCGGCCAGGACGAACGCAGCCGCCAATAGACTAAAAAATGCAATGCGAGCGGGTGATTTCACGGTTTCCTCCACAAGGGTGGTGCGCCCTGGCCGGTTTTCGGCGTCCCGGCTCGGGCGCGGCGAGTAAGGATTTCTGCTCGTTGGACGCTGAGGCAGAAGGATTTGTTCCGAAAAAGGTTCAATCCAATCTGCTGCGACCGTCCGTTCGTTTTGCACGTTGCCCGTATTCAGCGTGGATTTCGGCTCCAGCAGCAGTACGTGGACTTCTTCCGCCGCTGCCGGCAGGTGCTCCACCCCGCGCGGGATGATGACGAACTCCCCGGCGCGGATGGTCAGGTCGCGGTCGCGCAGTTTGATGACCAGCGTCCCGTCGACGACCAGGAACATCTCATCTTCCTGCTCGTGGTGATGCCAGACGAATTCGCCTTTGAGTTTTGCCAGTTTCACATAACGATCGTTCAACTCCCCGGCAATGCGCGGATGCCAATGGTCGTTGAACAGGCCAAATTTTTGTTCGAGGTTGATGATTTCGGTCATGGTTGGGTTCCTTATCTTACCCAAAAGCAGCGGATAGGTCAAAGGGTTCGGATTTTGCGCTTGTGTGATACCTTCCGGCCTGATATACTCATTCAGTGAGTATTTATGACGAGCCAAAAATCACAACACATTGGAACCCTTTCCCCCGAAATGGCGCTGCTCGGCCTGCTGTATGCCGGGCCGGGACACGGTTATGACCTGCACCGCAAGGTGCTGGCGGACCTGGGCCAGGTCTGGCACCTCAGCCAGAGTCAGGCGTATGCCATTTTAAAACGGCTTGAAACGCGAGGTGACTTGCAGGGGGAGGAAATGCCGCAGCCCCGGCTGCCTGCGCGTCAGTGGCTGCGTCTCACCGGTCAGGGCCGCCTGCGTTTCCTCGACTGGCTGGAAAATCCGAGCGGCGGCAGCGCGCGCGCCATCCGCATGGAATTTATCACCCGGCTGTATTTCCTGGCGCGGTATTTCCCCGAGCGGGTGGAGGCGGCCTTTGCGCGGCAGCGCGCCGAGGTCGAAACCCACCTGCGCCGGTTGGAGCAGGCGCGCGCCGCCCTGCCCCCCGGACAGGTGTATAACCGGATGAGCCTGGATTTGCGACTCAGGCAGTTGCAATCGGTGCTGGACTGGCTGGAGTCATGCCAGGGAGATTGTTGGGGAGGAGAACCATGAAAGGCGGTTGGATTGGTATCTTGATTCTGTCGCTGGCGCTTTCAGCCTGCGCGGCCCCGGCGGCTGGTCCGGCCAGGCAGACGCTGGTGGTCTTTGCGGCTGCTTCACTCGCCGACGCTTTTGACGAATTGGGCCGAAACTTTGAGGCTGCGAACCCGGGCGTGACCGTCAAGTTCAACTTTTCCGGTTCACAAACCCTGCGCACCCAAATAGAACAGGGCGCCGAAGCCGATGTGTTTGCTTCGGCAAATAGGAAAGAAATGGATACTCTGGTTGCGGGCAAATTTGTGGCCGAGACCAGCGCCCAGGTTTTCCTGACCAACCAATTGGTGGTTATCCTGCCGGCAGGCAACCCCGCCGGGCTGAATGAATTGGCGGACCTGGCCCGGGGCGGGGTCAAACTCGTTTTGGCGGCCAAAGAGGTACCGGTGGGGAACTATTCCCTGCAAGCGCTCGATAAACTGGAGGCCGCGTTCGGGAACGGTTTCAAAAACCGGGTGCTGTCGAATGTCATTTCCTATGAAAATGACGTAAAGCAGGTGGTTGCCAAGGTTCAGTTGGGCGAGGCGGATGCCGGGCTGGTCTATTCGTCGGATGCGGTGGCTGCCCCGGGACTGCTCAAAATCGACATTCCGGCTGAAAACAACGTGGCAGCGCGTTATCCGCTGGCCGCGCTGGTCAATGCCAAACAGCCTGGGCTGGCCGGGGAGTTCGTCCGCTATGTGCTTTCGGCAGAAGGACAGGCCACGCTCAAAAAATGGGGCTTTTTGCCGATAGAATAAGCCCCATGCGCCTGCGCCGTTCATCTGCCCATCAAGTTGTCACGCCACACAGCCGGTTCGACTGGCTGTTTGTCCTTCCGGGGTTTTTGCTGGTCAGCCTGCTGGGATTGCCGCTGCTGGCGTTGTTCCTGCGCGCGTTGGACGGGGATTTTTTCTCTCACGCGCTTTCAGGCATGGCGCTGGAGGCGCTCCGCATCAGCCTGGTGACCAGCCTGGTGAGCGTGGCGGTTTCGCTGCTGGCGGGGACGCCGCTGGCCTACCTGCTGGCGCGTTGGGAATTTCGCGGGCGGGCCGCGCTGGAACTGCTCATCGATTTGCCGGTCGTGCTGCCCCCCTCGGTGGCTGGGCTGGCGCTGTTGATTGCTTTTGGACGCCAGGGTCTGGCGGGCAGCTGGCTGGGACTGTTCGGCATTCGCTTGCCTTTCACGACCGCGGCCGTGGTGCTGGCCCAAATTTTTGTCTCGGCCCCGCTGTTCGTGCGCGCCGCGCGGATTGGCTTTGCCAACATCGACCCCTGCCTGGAGGAGGCCGCCCATGTGGACGGGGCCAACCAGTGGCAGATTTTCAGCCGGGTGATGCTCCCGCTGGCCGGGCGGGCGCTGGCGAGCGGCGCTATCCTGGCCTGGACACGGGCCCTGGGCGAGTTTGGGGCCACGATTCTATTTGCGGGCAACCTGGAGGGGGTGACCCAGACCATGCCGTTGGCGATTTATCTCGGTTTTGAGCGCAATCTCGATGTGGCTGTGGCGCTATCGGTGGTGCTGGTGCTGGTTTCGCTGGTTTTGCTGGGGCTGATGCGCAAGTTGGATACGGCTCCCGGCGAATAAGCGCGCTGGTCGCCCCCGAACCGTTCTATTTGGATAATTTTATGCTCATATCCGTCGGCAGGGCCAGTTTGGCCTCGATTTCGACCGCCTTGACGATTCCGACCGGCACCGGGCAGGCGGCGTGCGCGCAGTGTTTATGCCCCAACTCGTGGATTTTGGGCATGGCGCGCTTGAAGGAGATTTCCTTGAACGGCTCGACCTCGGTCAACTCCTCCGCCATGCGCCGGATGGCGGCGCACTCACTGGTGATTTGGATTTTGCAGACTTTGCCGTCCATTGTGGTCTCGACCTGCGTATTGAACCCGCAATTCCCGGCGAATATTTCGGCTTTGGCCATGGGGTACTCCTAAGATGGGATTTTTGTTTTAGATGCTGAAAGCTAGCAAAGGTGTATATATTTCGTGATCCAAATTGTTTTGTCGCCGCATGGCGAGTATTTTATTGCATTTCACTCTCTATTTGGCGTTGGTTGACAATCCATTCATAACCCAGAAAACCCTGCTTGGTGACAACTTGGAGCGTTTCTCCTAATACAATGCTCTCATACTTGGAATCGTTAACTCTTATCTGAACAGTATTTTCTGAATTCGACCAATCTTCAAGATAAACATAGTAAGATTCGCCAAATCTAGCGTACTTTACATCTTTATCAATCACTTTTGCTGTATAGGTTTTTGCTGTAGTTTTATCTAACATGCCGTTTGCAATCAAGCCTGATTGAGTGAAAACGAAAAGTAGAGCAAAAATTGCTACAAAATCTATGTAGTAGATGGCGGGATTGATTCTGGACTCATTCAATACCTTTACTGTTCTTATCAAGAAAAAGTGTAAGGGGAGAACAAGCATGATTGCCAGAATAAACGAAACAATCACCAAAGAATTTGGAGCATTCATAAACATGTTGTAACGCCATGCAACCGGGAACTGTTCTGACTTAAACAACAAACTTGCGCTTGCACAGAACCCAATATGCGTGAAAATTAAAGCCATGCTCAGCGTCGTATTTGCGTTTCTTTTGAGCGCTTTTTTTGAAACCACTCTACTTCTCTTTGACTAAATTGTTGAACAACTTCTCCAACTTCCCGGCCATTACCTCGCGGCTGAAGTGCTGTTCCAGGTAGGCGCGCCCGGCCAGGCCCATCCGCAGGGCGGCATCGCGGTGGGCGGCCAGTTTTAGCACCGCATCGGCCAGGGCTTGGGCGTTCCCCGGCTCGCAGAACAGCCCGCAGCCGGCCGCCTCCACCACCTGGCGGATGACGCCGTCAATGGCGAGAATCACCGGCCTGCCGGCGGCCATGTAATCGAACACCTTGTTCGGGTAGGTGGTTTTATAGGCATCGAGCGGCTTCAAAATCGCCAGGCAGGCATCCGCCCCGGCCAGGGCCGCGCCCATCCCGCCCCCTCGCTCACCCTCGGGGCAAGTTTTTGGCACCGGCGGCAGGAAGGTCACATTCCGAACGCCCAACTGCCGCGCGCGGGCCTGTAAATTGGCCTTCTCCTTGCCGTCGCCGAGCAGCACGAAGTGAATATCGAGCCGCCGCGCCAGCAGGCGGGCGGACTCCAAAACGACCTCCAAATCGTTGGAAATCCCGTGCGCCCCGGCGTACAAGACCACGAATCGATTTTGTAGATGGTTGGAGGCCCGGAATTGGCTGCCCATATCGAGTGGATGGAACATCCCGGGGTCGGCCCCGTTTGGAATCAGTTCGACGCGCTGCGCGCCCCGGCTGGAAACGTGTTCCACGTACCCCGGGCTGTTCACCATCACCTGGTCGGCGTGGCGGTACAAGAATCGCTCCAGCCACAACGACATCTTGATCAGCAGCGGGTTTTTCAGCACCCCGACCGCGATGGCAAAATCCGGCCACAGGTCGCGCACCTCGAACAGGAACTTCGCCCCTTTCAACCGCGCCAGCAGCCAGGCCGTCCAACCCTGGAAAATCGGCGGCGAGGTGCCCCAAACCACATCCACGTTTTGGACGACCAGCCCGGCAAAGAAAGATGAAAGAGCGAAAGAAAAAAAAGCCAGCAGGCGGTGAAAAAAGGATTTATGGTGGGCAGAATAAACCCGAGGCCGGATAATCGTGAGGCCGTTCAGGCTCTCTTCCTTTTTTTGCGAGGCCGAACCCGTCAGATAGCTGACCGGCGAGGCAATTACCGTTACCTGGTGGCCCTTCGAGATGAGAAAACGCGCCAGTTCGTGATGGCGCGTCCCGCCCGGTTCATCGAGCGCGGCAAAAGCCTGGTGGATTAAGAGAATGTGCATTGAGTGACCATTGACCATCGGCGATGGACCATAGACAACGGTCTACGGTCTATTGTCTATGGTCGGGAAGTTGAATTCTGTCGTAAACTGAACCGTCCTCGCCGATTGTACTTCAACCGCCAGCGAAAGCGCGGGATTTTTAACGCTGTAAGTCGGCGAAACCCAGCCGCGCGTAGCGCGATTTGCTAAATTGCTCCCCTTCCCCCACACCGCCTCCCCGGCGCGCACGAGCGTGATGGTCGGGCGATTTGTCAAATCGCCACACCCCACCTTGAGCGTCACCCATCCCTGCGGAGACTTCAACCGAATCTCGAATATCGAGTCTCGAAACTCGGCCTCCCACTCCCAATCGGGCAGCAGCCAGTGCAGCCGAAAGACGTGCATATCCTGGCTCCGGTTGAGCAATTCATCCTCCACCAGCCAGCGTTCCTCGGCGGAAACGGTTACGGTGCGGGTGTGGTGGATTCCCAGGCGGGCGTAAGCCTCGGTTTGGGCCGAAACGCGCTGGATGAAACCTGCGCCGTTCGCGGGCTGTTCCTGCGCTGTGGCATCGGCCCAATCGAGATACAGAAACCGGCTGACGCGGGTCATTTGCTCCCGGCCATCGACCGTGACTGTGTTGTGTACCAGCGTCGAGGTCAGTTGGTTGTCCCAGGGCGGGGGGGCGTTATAAGAATAGGTCCCGGCATCCTGGGCAATGTTCCATCCGCGCCGCCACAGGTCGAAGTGCAGCTGGTCGGCGTGCGAGGGGCGCGCTTGGTAGCGCGCGGCGCGCAGGTAGCCCCAGGAGTTTGGCGCGTAGAGATGGCTGCAATCGGGGATGCGCGAAATTTCGGGCAGGTTTTCTTTGCGCGGCAGGCCAAACCAGAGCGACATCTCATCCCAGGGGCCTGACGTTAGCGTGTAGCCAAGAAAGGCGCGCGCGGCGGCGTCCGCGACCGGGCGGAAGTCGTTGAAAGGCAAAGAGCAAAGTGGAAAGATATACGCGCCGTCGTTCGCGCCCAGGTTCGGCACTCCCCCAGAGTCAAAATCGAGCAGCGAGAGCAGCCAGCGTGTGGCGCGGGCCAGGTTTTCGCGGGAGCGAGGTGTCAGGAGCGAGGTGTCAGGTGTCAGGGGCGTACCTGATACCTGACACATGACACCTGAAGCCCACAACGCCGTTTGCAGCATCAAGCGGTGATAATTCGTTGAGTGTTGAACGTATTCGCCGGTTTCGTCAATTTGATGCGTGAAGCACCAATCGAGCCACTTCTGGCCGGTTTTGAGCCAGCGGCCAGAATCCGGGTGTTCGGGCAGGGCGAAACTGGCAGTGTAGAGCGCGGCGGCTTCGGTGAGGAGGTGATTGTTATTTTGCGAGCGGGCATACAGCAGGGTAGCGGGGATGCGGGCGGCGTGAATGCTTATCGAAGCGGCCAGGCCAGCGAGGCGTTCGGGGGTGCTTGCTTTGGCTTGACGGAAGACCTGCCCGGCCCAGGTCAAGGCCATCAAACGGAGTCCGGCTTCCTGCCCGCTGGTCCAATTTTCCCCAAAATAAGGCGGGTTGGCGGTCTGGAAGGTCTCGAAGTAACGCCAGAAGGCTTCCGCGTATGTTTCGTCGCCGGTGGCGTGGAAGGCGCGCCCCAGGGTGAAGGCCCAGCCGAAGCGGGCCGGTTCCCATATCAGTTTAATGTCGAAGGTTGAAGGTTGATGGTTGGATTCGAGCCGTGACCAGTGCGTTTGGGGCGAGGGTGCTTGCAGGTCGATTTCGACCGGCTCGCCGCCGAACGGGCGGTATTTCCCGGCGACGATTTCATCGGCTTCGCGGGTGAGTTGCTCCAGGCCATTTGGGCCAAGCGCGGCGAGGAGTTGGCCGCGGGAGGGGAGAGGGAACAGACCATTGACGATCGACAATGGACGATGGTCTGTGGTCTGTGGTCTGTGGTCGAGGAGTCGGAAATACCCTGTTTTCAACCCCAGTTTGTACAGCGCGTTGAGCGCAACGGCGGTCGGCCCCAGTTCGCGGATGGCCTTGATGGCGGTCAGCGGGTTCATGGGGCGATGCGCTTGAGGTGGGAGAGCGCAAAAAACAGGGCGCTGACCTGCATGGCTTGCAGCAGTTCGCCGCGCTGCGCCATGCGGATGATTTCTGTGAGCGGGGTGGGGTGAACTTCGATGCGGTCGATGTCCTCCTCGGACAGGCCGCCGCGTTTTTCCACGTCCAGCGCCAGAAAGGGGTGGTAGCGGTTGGTGTGGTTGTCGGAATTGGGCGAGATGACGAGTATCGCCGCCCCCACCATCAGGATGGGCCGGTGTCCAATGTATTGGCGGAGTTGAAGAATGTAGTCCATGGGTCCGATTAAACCACAACGGCGCGCAGTCTCATAGGAGCAATGCGCGCCGCTGGCTGTTTTGAAACGATGACGCGTTCCGCCCGCCTTATACCACCTGTTCTTCGTATTTTTTTACATCCTCCATCGCCTTTTTGACGTTGACGAAAGGCAGCAGGATTAATCCCATTGCGAAGAAGAAAATCAGCGAGAGGATGGCCGGACGCAGGTTGCCAAAGACCTGGTTCATCAAACCAAACAGCAAGGGTCCAATCCAGGATGTGCCGCGCTCTGAAATTTCATAGAAGGAGTAATATTCGGCTTCCTTGCCTTTGGGAACCATTTGCGCGAACAGGCTGCGGCTGATGGCCTGTGAACCGCCCAAGACGAGGGCGATAAAGGCGCTCAAGACGAAAAATTCAGCGACGCGCGTTTCAGGGAACAAGCCGAAATACGCATAGATGACCACGCCCGACCAGATGACCAGGCTGACGATGATGGATTGCTTGGCGCCAATCCAGCCGGCCAGTTTGCCCCAGAACAACGCGCCAAAGAAGGCCGCGAACTGAATCATCAAGATCACCATCGTCAATGTGCCGGTCTCGATTTCCAGCCCGCCGCGGATGAGCGGGGCGGCGGCAAAGGTGGCCGCAACTGCAATAACGGTCTGGATGCCGTCGTTGTACAGGAAATATGCCAGCAGGTATTTGAGCGTTTCAGGGAAATTCTTCAATTCGCCAATGGTGTGCCGCAATTGCTTGAACCCAACCCGCAGGTAGGTTTCCCCTTTTGGCAGGGAGCGGTGCGCGCGGCGCGACCGGAGCCGCGCCCATGTAATGAAAGAAAATCCCATCCACCACACCCCTGCGGAAGCCAGGTTGATGCGCACCGCCAGCTCGGTCGGTACGCCCAATACATCGCGGAATTGGTAGAAAACCAGGTTTAGGAGCAGAAGCAGGCCGCCGCCCAGGTAGCCCATTGCCCAGCCATACGAAGAGACGCTGTCGCGTTTGTCTTCACTGGCGATGTCGGGCAGGTAGGCGTTGTAGAAAACTATCGCCGCGCCAAAAGCCAGGTTGGCAATGATGAACAACAATCCACCCAGCCACCACAAACTGCCTTCGACAAAGAAAAGCAAAATCGTCGCAACCGCTCCCAGGGCAGCAAACAATTGCATCATTTGCTTACGCACGTGGGAGTAATCGGCAATTGCGCCCAGAATGGGCAGGAATAAGACCTGCATCCCGACCGAGAAGGAGACGCAATATGGCAGGAACGAATCGGGCGCAACGGGGATGCCTGCAAGCCGCGCCATGCCATCCGGGTAGGTCTGGGCGGCTTCGGATGCCAGGGACGCCAGGTAAGGTCCCAGGAACACCGTTCCCACTGTTGTGCTGAACGCGCTGTTGGCCCAATCGTACATCGCCCAGCCAAAGATTTCGCGTTTATTGTTTACTTTTACGTCGGGAGTGGTCATTTGGCCTCCAAAGAATGGCTTATTCTACTCTTTCTGTCTGGTTTTTGGAAACCTTTTACAGAACATTAACCCCTTTCCTTGCGCTGTTGCAACACTCTTGAAACGTCCTTGCACGATTCGGAATATTCCAACCGTGTTAATATCAGCGCAGGTACCCCTTATGACATATCCTTTATTCTCATCCGCAATGACCGAAATCAACGCCATCCCCGCCGGGAAGTTGCCGACCTTTATTTCTTCTTATAAGAACGATTTTCAAACCGGTGTGGTGGAAGTCGATTTTCATAATCATTCCGGTCACCACTTGCTTTTTGCGCGCGGCGAACTGGTCAATGTCTACCGCCATGCCGGGAACATGGAGCGGCTCGACCCTGCCCTCTGGTTTCAATCCATCGACACATCCAAAGGGAAAGCCTATTTGCGCGCCCTCGCGCTCACCCCGCAGGCGGTCCGCCTCATCAAAATCCTGCTCGAACAAACGGGCGTTCTCTCTTCCCCGCTGCCCGGAAATACGAACCTGGAAGAACAGTTCCAGGCCTGGATAAAACACCCGGCCCCGGCGCTGGCGCATGTCCGCTGGCCCAGCGCCGAATCCCTGGCGCTGCTTCCGGGCGATGGCAGTCCGCCGCACTACACCCTGTTCGTTTCCTCGAACCAGATTTTACACTCTGCGGGCGGGATGATGGCGCTGTATGGCTGGAAAGAGCCGTGCAGCGCGGTCAGTCTGTTAAGCAGCGAGGCGCGCACGCCTGCCTGGGACGAATACCTGTTGCATTACTCTTTTGCCTGGATGACGGGTCACTTGCTGGAGCGCCTGATGGACCTGACCGGCCCATCTTTGGTCAACACCATTGTTCGGGAGATTAATTTTGCCGCGGCCGCTCACGGCTGGAACATCAGCATCACGGGCGCAAGCATCACCGACCAGACAATTTTTTCTTCCCCGGTCGAAGCCGCCGATGTCTATTCCCGTCTGTTCGAAATCTTGTTTCGTCATATAGATATGATGATAGGGGCCGATTTGCTGGCCATGTTGATGCGTGAGAGCGCGCTTCACTTGTCCAGGCCCTGCCGTTCTGTGTTGCAGGAATACCTGCTCATTACGCCCGTTTGAACATTGACAGTTCCGCGAACTGTTCGATATAATACCATTTTGCCGTCATGCTGTGTGGCATGATGGTTTTTGTGTTTCTGGTTGTTTTCCCAAATCAAGGTTAGGAGTAATTCAATGAATTCCGCACTCTCCCGGAAAAATTACGCGCGCATCCCGGTCGACCTCGGCCTGCCCAACCTCATCGAGGTACAACTGGATTCCTTCGAGCGACTCAAGCGCGAAGGTCTCGGCGATTTGTTCCACGAGGTCTCACCCATCGAGTCGTACAACAAGGGTATGAAACTGTATTTCCCCAGCCGCAGCCCGGAGTCGCAGGAATGGGGACTGAAGTATTGGTTTGGCGACCCCAAGCATACCATCGAAGAGTGCGTCGAGCGCGACCTGACCTATTCCAGCCCGCTCTATGTTTCGGTGCTGCTGGCCGGGCCGGATGTCCCCGAACCCATCAAGCAGGATATCTTCCTGGGCGATTTCCCAGAGATGACCGACAAAGGCACGTTCATTATCAATGGCACGGAGCGCGTCGTTGTCTCTCAGTTGATTCGCTCCCCCGGTGTTTACTTCGAGGCTCCTACCGACCGCTCCACCGGGCGCTCGCTCGCCATGTCCAAACTGATTCCAGACCGTGGCGCATGGATGGAGTTCGAGACCCGCAAAAACGACTACATCATCTTGAAATTTAATCGCAAGCGCACCGTGCCAATCACTGTTTTCCTGCGCGCCCTCGCTGCTGTCGGCGATGGTCGTCCTGACGACATTCTTTCTACTGGCACAGATGAGGAGATTGTTTCACTCTTCCAAGACGTAGACAACAATCCCGACCGCATGTTCATCCCCACCACCCTGCGCCAGGAACCGGAATGGGATTTGAGCGGTCATTTGACAGTTGCGCAATCTGCCCTGATTGAATTTTTCAAGAAAATGCGCCCCGGCGACCCGGCCACGTTGGATAATGCCCGCGCATTCCTTGTTGAACAATTATTCGACCAGCGGCACTACGACCTCGAGCGGGTGGGGCGTTACAAGCTGAATCAGAAACTTGACCTGCAAGTTCCCATTCCGCACCGCACCATTACCAAGACCGACATCATTCGCCTTATCCGGCGCATGATTCAGATTAACAACGGCGTCGAACCGCCCGATGACATCGACCACCTCGGCAACCGCCGCGTCAAAACCGTCGGCGAGTTGATTCAGAACAAACTGCGCATCGGCCTGCGCCGCATGGAACGCGTTATCAAAGAACGCATGTCTATCCGCGACCAGGAACAGCTTTCCCCGGTCACGCTGGTCAACATCCGCCCGGTGGTGGCTGCCTTGCGCGAGTTCTTCGGCTCCAGCCAACTTTCGCAGTTCATGGACCAGACCAACCCGCTGGCCGAGTTGCGCCACAAGCGCACCCTCTCGGCCCTGGGGCCCGGCGGCCTGCGCCGCGAGCGCGCCGGTTTCGATGTCCGCGACGTGCATCACTCACACTATGGCCGCATCTGCCCCATCGAGACCCCCGAAGGGCCGAACATCGGCCTGATTGGCCGCCTGGCCTCCTTTTCGCGCGTCAATGAATATGGTTTCATCGAGACGCCCTACCGCCGTGTTATCAAGTCCCTGCCTGCTGCCGACCCGGCCCTGGCCGGGCGCACGCTGCGCGAAGATGTTGTGATTGACAATGAAACAATTGCCAAAGCCGGTGACAGGGTCGATGAAACTCTCGCCAGGAAAATTGCTGGGGCGAACCGCATCATTCTGGTCGTACCCTTCGTCTCCGAGACGATGGAATATCTCTCGGCTGACGCCGAGGACAAGTTCGTCATTGCGCAGGCCAATGCTGAACTCAATGATGTCCATGAATTTGTTAGCCGGCGTGTATCTTGCCGTTACCATTCCGGTTTTATCGATTCGACGCCCGAAAATCTGGATTATATGGACGTTGCCCCGCATCAGGTGGTGGGCATCAGCGCCGCGCTGATTCCTTTCCTGGAACACGATGACGCCAACCGCGCCCTGATGGGTTCCAACATGCAGGCCCAGGCGGTCCCCTTGGTGCGCCCTGAAGTGCCCCTGGTCTCGACCGGCATGGAATACTATGCCGCCCTGGATTCGGGCCAAGTGGTCGTGGCAGACGATGACGGGGAAGTGATTTCTGTGACCGGCAAGGAAATCGTCCTGCGGCGATCCGATGGCAGTTTGCAGACCCATTCCCTGCGTAAATATCACCGTTCCAATCAATCGACCTGCATCGACCAGCGGCCTGCTGTTGTCAAGGGCCAGATTGTGAAGAAAGGCGACATCATCGCAGATTCATCTTCCACCGATGGCGGTGAACTGGCGCTTGGGCAAAACGTCGTTGTTGCCTTCCTCTCTTGGGAGGGCGGCAACTTTGAAGACGCTATCCTGATTTCGGAACGGCTGGTGCAGGAAGACCGCTTTACCTCGGTTCATATCGAAAAGTATGAAGTCGAGGCCCGCGATACCAAACTCGGCCCCGAGGAAATCACCCGCGATATTCCCAATATTGGTGAAGACGCCATCAAGGACCTGGACGAGAACGGCATCATCCGCATCGGCGCGGAAGTCGGCCCGAACGATATCCTGGTGGGAAAAATTACCCCAAAAGGCGAAAAAGAACTGACACCCGAAGAGCGCCTGCTGCGAGCCATCTTCGGCGAGAAATCCCGCGATGTGAAAGATACCTCCCTGCGGATGCCGCACGGCGAGCGCGGGAAAGTGGTCGATGTGAAAGTCTTCACCCGCGAAGACAACGCCGACCTGTCGGCGGGCGTCGATATGATGGTGCGTGTTTCAGTAGCGCAGCGCCGTAAAATCACCGCCGGCGATAAGATGGCTGGCCGACACGGCAACAAAGGCGTCGTCTCGCGCGTCGTCCCGGTCGAAGACATGCCCTATCTCGAAGATGGCACGCCGGTTGACCTGATTCTCAATCCCCTGGGTGTTCCCGGTCGTATGAACATCGGCCAGGTGCTGGAGGTTCACCTCGGCTGGGCGGCCAGGCGGCTCGGCTATCGCGCCATTACCCCGGTTTTCGATGGCGCCAAGGAAGCCGAAATCGAGGCCGAATTGGCTCGCGCCTGGCTGGTGGATGAAGCCTGGCGGGTTGCGGTTGCTGATGCCTGGGACTGGCTTGCGGAGCAGCAGTACGAATCAGATATGATTCGGGACGACGATGAAGTTCGCCTGCTGTACCTGGAGCATTGGCTTGGCGGGCAGGGTTATGACGTTTCCCGTATCGCCCTCGACCCATACTATGCCCGCATGATGACCGTCCGCCAGTGGCTCATCGAAAAAGGCTGCAACCCCGAAGAAATCATCAGTTTTGAAAACGTGCCTTACAGCCGGGCTGAAGACGAAAAAGACCCCAAGGCCATTGAGGCGTGCCTCAGGCTCTGGCTCGAAACGATGGGATACACCGATATTCCTTCGGAAGAGTTGCAAGAAAAGGCTGCCCAGGTGATGATGGAAACCGGGGTGCCAATTCCCACCATCGGCAAGCAGGTTTTACGCGATGGGAAAAGCGGCGAGCGATATGACCAGCCTGTCACCGTGGGCATCATGACCATTCTCAAACTGCACCACCTGGTCGAAGACAAAGTTCATGCCCGCTCCACCGGCCCTTACTCGCTTGTGACCCAGCAGCCGTTGGGCGGTAAGGCCCAGTTTGGTGGTCAGCGCTTCGGCGAAATGGAAGTGTGGGCGCTGGAAGCGTATGGCGCGGCGTACACGCTCCAGGAAATGCTTACCGTCAAATCCGACGATGTCACCGGGCGCGTCAACACGTATGAGGCCATCGTTAAGGGTGAACCGATCGAAGAACCGAGCATCCCAGCCTCGTTCCGGGTGCTGGTGAAGGAATTGCAGTCCCTTGGCCTGGCAGTGGAAGCCGTCAATGAAGGCGGCGACGTGGTCAAGTTTGGTAAGGATGAAGAGAAAGTTCATCCGCCCAAGATGGAAACCGGCTTGCTTGGCCTGGGCGAAGATTTGATGGGCGCAAAATAGTTGACTCGAATGTTTGACTGTGATAGAATACACACCCGTTGCCCATAGGTAAGAATCTCTTATCCATTGCGCGAGACAAGTGAGGCCATCAGGCAGGATTTTGATGGCCTCACTGTTTGCTCGGAAACTGACAAAAACTTGTAATCAGCAGGAAAATTTTTTCGGAGGCAAGTGTGCCAACAATTAATCAACTCATCCGCAAAGGCCGCCAGTCGAAGAAGGTCAAAAGCAAGGCTCCGGCTTTGCAATATACCTTGAACACGAACAAGCAGCGTCGTTTTCGCCAGGCCGGCGGGGCGCCGCAGAAACGCGGCGTTTGTACCGTCGTCCGCACGATGACCCCCAAGAAGCCGAATTCCGCGCTTCGCAAGATTGCCCGCGTGCGCCTGACCAATGGTATCGAAGTGACCGCATACATTCCTGGCGA
Organism: Anaerolineales bacterium; assembly: GCA_034434035.1. Lineage (GTDB taxonomy): Bacteria > Chloroflexota > Anaerolineae > Anaerolineales > Villigracilaceae > UBA5195. The sequence continues at coordinate 15,567 of DAOTZM010000177.1, forward strand.
AGGCCACCAGTTGCAAGAACACTCTGTGGTACTGGTGCGCGGCGGCCGCGTGAAAGATTTGCCGGGTGTGCGTTACCATATCGTTCGCGGCTCTCTGGATACGACCGGCGTTGCCAAGCGTCGCCAGGGTCGTTCCAAATACGGCGCCAAGCGTCCCAAAGAAGGGGCTGCGGCCACTCCTGCCAAGGGCAAGAAGTAATCCATGAGTGATGGAGTAAAAAATGCGTAGAGGAAAGCCTGAAGTTCGTCCAATCGTGCCAGATTTGCGCTACAACAGCGTGCCGCTGGCGACTTTCGTTCAGCACATGATGTGGCGTGGCAAGAAGAGCCTGGCCTTTCGCCTGATATACAACACGCTTGACATCATCGAAGAAAAAACCGGCAAGCCCGGTATCGAGACTTTCGATACGGCCATCAAGAACGTCAGCCCGATGATGGAAGTTCGCCCGCGCCGTGTGGGTGGCGCGACGTACCAGGTTCCGATGGAAGTTCCTTCTGACCGCCGTCTGACCCTGGCGATTCGCTGGATTTTGTCTGCGTCCCGTTCCCGTTCGGGGAAATCCTTCTCCGAAAAACTGGCGGGCGAACTGATGGATGCCGCGACCAACCAGGGCGCTTCCATCCGTAAACGCGATGAAACCCACAAGATGGCCGAAGCCAATCGCGCCTTCTCACATTATCGCGCGTAGTTTTTTGATTGATTTAGAGGTCTAAGTAAATGGCGCGTAAGTACCCGCTCGAAAAGTATCGAAACATCGGCATCATTGCGCATATCGATGCCGGTAAAACGACCACCACAGAGCGAATTCTTTTTTACACTGGTAAAACCCATCGCATCGGTTCTGTCGATGACGGCACGACCGTGACCGACTGGATGGCTCAGGAACGAGAGCGTGGCATCACCATCGTTTCTGCGGCTGTTTCGGCGGAATGGAAGGGTTATCAATTCAACTTGATTGATACCCCGGGGCATATCGACTTTACCGCTGAAGTGCAGCGTTCGCTGCGCGTCCTCGATGGGGGCGTGGTTGTTTTCGATGCTGTCCAGGGCGTGGAGCCGCAATCTGAAACGGTATGGCGCCAGGCTGACCGCTATGGCGTTCCACGAATTTGCCTTATCAATAAGATGGACCGGGTGGGCGCTTCGTATGAGCGTTCGATTGAATCGATTCGCCAGCGGCTGGGCGCCAACCCGATTGCGATGCAGTTGCCTGTTGGCAGCGAAGCCGAATTCAAAGGAATGGTTGACCTGCTCGAAATGAAGGCCGTCCTGTTCGATGATGCGCTTGGCAAGGAACCAAAGGTCGCTGAAATTCCCCCTGACCTGGCTGCGCGGGCGACCGAAATGCGCCATGCGATGGTCGAAAAAATCGCCGAAACCGACGATGAATTGACCATGAAATACCTCGAAGGGGAAGAAATCAGCATTTCTGAACTCAAATCTGCCCTGCGCCGCGCTGTCATTGCTGGTAAAGCCTGCCCCGTATTTTGCGGTTCTTCCCTAAAGAATAAGGGTGTTCAACTTGTTTTGGATGCTGTGGTGGATTATCTCCCTTCGCCGTTGGATATTCCCGCTGTGCGTGGGACATTGACCGATAATCCTGAAGAATTTATCGAATTACCTGCTGACGACAATGCTCCTTTGAGCGCCCTGGTGTTCAAAATCGTCACCGACCCGTATGTTGGACGCCTGGCCTATTTCCGCGTTTATTCTGGCGTTATCACCCAGGGGACGATGGTCAACAACTCGACCAAGGGCAAGCGCGAGCGGATTGGCCGTCTTATTCGAATGTATGCCGACCGGCGCGAGGACATCGATGAAGTGCGTGCAGGCGACATTGCAGCCGCTTTGGGTTTCAAAGAATCCTTTACCGGCGATACTTTGTGCGACGACAAGAACATCGTTCTTGAGAGCATTTCTTTCCCCGAACCCGTCATCACCATCGCAGTTGAGCCTAAAACCACCAGCGACCAGGAGAAGATGGGCGAGGCGCTCCGTAAACTCTCCGAAGAAGACCCGACCTTCCGCGTCCGCTCTGATGAGGCCACTGGCCAGACCCAGATTTCAGGGATGGGCGAATTGCACCTGGACATCATCGTCGACCGTATGATGCGCGAGTTCAAAGTGCAGGCCAATGTCGGCAAGCCGCGCGTTGCTTACCGTGAATCAATTACTCGCCGCGTAGAAAAGATTGACCATAAATACGCCAAGCAGTCTGGCGGACGCGGACAGTATGGACATGTTGTGATTTCCATGGAGCCGGGCGAGCGGGGCTCGGGCGTTGTCTTCGAGAACAAGATTATCGGCGGTTCCATCCCCAAAGAATATATCCCGGCAGTCGAGAAGGGTATCAAGGAAGCAGCCGAGAGTGGCGTGTTGGCGGGGTATCCGGTTGTCGATTTGAAAGTCAGCCTGTTCGATGGTTCCTATCATGAAGTGGACTCGAATGAAATGGCTTTCAAAATGGCCGCTTCGATGGCTTTCAAGGAAGGCACGCAGCGCGCTGGCGCAGTGCTCCTTGAACCGATTATGAAAGTGGAAGTCGTCACGCCCGAAGAATACCTTGGTGATGTGATTGGACAAGTGAACAGCCGCCGCGGCATAATTCAGGGCATGGAAATGCGCCCTGGCAATGCCCAGGCTGTGAATGCAATGGTCCCGTTGGGCGAGATGTTTGGCTATGCAACCGAACTGCGTTCCGCAACCCAGGGACGTGGCGTATTCTCAATGGAATTCAACCATTATGCGCCGGTAAGCGAATCGGTGGCGCATGAAATTCTCAAATCGTAATCTTTCCTAAAGCAGCAAACAAGGAGTGACCAAACATGGCGAAGCAGAAATTTGACCGCAGCAAACCGCACCTGAACGTGGGGACGATGGGTCACATCGACCACGGCAAGACGACCCTGACGGCGGCCATTACGAAAGTGGCGGCGATGATGGGTCAGGCGGAATTCAAGGCGTATGACCAGATTGACAATGCGCCGGAAGAAAAAGCGCGCGGTATTACGATTAACATT
>DAOTZM010000178.1:0-3078 GCA_034434035.1 Anaerolineales bacterium
AAAAACTTGGACGCGGACGAGAACGGACAAGAGCGGATTTTAAGATTTTTCTCCGCGTATTCGGCTCTTGTCCGCGTCCCAAAAATGGCGTTGACCAATTACCAATAAAGTCTAATAATTTCGTAGTCAACGTAAACACGGGGAGCATCGTTATCTCTGGCATGAACAAAACCGTTGATAATAAGTAATCTTTGAAGAAACGAAACATCTATGGCGCAAACGGCCAATATCCGTGTGGAAGGCATTGTCGAAGGCAGTATCGTCGTCGGCGATAATAATTTTGTCGTTAACGCAAATCACGGGACAATTATTTACAAACAGGCTGCCCCACAGGTCAGGCTGCGCCAATTCGCGCCCCAGCCGCCGCGTGCGCCGCGCGGGTTCGTCAACCGCTCGGCAGAGTTATCGAAACTCGAAGACTGGATAGCCTCGAACGAAATTGTCCTGATTCACGCGCCAGATGGGATGGGCAAAAGCGTCCTGCTGCGCCAGGCTGCCCGCAGCGAGGCGGCCAGGGCCATGCCCAACGGCGTCATCCTGCTCGAACCGCCCGGCTTCGAGAGCCAGTCGCTCGGCGCCGATGATGTTTGCCAACAATTGTTCGAGGCCTTGTTTGAATCGGACCCGCCGCTCAAAGTCGATTCGGTCACGGCGTGCGCTTACCTTTCGAACACGCGCCCGCTGGTCGTGTTGGATGAAGTCCCCCTGCCGCCGATGTTGCAGCGCAGCCTGCCCGACCTGATTCCGCAGGGCGCATTCCTGCTCAGCGCCGACCTGCCAGCCGGGGGCGATTTCCAGCGGCTGCCGCTTGGCCCGCTGCCGAGGGACGAATCTGCGCTTTTGCTGGCAGAACGCGCCGAGGTCACGCCCAACGAGACGCTCAAATATATCTGCGGGCTGCTGGAGGATATTTCGCTGGCGGTCACCATCACCGGCAACCTGATGCGCGAGACCGGCATGACCGCCGAAGAGACGCTGGATGCGCTGGGGAGTATCCCGGCAGGCGGCATGGACCCCTTCGCCATCGCGCTCGACCGGGCCTACACCCTGGTTTTCAACAAACTCGGTGAGGCGGAACGCAAAGTTCTTTCGGCAGCGGCGCTCACGCCGGGCGTTTCGCTGTCGCCGGAGTGGTTCAGCGTGGTTCTGGGCGCGAATGTGGATGCCGCCATCGAGCGATTGAAAGCGCTGGGCCTGCTGTATGCCAACAGCCCGCGCCTGCGCCTGCCGCCGGGCTTCCGGCTGGTGGCCCGCCGCCGGTCGCTGTTCAAGGAGGAGACGATTTTCCCCAAATTGGTCCTGTACCTGCTGGAGGGCGCAGGGCGGGGAAACGAATTTATCATTGGGGAACTGGGGAATTTCCTGGGCGCGCTGGATTGGGCCGTCCGCGCGGGGCGTTTCGCCGATGTGATTTCCCTGGCGCGAACGCTTGCTCCCCTCCTGTGCTTGCGCGGTTTATGGGATACCTGGGGCCGGGTGCTGGATTTTGCCCTGCACGCGGCGGTCCGGCTGGGTGACCGCGCCGCCGAAGCCTGGGCGCTGCACGAGAGCGGCGCGCGGCTGGCTGGGCTGGGAAACATCTCACAAGCCAACGAGTTATTCAGGCGCGCGCTCAACTTGCGCCAAAAATTGGGCGATGATGTGGGAGAGGCCTATACCCGCCATAACCTGGAATTGCTGTTTCCTGCCGCGCGGCCGGCGCGCTCTGTCTCTCGCTTTCCTCTGGCCGGGAAACTCCTGCTGGCCCTGCTGGGATTGCTTCTCACGGTGATACTCCTGGCCTGGATGGCTTTATCAGACCCATTTTCCCCGGCGCCAACGCCCACGCCAACCCCAACAGCGACCGCGGCTGCCACACTGACTCCCACCGTTACCGCAACGGTTTCGCCCACCCCTGACGTGACCGCGCCGCAGGTGGAGTCAATGCAGGTCGAACCATCTTAATCGTTTTACGGCCCAGGCGCGGAGGCCTGTACCCTGCAAAGGTTGTAATTTCAGCCTCACAGCCAGCGACCCGGCAGGGGTAACGCCATGACCCTTCCCGGCCCTGCGGCGGTGGTCAATTATTCGCGCTGCGAGGCCAAAGCGCCCTGCTGCCAGGCCGATTCCAGTTTACTATGGCGATGTGGCCTTGTGTGGCGGGAATTATCCAACCCGGATGGATATCAGCGCCCAGGGACGGGAAGACGAACACCATACCTGGGAATAGCACATTGACAATCGAACAGGCGTGCCATAGCGCAGCCGCTTTGCGGGCCGCAACCAAAGGCTGCTATGATTTGCGCTGATAGCGCAAATCCTGCGCCATAATACTGCAACAGGCAGCCAACCGGCAGCCTGTTGTGTTCTCGTCAGGGATCCTGGCGCATCCAGCGCCGCACCGCATCCTTGGGGTGCTGGTGGTTTTTCATGCAGGCCAGCAAATCCCTGGGAGAATCGGCCATGCAAATCATACGGCGGTGTTCGGGAAAGATGAAGCCTTCCTTTTCGGCGTGGTCGATGGCGGCCATGAGCGGCTGGAAATATCCGCGCGTGTCGAGCAGGCCGATTGGCTTTTCGTGGATGCCAATCTGTCCCCAGGTAATGGTCTCGAACAGTTCGTCGAAGGTGCCAAACCCGCCAGGCAGGGCAATGTAGCCATCGGCCAATTCGTACATGCGGGCTTTGCGCTCGTGAATGGTGGGGGTCGCCTCCAGCTGGGTGAGGCCGAAATGCGCCAGGGCCGGGGTGTTCATGCTCTCGACGATGACGCCAATGACCTCGCCGCCCGCTTCCAGCGCGCCATCGGCGACTGCGCCCATGATACCGGTCTTGCCGCCGCCAAAGATTAAACGGATGCCATGTTCAGCCAGGACCTGGCCCATCAAACGGCCAGCCTGTTTGTAGTCGGGATGAATGTCATCGGATGAACCGCAGTAGACGCAGATGGAGTCCATAGACACCTCGAAATGAATATGATGAGAATTCTCTACCGGACAAAACAATCTAAACTGTAATTCATATCTTATTCTTGTCATTTCGAGCCGCGCAGCGGGGAGAAATCTTGCGCACTGGGAGAAGATTTCTCGCTGTCGCTCG
>DAOTZM010000179.1:0-6405 GCA_034434035.1 Anaerolineales bacterium
CGAGCGACAGCGAGAAATCTTCTCCCAGTGCGCAAGATTTCTCCCCGCTGCGCGGCTCGAAATGACAAGAATAAGATATGAATTACAGTTTAGATTGTTTTGTCCGGTAGAGAATAAGGTAATAAACAAAGAGCGAGAGTTTCCCTTCGAGGAGCCCTCGCTCTGCTTATTTGCTACTCTTCGTAAGGGATTTCCCAAACGGGCTCTCCGTGCAAAATCCTTCGTATCTGGTCAGGGAAGCGGTCCGGGTCAAGCGGTTTTCCCAGGAAGCCGTTGAAACCTGCCGCCTGGGCCTTGTTCATTTGCTCCTGGCTGGCCTCGGCGGTGACAGCCACAATCGGGACAGATTTCAGCCGCTCAGATTGGCGAATCTTCTTCATTGCCCCATAGCCATCCTCGTAAGGCAGGCGGATGTCCATCAGAATCAAATCGAGCCGCGGAAGGGTGTCAGCGTATTCGACCACTTCGTAGCCGGAGGTTTTCCATTCACAGTGGATGCCCATGAAGCCCAGCAAGCGCGCAATCAGTACGAAGTTCGAAACGTTGTCTTCGACAACCAGCACGGTCGTATCTTTGGGGATGCCCGGTTTGCGGCCTGGCTCACCCATCGGGTTGGTCGGGGGAGTGTTGTCTATGCTCATTGATTTATCTCTTCATGAATCGTTGTACCTGGGCTGAAATTGTGTCGATGTCGATAGGTTTCTGGATGTATCCATCACACCCAGCTTGCAAGGAGCGCTCCTTGTCGCCCTTCATCACGTTGGCTGTCAGGGCGACGATAGGCACAGCTCTCATTTCTGGGAGGGCGCGAATTTTTGCTGTCAAGGTGTAACCATCCACGTCGGGCATGTTGATGTCCATCAAAATCAAATCCGGCTTGAGGCTTTTGAGCGTTTCCATCGCTATGCTCGCGTTGGCCGCTTCGTATACAGTGTATCCTTCTGCTCCCAGTATCCTGCGAATCAAGGTTCGATTGTTTGGGTCGTCTTCTACGTATAAAATCGTTCCGACGTTTTCATCATTGAACATAGTTACACCGTTCTCCATTTGAATTTTAATGGACGAGTGAGATGGTCTGGATAACAGCATCCTTACAACGCATGATACATGTATTGTATTACGATTATGCCCGGCGCAACAACACTTTTTCACTCTTCGTGATAGTCAAATTATTATATCAAGTTCGGCAGGAAAAAAACTTGTCTATGCTTTGCGACTTTGTAATCTCATGAATTGGCAATGGCAGGCATTTTTTCCAGATTTTGCTTCATGATTGAACCGTGTCAGGAAAAAACAGGCGCAAATCCGCATCAACGCTGTCCGTTGCGCGTTATATAATGCCCACGAGGTATAATTGCCGGAATTTATTCCCGGAGAGACCGACTTGAACTTAAACCAACAATTCGAACAGATTCACCAATCGGCTACCGTTGCCCTCAACGACCGGATTGTGGCTGCGCGCGCCGCCGGGAAGCAGGTCATCCCCCTGCACGTCGGCGATCCCGATTTTCCCACGCCCCAGCCCATTGTGGAGGTGGCGACGCGCGCCTTGCAAGCCGGATTAACCCACTACGGCCCCAGCGCCGGCGCCCCCGAACTGCGCCAGGCCGCCGCGCTGAAACTTGCCCGCGATAACGGGCTGGAGTACGACCCTGAATCAGAAATCCTGGTCACGCATGGCGGGATTCATGCCTACTACCTCGCCCTGCAGTCGATTTTGAACCCCGGCGACGAAGCGCTGATTCCCGACCCAACCTGGGCCACGCACGCCAACATGGCGACCATGCTGCGGGGGAAGGTGGTTCGCGTCCCGGCCCCGGCAGAAAACGATTTCCTGCCCTCTTTTGCAGATTGGGAAAAAGCCCTCACGCCCCGCAGCCGGGTTATCGTTATCAATTACCCCTCCAACCCAACCGGGATGTACCCCGCCCGCGTTTACCTGCAAAAACTCCAAGAGTTTGCCGCGGCTCATGGATTGTGGGTTGTGAGCGACGAAGTGTACGAAAACCTGTATTACGATGAAAAACCGGCCTCGGCGGCGGCCTTTCCAGGCGCCAAGGAGCGCACCCTGCTGGTGCATAGCCTCTCGAAAACCTACGCCATGACCGGCTGGCGGGTCGGTTATCTGGCCGCCCCGGCGCGGGTCATCGAAAACGCCGTCAAAGCCGGGCAAAACTCGATTACCTGCGTGGCGCCTTTCGTGCAGAAGGCTGCCGCTTTTGCCTTGCGCGACCCTGGCGTGCAGCAATCCGCCGCCGAAATGCGCGCTGCATACACCCGCCGCCGCGACTGTGTTTTGCGCGCAGCCAGAGAGTTTGAGAGCGAAAAAATCCTGGCAACGCCCTCCGGGGGCGCGTTTTACTTCTTTTTGGATGTTCGCGCGCTCAAGATGTCCTCGCTCGAAGTCTGCGAGCGCATTTTGGAAGAGGCCGGGGTGGGGCTGGTGCCGGGTTCGGCGTTTGGGGCGCAAGGCGAGGGTTTCGTCCGCATGACCATCGCTGCCTCGGACAAGGAGGTGGAAGCCGGGTTCAGGGCCATCCTCGAGTGGGCCGAAAAGGCAGGAGGTTGAAATGCGGGTCGCTTTTCAGGGTGAACCAGGCGCCTATAGCGAGCAGGCCGTATTCGGGTATTTTGGTCCCGTCGAAACGGAACCCTGCGAGAGTTTCGATAAAGTTTTCGAAACGGTGGCCGGCGGCAGGGTGGAGGCGGCTCTTATCCCTATCGAAAATTCGCTGGCGGGCAGTATCCACCAGAATTATGACCTGCTGCTCCGTCATCACCTGTATATCGTCGGCGAGTATTTCTTGCGCGTGCGGCATTGCCTGATTGTTGCGCCGGGGGTGGTGACGAAGGCCGAGGTGAAAAAGGTCATCAGCCACCCGCAGGCCCTCGGCCAGTGCGCTGGGTACTTGCGCGGGCTGGGCGTGCAGACCGAAGCGGTCTATGACACGGCCGGGAGCGTGAAAATGCTGAAGGAGAGCGGCGCGCGCGATGTGGCGGCAATTGCCTCGCGCCGGGCGGCGGAGTTGTATGGGATGGAGATTCTGGAGGAAGGAATCGAGGACAACCCCGAAAATTACACCCGTTTCCTGGCGATTCAGCCGCAGCCGACCCGGCCTGAGGGCGAATCTAAGACTTCGATTGTGTTCACGCTGAAGAATGCGCCTGGCGCGCTGTTCAAGGCCCTGAGCGTGTTCGCCCTGCGGGATATCGACCTGACGAAAATCGAATCGCGCCCGCTGCAGGGCCAGCCCTGGGAGTACTTGTTTTATATCGATTTCGTCGGCGCGGCGCATGAGCCGCAGGTGGGCAAGGCGCTCGACCACCTGGGCGAGTATGCGCTGATGCTGCGGGCGTTGGGGTCGTATCGCCGGGTGAAATATGGCGGGTGATATGCCGATATTGCTCATCTGCGTTTGGTTTCTGCCAATCCCGAACCCGGATGGCCGGGTTGTCGAGAAAACGATTCAGACGCTTGATGATGCTTTGTAATTTTGCTCGACCGGGTATCTTCCCGGCGATGCGGCTCAGGTAGACCGAACGGCTCAGATAACCAACCAGACAAAATTGCGCAGTTGAGTGATTCTTTGGTTCGGTCGTAGTTCACGAATCCGTTGAAGCCACGTATCATACAAGCAGTTGGCCGTCATAACGCCTCCGGGCAGAATGTTTTATCGAAAAAACAACTTTACGTATCTTCTCAATATTTTGGGGAGAGAAGCGCCGTCCCGCGAGCGCTCAGCCGAGCGGTTTGAACGGCTCAACCAGGTTTTTCAAGCAAACCTCACCTGCACTTGTCGCGCAGGCGCAAGTGTCGGGACGTTTCCCCATTTTTTTGAGAAGATGCCTTTTTGGGGTTTATCCGTGTCATTCCGTAAAATCCGTGCAATCCGTGTACGGGTTTTGCTTTAACTGACAAGTTTCCCCGGATTCATCATGCTATCCGGGTCGAACGCCTGGCAGACCGCGCGAATCGCTTCCATGCCCAGAAGGCCTTTTTCGTTTGCCAGATACGGCGCGTGGTCCGTGCCGATTCCGTGCTGGTGGCTAATCGTCCCGCCGCGCGCCTGGATGACGCGGCTGGCGGCGGCTTTCATCGCGCCCCAGCGCTCCAGCAGTTCATCGGGGTCAGGCCCGCGCCGGAACAGGCAGGTGGTGTACATGCTGGCCCCGTCGCGGTAGATGTGCGAAAGGTGCGCAAAGGCCAAAACCTGTTCGCCGCGCGCCTGCGAAGCCTCCACAATCGCCGCCGGGATGGCCGCCGAGGCCGCCTCCACGCGGCTCCAGGGCAGGGCCGTTTCGAGCGCGTCAATCGCCACGCCGCGCTCCCAAAGCGTGTTGCGCAAGTACGGCGAAAGGAAGCGGCTCTTCTGCCAGGTATGCCCGACCACCGTCCCCACCACCAGCCCGCCGAATTTGCGGCACATGGCCGCCACCGCGCCCGCCGAGGCCTCGGTCACGCCGAAAATGAGCAGGCAGCGCGCCTCGCCGTAGCCGGCCAGCCCCAGGCCGCGTTTGGCCGCCTCCACCCAGCCCTTGCCCGACAGGACAAGCGTGGTGTCGGTTTCCTGCGGGTTGCTCAGGCGCAGCATCGAAACGGGGAGATTGTTTTGGAGAATGCTCCGCGCTACGGCCGTTCCCTGCTCCCAGGAGCGGAAAAAAACGCCGTGGAAGGATTCCGTTTTCGGGCAGGGACGCACCCGCACTGTGGCCTGCGTGACCACGCCCAGGCGTCCTTCACTCCCCAGCACCATCTCCCGCAGGTCCGGCCCGGCAGCGGAAGCCGGGAAAACGGGCAGTTCCAGCCGCCCGCGCGGGGTTTCCATCCGCCCCCCGGCGAACATCTGTTCGATTCGCCCATAGCGCAGCGATTGCTGCCCGCTGGAGCGGGTCACAATCCAGCCGCCCAGGGTGGAATATTCGAAGGATTGCGGGAAATGCCCGAGGGTATAGCCGCACTCGTTGAGTTGGCTCTCCAACTGCGGCCCGGCCACGCCCGCCTCGAAGGTCGCCAGGCGGCTGGTTTCATCCAGCGCCAGCAGGCGGTTCATCCGTTCCATCGAAAGAGTCAACACGGGAGCATCGCCCCCGGCTGGATTGATATGCCCGACCACGCTCGTCCCGCCGCCGTAAGGGATGACCCTGGCCCCGGCGTTTTTCGCGTACCCAAGCAGTTCCGCCACATCCGACTCGGATTCCGGGAAAGCGACCCCATCTGGGAAGTTCCCTACCCGCCCGGAGCGCAGCGCCACCCAATCGGGCAGGCTTTGTCCGCGCGCGTGGCGCAGGCGGATTTCGGAGTCGGTTTGTACCAGCCGGTGCATCGGGAGCCGAGATTCTGGCACAGATTGGACAACCTCCGCCAGCCCCGCATCCGGCAGCGGGGACAGCCGGCCCAGTTTTCCCACGAGATAGGCTTCTGCCGGGGCGGGCAGCGGGTAATCGGTGGCAACATTGCCCCAGCCATTCCAGCGTTTCATAAGACCTTCCTTTTTCGTACACGGATTTCACGGATTTGACGGACTGCTTACCTGCCCTCACACCCGGCCCCTTGCCTTCGGCACGCTTCGCAGTCCCGGTGGGAGAGGGGAGAAAAACCAGAAAGTTTTGTCGTTTTTGGCAAGAGTATCCGCTTTTTCTTTCCGTTTTCCTCTCCCTTTAGGAGAGGGCAGGGTGAGGGTAGGTAGTTACGATTTGACGGACTGACACGGAAAAACCTTAAAAAATCCGTGTTCGTCCGCTCCTTCCGTGTCATCCGCGTACTATTTTTGAATTTTCATTCAGGCGCAGCCACAATGCCAGGCTGGCTTGCATCGTTTCGCGCATCACGGTCTCAGCCTGGGCGGAATCGCCGTTTTGGGCGCACGTTTGCAGCCTGGCATAAAACCCGCGCGAATGCGCCTGGCACTCGTCGAAAGAAAAGTAACGCTCACCCACCAGCACGTACAACTTCTCGAATCCGTTCATCAGCAGCGGGAACACCGGATTGGCGGCCAGGTGGGTCAGGCGGCTGTGCAATTTCCAGTCGAAGCGGGCAAAGGCGGCGGGCGTATCGGCCAGGGATTGAGATTCGTCCAACAGCGCAGCAACCTCCGCTGCCGCAGCCTCGAAAGCCTGGCGCGCGTATGTCGGGCCAAGCAGCAGGCGGATTTCGAGCAGGTGGGCGATAAAATCCGCCGGTTGGTGAACCTCGGACTGCGCGAGGGCCGCCAACACCGCCAGGCTGCCCTCGCGCCAGTAATCGCGGACGCGGGTCGGCTTGCCCTGCTGGATGTCGAGCCAGCCATCGCGCGCCAGGCGCTGAAGGGCCTCGCGCAGCGTGGGGCGCGTCACGCCGATTTGCTCCGCCAGGTCACGCTCGCCGGGCAGGCTGCTGTTGATGGCAAAACGCCCGGCCAGCATCGC
>DAOTZM010000180.1:0-6940 GCA_034434035.1 Anaerolineales bacterium
GATTTTATGCTCGATGAACAAGACCGGGTCGTCGTCGGCAATGGCGGCGAGGAGCAATTCGCCGGGATCGCCGAGGGTGTTGGGGGCGACGACCTTCAGGCCGGGAATGCCCAGGAACAGTTTTTCGAGCGACTGGGAATGAGTTGGCCCGTAGCCGCGCCGTCCGCCCATGGGCGCGCGCAGGACGAGCGGCACGCGCACGTTATCATTGTACATCCAGCGGAATTTGGCGGCGTGATTAATCAACTGGTCGGCGGTGAGCGTGACGAAATCGCCGAACATGACTTCGGCCACCGGGCGCATCCCGCGCAACGCCAGGCCGCTCGAAATGCCGAGGATGGCCGCTTCGGAGATGGGCGTGGTCAGCACCCGGTCGGGATGTTGGGTCGAAAGACCGCGCGTGACTTTGAAGGCGCCGCCGTAGGGGTCGAGGATGTCTTCGCCCAAGACGTAGATGCGCGGGTCTGTATCTAGGGCGGTGTGGAGGGCGGCGTTGAGGCGTTCCAGCACGGTTGGGCGGTTCGCCGGCGGGTCGGTTATCCGGTTATCCGCTTGGGCAGGCGGAACCGGGGAACCGGGAAACTGCAAAACTGGGAAACTATCTTTTTCAGCGCGGGTGAAGGCGTCGTCGATGAGGGCAGAGATTTCAGTTTCGGCCTGCGACAATTCAACGGCGGAGAGTCGCGGGGCGTGAATCGCCAGCGGGTCGCATTCGGCGCGGAGTTTGGCAACCAGCTCGCGGGGGCGGGTGTCGTCGCCTTTGCTGTGGGCGGAGAATCGGTTTGTGTGCAGAATCAAGGCTGCGGGGAGTCCGTTCCGCGCGTGGTCAAGCGCTTCGCGGGCAACCGGCTGGAGGGTCAGGACATCGCTCGAAGCCGCCTCCCACGTCTCGATTCCAAAGGCTTTGAAACGCGCCGCTATCGAACCGGCGATTGCCAGTTCGACAGGCGTGGTTTGCGCCATCCGGTTGTTTTCGAGGACGTAGAGGACGGGCAGTTGCCAAAGCGCGGCCAGGTTGAGGCTTTCGTAGAGCGCGCCTTCGCCCAGCGTGCCGTCGCCGAGGAAGGCCAGGACGATGCTGCCGGTTTTTTGGGCTTTTTCGGCCAGGGCCATGCCGGCGGCAATGGGCGTGAAGCCGCCCTGGATGCCGTTGGAGTAGAAGTTGCGCCATTGGATGTGCTGGCTGCCGCCGCGCCCGCCCACCAGGCCGGTGGATTTTCCCATCAACTCGGCGGCCAGGCGGTAGGGGTCACCGCCGTAAGCCAGGAAGTGGCCATGACAGCGATGGTTGCTCCAGACGATGTCGTCGGGCCGGGTGAGGGAGAATATGGCAGCGGCGTCGGCTTCCTGCCCGATGTAAGCGTGGGTGGTTCCGAACAGTTTGCCGGTAGAAAATTCGGCCAACGCGCGCTCCTCGAATCGCCGGATGAGGAGCATGGTTTGGTAGAGTTGCAGGTTGTCGGTCATCGGGGGGATTATATCAAACAGGCGTGTTTTGTTTCAGTTGAAAGCGCCCCGAAGGTTTTCGAAGGCTGACCTGGCTGCGCCTGTAAAACCTTATATCAAAGCGAAGATGGTATAATTCTTTTTTGTATGAGTCCTGAAACTGCTAATCCATCCACAAAAATCTGCCCGACCTGCGGTACGCGGCTGGCAGAGAACGCCGCGCGCTGCCTGGTGTGCGGCACCGAATTAAGCCCGACCATTGAGCCAAAGAAGCCCGCCGGGGTCTCTGCCAGCCGGATGCCCGAGATTACCCTGAGCCTGCCCGCCGCGCTCGGATTGTTGGTTCTTCTGCTGGTCATCGGCGCTGTGCTGGTTTTTGCCGTGATGCGCATGACGGGGGCTGCCGGTCTGCCTGCTGCGCAAGCGGGCGGCCCCACTGCGACCATCACGCCGTCCCCCACAATTACGTTTACGCCCACCATCGAGGTCACCAATACGCCCGTCCCGACCGACACGCCATTGCCGCCATTTGAATACACTGTTGGAACCGGCGATACCTGTACCTCGATTGCGGTGCAGTTTGGGGTATCGATTAACAGCATCCTTATCCTGAACAACCTTTCGACGCAATGCCTCCTGTCGACTGGGCAAAAAATCAAGGTGCCGTACCCAACCCCCACCCCGCCGCCGGCCGCCACTTCCACGCTGGAACCGGCCCGGGCCACCATCGACGCCTGCGAAAAAGTCATTATCACGGTGCAGCAAAATGACACGCTCTCGAGCATTTCGACCAATTACAACGTGCCGCCGGATGCGATTAAGTCGTACAACAGCCTCAGCACCGACACCGTTTTCCTGGGGATGCGGCTGATTGTGCCGTTGTGCGAGCGCGCGCCCACGCCCGGGCCGACGCCGACCGCTACCATTCCGCCGCCTTACCCGGCGGTCAACCTGCTCCTGCCGCCGGACGGCGCTTCGTTCACCCTGGCCAATGACAGTATCACGCTCCAGTGGGCTTCGATTGGCTCACTGCGCGAAAACGAATCGTACATCATCATCATCGAAGACGTGACCGAGGGCGAGGGCCGCCGCCTGGTCGATTACGTCAGGGATACCAAGTACATCGTGCCGGTCTCCTTCCGTCCGCGGGATGCGCGTCCGCACATTTTCCGCTGGTGGGTCAGCACGGTGCGGCAGACGGGCAGCGACGACCAGGGCCAGCCGATTTGGACCAGCGCCGGGGCCAACTCGCTGCAACGGGTCTTCTCATGGCAGGGCGTGGCGCCCGAAGGAACGCCCCAACCCTGAAACGAACGTCCCGAAGGTCGCTCGAAGCAGTCAAAAATGCCGAAGAACCTTCGGGACGATGTTTTTAAGGAGTAATTATGACTGCACAACAACCCGTCATCGGCGTCAAGAAACGGATTGCGCTGGTGGCGCATGACAACAAAAAGCAGGATTTATTGGAATGGGCGCGTTTCAACCGCGTCACGCTCTCGCGGCATCACCTGTTTGGCACCGGCACGACTGGCAGCCTGCTCGAACGGGAACTCGATCTGCCCATCACGCAGTTCAAGAGCGGCCCACTGGGCGGCGACCAGCAAATCGGGGCGAAGATTTGCGAGGGCGAGATCGACTTCCTCATTTTTTTCTGGGACCCGCTGGAGCAGCAGCCACACGACCCGGATATCAAAGCCCTGCTGCGGCTGGCAGTGCTGTACAATCTCCCCACCGCCTCCAACCGCGCCACGGCTGATTTCATCATCTCCTCGCCGCTGATGCTGATGGAGTATGAACATCCCGCGCCCGATTTGGAACGGTATCTGCAAAATCGACTCAGGAAGTGAGACCCTGTTCCGAAGAGAACGCGCCGCCTTGCGCCCTGCTCGATGGGGTTGATGCCTGGAAAATACCAGAGTTGCAGGACACAGAAACGGGCGGTTCGCTCACGTTTCGAGTCGAGATGCAGGGTATCGACGCGCTCTATGAGCGGGTAAAGGATGATGTCGAAATCTCCCTGGATATCAGCGAATACGCCGGACTTTCGTGAATTACCGGGCGGAGGTCGGGGCGATGGGGGTGTAGGGGTTGTTCTGGTTTGGGCGATGATTTCAGTGGTCATGCGGGGTTACAGGGTACTGCGAAATAAGCAGTAAAAAAGACCGGGAAAATCCCGGTCTTTCGATTTGCGCGGCGGTTTAGTCGTCATCTCCCAGCGCCGAGATGGCGCGGAACAGGCCAAAGACCAGCAGGCCGAGTTTGATTCCTTCGGTGATGGTCAGGGTACTGCTGCGCCCGCTTTTTTCGGCGCGGCGGCGCAATAGCATGGCGGCAATCAGTCCCGCGCCCGCGCCGACCAGCGCGCCGGTCAGCAGGGTCTTGCTGGATGTGTTTTTGCGCAGTTCGATTTCTTCTCTGGGGGTCATATTATTCCTCACGTCGTGTGCCCGTCAGGGTACGCTTACCCGTTGGGGTGTTCGAGAATATTCCGAGCCAGGCCTTCAGGCTGAGCACCGGTTGGATGATTTTTTCGGTCCAACGCACGATTTCGGCGTTCAGCCACAGGGCGTAGTGCTGGGCCAGGCCGGTATAGCGCGGCGCGACGCCGAGCAATTTCGCCAGCCCGTAGACCATCCCGCCGACCAGCCCCAGGAATACCAGGGCCAGGAACATCATCGGGAGGATGAGCCAGATGAGCGAAATATCTGCCCACAGGCTGACGCCTGCCTGGCTGCCGATTGCGCCGTAGATGGCCAGGCCGGCGAATCCCAGCCCGACCAGGGTTGCCAGGATGATGGGCAATAGAATCTGGCGGGTGACATCGCGCCGGTGTTTACGATAGGATGGATGGGTGGGGCGGGGGGCTTCCCCATTGGGTTTTGCTTTCGGGGCTTTATCCATAGCGTTATTTTAGCACGAATAGTATAAGCATTTTCCACATTTCCGCAAAAGTCGGAGACTTTGGACTCTGGCTGGTTTATTCCTCGCGCTTAATCAGGCTTTGGGCTTCGGACTGGGTGGATGCGATAACGGTGCGCGAAAAGCGGGTCAGCGTGCCTTTGTACGGGACGGGGCCATTGTGGACGACCCAGCCGTCCATGTCGAAGGGGATGGGGCTGTCGGCCAGAATCCATTCGCCGTTGTATTTTCGGGCAATGTGGATGTGCGTACCGGTCGATTCGCCGCCCTCGCAGGATGCATGACCCAGGCGGTCGCCCGCTTTGAAGGTCATCCCGACTCTGGGACGGTTCTCGGTGGCGAGGTGCAGGTAAAAAAGCACCCAGCCGGTGCGCTCGTCGCCGTCGCCGTCCAAGTCGAACATGATTTGGCCCGGTTGAGAGCGCGCTACGATTCCATCGGCCATGGCTGTCACCCATTCGCCGGTGGCGTTGCACTCCGAAACACCGACGGGGGCGAAGTCGATGGCGGCGTATGGCTCGCCCTTGCCCCAGCCGGTGTGCGGGCCGCCGGTATAGTTCCAGGGTTTGCCGCTCTCGAAGGGCAGCCTGAGCGCGGGCTGTTGCAAACTACCGGGAAGATGAGGCGTAATGTTTTGCCAGGGGTCGCCAAATAAAACGGCGTAGGTCTCAGCCAGTCCGCCGGGGCCGGCCATCTGGTCGAAGAGTGGGGAGGAGTGCAGGCGCGAGAAAGCGTACTGCAAGGCAACGGTGGCGGCGTTCTGCCAGGGGTCGGGGCGGTACAGGCGGCCATCGGGGGTCTCGAACTCCAGCAGCGTGCCGCGCCGCCAGGCGTAATAGCCATTGTTGAGAGTATTGGCGGCATAAATCAGTTGCAGGTAAACGCCGCGATAGGCCGGGTTGTAGTAATTCAACACATAAGCGGCATCGGCGGGTTGTTCGGGTTTGCTCAACGCGCCGGAATAGTATTCGAGCAGGGCCAGCAGCAGGCGCGGGCTGACGCTGAAATTGGCAGCAACAATTTGCACCAGTTCCACGCCGCTGCGCGGGCCGTCGGCGATGTGTTCGCGGTAGTTTTTCAGCCAGCCGGGCTGGGAATTGACAAAGGCGGTGATGTCGAACCCGACCTGGGCCGGGCCGTTGACGAACAGGCTATCGGGGATGATTTGATAGGGCGTTCCCCACAGGGCTTTATAATAGATGGGAATTTTCATGGGGAAGCCGGGCGGCAGGGTGGTGGCGTCGCGCGGGATGACCGGGTTGGCGGCGCGGATTTCGGCTTCCGTGGTGTTGAAGCGCGCGGCCAGGGCCGGGAGCGTGTCGCCGGTTTGGGCGGTGTAATCGACCAGTTGGCCGGGTTCGTAAGGCGGACGGGTGGGGAGGGGCGTGAAGTCCGCTGCCGGGGTGGGGAAATCCTCGCTCAACGGCGAGGCAGGCGTAAGCCCTGCGGACAGGGGGGGGTGTTCCGCCGCGGCGGCGCATGAGACGAGGAGAATGTTCAGTATCAGGAAGATTCCTGTCAAACGTAAACGCATGGTTTTCAAATTGCCAATCACGAATTACTTTTTTTCACGAATGATACGCGTCTCGAAACTACCGCTGGTACTGGCCTGGATAACCTTGTCGCCTTTGGTCAGGCTGCCTTTGTAAGGGGCCGCGCCGTTGCGCGAAACCCAGCCATCCAGGTCGAAGGGCAGCGGGCCGTCGGCCAGAATCCACTCGCCGTTGTATTTGCGGGCGATGTGGACATGCGTGCCGGTGGAAACGCCGCCTTCGCAGGAGGGATAGCCGATTTTGTCGTCTTGGGCCAGCACTGCGCCAGGTTTGGCTTTGCCTTGCGCGGCGATATGGAGGAAGAGGAGCGCCCAGCCGGTGCGCTCGTCGCCGTCGCCGTCCAGGTCGAGGATAACGACACCCTCGCCGGTGCGCGCCACCACGCCGGGGGCGGGCGCTAACACCCAGTTGTCGGATTTGGCGCAGCCGCCGACGACTGAACCGGGCGCGAAGTCGAGGGCGGCCAGCGCGCCGCGCTTTTCCCAGGCCGAGTGCGGGCCGCCGGTGAAGGCCCAGATTTTGCCGCGTTCGAAGGGCAGGCTGAGTTCGGGCTGGCGCAGGCCGGTTGGCAGGGTTGGCTCGAAAGCCCGGGCGCGTTCCCAGGTCGGGCCGAACATCTCGGCATACAGGGCCGCGAAGCCGGTGGGTGATACGATTTGCTCCCATTCGGCGCGGGTGTGGGTTTGGGCAAAATAGTACTGGATGGCGGCCGTCCCGGCGTTGAGATGCGGATTCAGGCGCAGGCTGGAGCCGTCGCTGAAGGTGAGCGTGGTCAGCGCGCCGGAGCGCCAGCCGTAGTAGCCCTCCGAAAGCGTGCCAGCCGCCCACATCAGTTGGCGGAACAGGCCGCGATAGTGGTAATCGACGTAGCCGAGCGGGTATTCACCGGCGGCCAGGTTTTTGGGCTGTCCGCGCACCCAATGACTCTCCCATTCGATGATGGCGAGGATGATGCGCGGGTTGAGCGAGTTTTCGAGCGCGATGCGTTCGACTGCTTCCGCGCCCGTCGTCCAGCCGCCGCT
>DAOTZM010000181.1:0-12405 GCA_034434035.1 Anaerolineales bacterium
GCCTTGCGCGCAGCGGATGAGGACAACCCCAACGGCTATTTCGAATTCGAGCCAGTCAAACAACTCAGCAAGGGCCAAACCGAGTGGGTGGTACAAGCAGGAGGCAAGGTCACCAAAGTTATCTCCAACCTGTTGGAATACCTGCCACGTGAATACCAATACAAAGTCCTCTTTATGGAGCGCGACTTGTCAGAAGTGCTGGCCTCGCAGCACAAAATGCTCAAAAACCGCCAGGAAACAACAAGCGTAACAGATGCCGAAATGCGCGCCCAATTCGAACAGCATCTGTCTGCCATTAAATATTGGCTGGCGCGCCAGCCCAATATGGAAATCATGTACGTCAGTTACAATGCGATGCTGGTCGAGCCGGAATCGCTTGTGAGACGCGTTGCTGAATTCATCGCCCTCCCGCTCGATATCGAGAAAATGCTTTCAGTTCCCAACCAGACGCTCTATCGCAATCGTTTTCCCCGCCAAACCCCCCAATAAGACTCAGCCATGAACCTCGTATCACGTTATTTTTCCATCTTCCTGTTGATTTTTGTCCTGCTTGGGTTTGGCGTTTACGCCGCGCGCTACATCCAGGCGACCAGTTTTGTCATAGAAGGTACGCGTTATTACAACCTGTTCGATGACGCCATGGTCTCGATGCGGTATGCCTGGAACCTGGCACACGGCAACGGCCTGGTCTGGAACGCCGGTGAGCGCGTCGAGGGGTTTACCAACCCGCTTTGGGTCTTTTTCATGGCTTTTTGGCACCTGCTGCCTCTCAACGGGCCGCAAATCAGCCTGGCGATGCAGGTTTCCGGCGGGGTCTTCCTGGCTTTGAATCTTATCGTCCTCTACAAAATCGTCCAACACCTGACCGATGACCTGCTGGCCCTCAGCGCGGCGCTCGTGATGACTGCTTTTTATGGCCCGTTGGCAGTCTGGGGATTGTTAGGGATGGAAGTCAGCCTGTTAA
This sequence comes from Anaerolineales bacterium, assembly GCA_034434035.1. Lineage (GTDB taxonomy): Bacteria > Chloroflexota > Anaerolineae > Anaerolineales > Villigracilaceae > UBA5195. The sequence continues at coordinate 965 of DAOTZM010000181.1, forward strand.
CGCTCCTGCTCAGCCTTTCGGCCTGGATGACCCTGACGCTTGACCACGCCCGCCACAAGCATTGGCTCTACCTGCTGCTCGGTTTTTCCACGCTCATCCGCATTGACATGGCTGTTCCGGCAGTTCTGATACTTGGTTTCCTCGCTTTTACTGACCGGCCAAACTGGAAAAGCCATCTTGTCTGGGGTGTGAGCGTGCTCCTGCTCTTCCTGGGCGGACAAACCCTGCTCCGCGTCTGGTATTATGGGGAATGGCTGCCCAATACGTACACACTGAAGATGGCAGGACTCTCCCCTATCATCCGTATTGCGCGCGGGGTTTGGGTACTCTTCGAACTGGCCTGGCAGATGAACTGGGTTGTTTTCCTGCTCCCATTGACGGCGTTCCTCTTCCGGCGAGATAAAAGCGTCTGGCTGCTGGCGCTGCTCTTCGCCGGGCAGGCTGCCTACAGCACCTATGTTGGGGGAGATGCCTGGGAACACCGCGGAGGAGCCAATCGTTTCATTTCGATTGCCCTTCCACTCTGGTTTACGCTCTTTGGCGTGACCCTTGCCAGCTTACGAAACGCTGTCGAGACCGGCTTGCGGCTAAAAGGTTGGAAAATCATTGCCTCGCACATCGTCGCGTTGGTACTGGTCGGTTTCAGCTTATGGAATGCCAACTTCCTGCTTGCCGATTACCGCTCCATCGAACGCTGGCTGTTACAGCGCAAGCCGTTTTACATCGAATCGCATGAAAAATACATCCGCACTGCGCTGATTCTGGAAGACATCACGCAGCCGGGGGCAAAAATTGCCGTTACTGCCGCCGGAACTGTGCCTTATTACCTCCCCGACCGCTATTTCATCGACCTGCTGGGCAAAACCGACCAAGTGATTGCGCGTCAGCGTATCAAATCGCCCGTCAGTTTGGCCGGAATTGCAGATGTGCGTCCCGGTCACATGAAGTGGGATTACTCCTACTCCGTGGGGGAACTGGAACCGGATGTGATTGTGCAACTCTGGGAAGAAGATTACAAAAGCGCCGAACCCTACCTGGCCGAGTACGAATTGGTGACGATTGGCGGCCTGCCCTTTTACCTGCGTAAAGACTCCCCCCTGGTGGTGTGGGACCAGGCGAAATAAGGGATTGCGCCGCTGCGAACAACATGCCCAAACGCCCCGCTTACCCGCTTTACCTGGCTCTGTCTTTTCTCACCCCGCTCTTCTTCAGCCTGATTTTCGTGGCGACCATCGCCGGGCTGAGTGGGCTGCAACTCGCCCTGGTCGGCGTCACTCCACCTGGCCGGGGCCTTGGTGGGGATGCTGATGACCATCCCGCTTGGCAACCTGTCGGTTGCCCTGCCCATCCTGGCGGGCGGCGCGGGGCTGACGACGGCGCTGGGGGTGGGGTTCATCATAGGGGCTGTATTCGGAAGGTTGGGACCGCCTGTGGGTCAAATACCTGGGCGATACCTTCCCCCTGCCCTCGCTGTTTGGAATGAATGAAGTGGCTTTCTTTGGAATCATGCGCGCTGTGGGAATGCTGCTCTCGATTGTGGTCACGCAGCAGGTGGAAAAACGGCTCCACTCCAGTCACGCGCCCTCGATTGCGAGGGGCATGTCCTGGCTGACCGGTTCGCTCGCGCTGGCAATATTCATCTTTGCCTTTGCACCCCGCTGGCGGGCGTGGTCAGCCTGTGGAGCGCGCAGGCGGCGATCGCCTTTGCCGGTTTCCTGCTCGCGCCTGCCCTGCCGCTCATCCGCCGCGCCAACCGGCTATTCTAAAGTGACTGTCACCTGAATATTTCTGGTTCTGACGGACTTTGTGGTCTCTGAAATCTGCAATGAAAAAAGGTTCACGCCAAGCCGCAAAGACGCAAAAAAGGTCGAAAACCTGGCGTTCTTGGCGGCTCGCGCGCCCGCAAGGGGATTGCGAGGGAACATCGAAGCAGCCACAAAGAACAGCAGAATCTGGAATATTTTACTTGCGCTTTTTCTTTTTCTCGATTTTGTAACCAAAGCGGCGCAGGATGTTTTCGTCGTCGCGCCAGTCTTTTTCGACCTTGACGCGCAACTCGAGGAAGACCTTGCGCCCGCTCATCGATTCAATCTCCGCCCGGGCCGCGCTGCCAATTTTCTTGAGCATGGCCCCGCCCTCGCCAATCACAATCCCTTTATGCGATTCGCGCTCGACGAAGACGGTCGCGGCGATGTACGCGCCCCGCTCACCGCGTTCGGTGAACTCATCGATGCGGATATTGACCCCGTGCGGAATCTCCTCGCGCAGGTGGCGCAGGCAGGCCTCACGGATTAAATCGGCGGCAATCTCGCGCTCATAGAAGTCGGTGACCTGCTCCTCGTCGAACTCCGGTTCGCGTTCGGGCAGCCTGGCAACGAGAAACTGGAGCAGGTCGGCTCGGCCCGCGCCGCCGGTGGCGCTTATCGGGAAGATTTCGGCGCCGGTAACGAGTTCGGCGCAGGCCTGGATTTTAACGGGAACCTGTTCAGCGGGGATTAAGTCAATTTTGTTGAGGGCAAGAACCAGCGGGGGGCGTTTTCGCATCTGCGCCAACAAAGCGGCGATTCGTCTATCTTCTTCGTGCGGGCCAACCGAGGCATCTATCATCCAGAGAATGACATCCACCCCGTTGAGGGCATCTTCGGCTTCCTGGTTAAGGTATTCACCCAATTTGTGACGCGCCTGGTGCAGGCCGGGCGTATCCACGAAGACGATTTGGTAAGCATCGGTGGTCAGGATGCCCATCTGGCGGCGGCGGGTGGTTTGGGCGCGGGGCGAGACGGCCGCCACTTTCTGGCCCAGGAAAGCATTGATGAGGGTGGACTTGCCCACATTGGGGCGTCCGATAACGGCGACAAAACCGGAGCGGCTGGTCCGATGCAGGGAGGAAGGGTTCATGCGGTCAGTTTACCATAAACCTTCGGAATGTTTCTTTTCGAGGCTACCCCCCAAACATCAGGCTGAAAATGAAATAAGGAATCAATGATGTCGGCGAGGTATACATCTGCCCCATGATCATCACATAGTTCGGCAGGAACGTGGCTGCGATAAAAATGACGGCCAGCAGCCAGCGCATGGACTGACGGTACTCTTCCTCTGTGGAATTGTAAGTAAAGGCAATCCCGTGCAGGATGGTTCCAATGGTCAGAAGGCTGAAGATGCGGGTCGTATCCAACACAAAGAGCGTCAGCCCGGCGGCCGCAAACTGTAAAACCAGGAACACGATGTAATAGGGCTTATTGCGAGAAAAGCCGTATAAAAAGCAGACTGGCAAAACAAACCACAATCCCCGGTAGAGTGAGAAAAGACCTAAAGGCGCTTCGATGATTTTAGACTCCAACCAAAACGACAGTTCCTCTGCAAACATTAACTGGATGCGACTCGGTTCTATATGTATCTTATGGTAAGACAAAAAAGCCTGGACAAGCCCAACCCCAGCGATTGTCCCCAGAGCAAGGGCAACGGCATGTATAACCTTGAAGTCTTTCTCGCGCGCAGCCAGGCGCAAAATGCCAATTGCTATGGCAATGAACATGAACTGGGGATGATTAGAAACGCCCAACAGCGCAGCGAAAAACAGGACGGGGATTGAATTCGAAAAGACCGCTATCACTGAAAACAGCACGGTGAAGGAATCGGGCATGCCCGGCCAGGCAAACGCGGTCAGGCTGACCGGGCTGGCTGCCAATGTTAATCCTAAAAAAAGCGGAAGTTCCGGCCTGAACTTCCTGTACCCGAAAATATAAATGACCACCAGCGCCAAAATAAACGCGCAAACTGTATAAATATCGAACTGGATTTGCGATTGATTGAGTCCCAGGTAATAGGCGCTCAAGGGCAGGAAAATCGAATCCTGGACGTATGCCGCGCCCCAGTATGGCTCAAAAGGGGATTGCGCCAGGTGGAAATAATCCGTCTCGCTGGAACGAAAACCGTTCACGAAAAAAATGAGCAGTAAGACAAAGAAAAAACTGTTTTGGGGCTTGCCGGCCAGCCTCAGGATAAAGCGGTCCAACGCGCTCAAACCCTGCCCGATTTGGTCGGGGAATAATGGCGGTTGCAATTTGTCCATCGGATGCCTCTTTTCCTGCCAGGAAACCTGTTCATAAGGGCCTCATGAATACCCAAGCCCGGTGATTTGAAGCATAACGCTTGAAATTATACCCCGCGCTTGACTGGGGAACGTCCGGCAAGCATCGAGGCGGTTTCAGCGATATTGAGAATTCCTGGCACAAACCGGGGCATTTCCTGACGTTCAGCACAAATCTTGCATACCTGTTGGCACTGACCATCTATTTGTTAACCGGAGTACAATATTTTTATCTGACCGCAGACGATGGATGGTTGCTGCGCTGCGGTCGTCCATCGTCCAATACCCCAAGGAGATACTCATGACCATCGTCCTCGACGGCTCATCCCTGACCATCGAAAAACTGGCTGCCATCGCCCGATTCGGCGAAAAAGTGGAACTCGCGTCCGAAGCGTTGGAGCGCATCCAGGTCTGCCGCGCCATGTTGGAGGAGAAACTTGTCAAAAAAGAAATCATGTATGGCACGAACACCGGAATCGGCGAATTTTCGGAACATCTTCTCTCGGATGACGAGGTGCGCGAGTTCCAGCGTTACCTGGTCTACAATCACGCCGCCGGGATCGGCGAACCCGCCCCGGTCGAATACGTCCGCGCGGCGCTGGCGGGACGCATCAACGTCCATGCGCACGGCAATTCGGGCTGCCGGCCTGAAATCACGCTGACGATGGCGGAGATGCTCAACAAGGGCGTCACGCCGGTCGTCTGCCAGAAAGGCTCGGTGGGCGCGTGCGGCGACCTCGCGCCGATGGCCCAGGCCGCGCTGCTCTTGATGGGCGAGGGCGAAGCCTGGTTCGAGGGGAAAAGACTGCCAGGCAAGGAAGCGATGGAGCGGGCCGGGATTCCGATTCCGGGACTGCAAGCCCGCGACGGACTGGCCGCCATCAACGGTTCGAACCTGCTGACCGCCATGAGCGCGCTCCACATCTACGATATGGAACGCTTCCTGAAACAGGCCGATATTGCCGCGGCAATGAGCATCGAGGCCCTGCTGGGCAATCTCAAGCCTTACAACGCCAAACTCCATGAACTGCGCGGGTTCAAAGGCGCGATGCAGTCGGCCGCCAACATCCGCAAGGTCATCGAAGGCTCCGACCTGACGACCGGCAAGATGAAAACCAAGGTGCAGGATGCCTACTCGATGCGTTCCACCCCGCAGGTGATTGGCGCGGCGCGTGATGCGATTGCCTACGCCCGCTCGCAGGTCGAAGTCGAATTGAACGGCGTTGGCGACAACCCGATTTTCGTCCCTGAACAGAACCTGACCCTGACCGGGGCAAATTTCCAGGGGTCGCCAGTCTCATTGCCGATGGACATGGCGGGCGCGGCGATGACGATGGTCTGCGTCCTGTCGGAACGGCGCATGAACCGCCTGACCAACCCGGCCCTGAGCGTGGGCCTGCCCGATTTCCTGGCGCACAACCCCGGCTTTTACTCCGGGCTGATGCTCTCGCAATACACCGCCGACCATCTCATCGTAGAACAGCGCATTCTCTCGGCCCCGGCCAGCATCCAGTCCATCCCTGCCGCCGCCGACCAGGAGGATTTCGTCTCGATGGGCATGAACACCGCCATCAAGAACGGCCAGATTCTCGATAATGCGTATGGCGTGCTGGGCATCGAGTTCATGGCTGCTGCCCAGGCACTCGACTTCCGCGAATTTACGCCCGGCAAGGGTTCGCAAAAAGCCCGCCAAGTCATCCGCCGCCGCGTCGCCCATCTCGACATCGACCGCCCGCTCTACAACGACCACAACACCATGCAGGCCCTGGTGCGAAGCGGGGAAATCCTGGCCGAGGTGGAAAAGGAAATTGGACGATTGGATTGAGATTTGATTAAAGGACGGTTAGCATAGCGAAACCATCCCTCGGTAAACCCGGGGACCTGCCGCGCGGGTGTGTTAGAATCTGACCCTGTTTGCTATGGATACCCTGATTCTCGCCTCCAACTCCCCACGCCGCCGCCAACTGCTGGCGCTGGGCGGCTGGGCATTCGACGTGCATGCAGCCGGCATCGACGAATCCGCGCGGGCGGGAGAATCGTCCCGCGATTACGTGGAGCGGCTGGCGCGTGAAAAAGTATGCGCGATTGCAGCGCGTTCCCTTTCGGGCGGGGTCGTCGTCGGCGCGGATACGACCGTCGTCATCGACGGCGAAATCCTGGGAAAACCGGCCCACGCCGAAGAAGCCCGCGCCATGCTGACGAGGCTGCGCGGGCGCGCTCACCAGGTCTATACCGGCATCGCCGCCCTGCGTGTGAGCGATGGCGAACTGCTCAGCGAGGTCGTCGTTACCGATGTGCCGATGCGCGCTTACAGCGATGATGAAATCGAACGTTACATCCAATCTGGCGACCCAATGGACAAAGCCGGGGCCTACGGCATCCAAAATCCCGACTTCCAGCCGGCAGCAAATATGGAAGGCTGCTACGCTTCGGTGATGGGGCTGCCGCTGTGCAGCCTGGCGCGGCTGCTGGCGCGGTTGGAACTTCCACCGTGCGCCGATGTGGCCGGCAATTGCCAGGCAACATTGGCGTATCATTGCCGCTCGCCGCTGCGGCTGGAGTCAGGTGGGATAAGTCTTTGACTTGTCCGCGCAAATCGGATGTTTACGCCAATTGAAAAGGTTGAACACGAAATGAATCAAAACCGAAACATCTCCCGTCTCCTTGCCCTGTTCCTGGCACTGGCCGTTCTGGCCGGGTGCGCCGGGCCAGGCGGGAACGGCTTGATAGGCGAAACGCCCCCCGGCAAGACCCTGCCCACGCCCATCGTCAACGTCACCGCCGCGCCTGAGGCCGACGGCACGCTGCGCGGCTTCCTGGAAGCGTGGAAAGCAGATGATTACGCCTCCATGTACGGCCTGCTCACCCCCGAAAGCCAGCAGTCCCTCAGCCTGGAGGACTTCGACAAAAAATATCGCAGCGCCATGAACGCGCTGACGCTCACCGAATTGGGCTATGAAATCCTGTCGGTCAGCGCGCTCTCGCCTTCGGCTTCACAGGGCAGATTCCGCATCACCTACAAGACGAAACTGTTCGGCGAGTTCCAACGCGAAATAGAAGTATCCTTCCAGATGGTTTCGGGCCTCTGGCGGGTGCGCTGGGAGGATGGCCTCATCCTGCCCGAACTGGCGGGCGGCAACCGGCTTTCGATGGATTACCAGTCCCCGACGCGCGGCGTTATCTACGACCGACCCCTGCGGGCCGAAAAGCAGGTGCAGCCCTTCGTCACCCAAACGGATGCCTATGCCATCGGCCTGGTGCCGACCAACATCCTGCCGGAGCAGGAGCCAACCCTGTTGAGCGAACTGGGCATCATCCTGGGGCTATACCCTATCCAGGTCTTGCCGATTTACAACAACCGGCGCGATGTCTACTGGTACATCCCGGTCGGCGAAGCCCCCGCCGAGGAAATCAACCGCCGCTGGGGCCGCCTTTCGAACATCGGCGGGCTGGTGCTGACCCCCTACACCGCCCGTTTCTACTACGGCAACGGCATCGCGCCGCAGACCATCGGCTACGTCTCCACCGTGCCGGCGGAGGAAGTCGATAAATACATCCGCAACGGCACCTCGCCCGGAGCGCGGGTGGGACGGGCTGGAATCGAACTATGGGGCGAGCAATACCTGGCCGGCAAAACCGGCGGCACGCTGTACGTCGTCAAACCCGATGGTTCATTGACCCAGTTTGCCAGCGCGGCCAGCCAGCCAGCCTCCGATGTGCAATTGACCATCGACCGCGACTTCCAGGCGCAGGTGCAGCGCGCCCTGGAGGGCTTCCGCGGGGCGATTGTGGTGATGGAACGCGACACCGGGCGCGTGCTGGCCATGGCTTCCTCGCCCAAATTCGACCCGAACGTCTTCGAGCCGAACAACGCCAACAGCCCCGACGGCATCCAGAACCTTTTCAACGACAACAACCGTCCGCTGGTCAACCGCGCCGCGCAAGGCCAACTGCCGCTCGGCTCGGTTTTCAAAGTCATCACCTTTGCCGCTGCGCTCGAAAGCGGCACCTTTACGCCCGACCTGAAACTGGAATGCGGCTACGAATGGACCGGCCTGACCGATAAAATCCGCTACGATTGGACCTGGGAACGCTGTCAGAAAGAACTGGCCGCCACCGGAACCTGCGCCACCCGTCCCTCCGGCGAACTCACCCTCAGCGAAGGCCTGATGCGCTCGTGCAACCCCTGGTTCTGGCACATCGGCCTCGACCTGTACCGCCAGGGACGCGTCACGGCCATCGCCGATATGTCGCGCGCCTTCGGGCTGGGCCAGCCGACCGGCATCGGCGTCATCGATGAAGGCGCGGGCAACATCACCAACCCGGCCGGCGAAGTGGAAGCCGTCAACCAGGCCATCGGTCAGGGCGACGTGCTGGTGACGCCGCTGCAAGTGGCGCGCTTCATGGCAGCCGTCGGCAACGGCGGCACGCTCTATCGCCCGCAACTGGTCGAGAAAATCATCGGGCCGGATGGCGCGGAAGTCACGATGTTCAAGCCCGAAGCCATGAGCACCCTGCCGCTCAAACCCGAAAGCCTGGCAGCCTTGCAACAGGCCATGCGCAATGTGATTATTCACCCGCGCGGCACCGCCGTCCACCGCTTCCGTAACATGCAAACGCCCGTCTATGGCAAGACCGGCACCGCCGAATCCGGCTCCGGCCTGCCGCACTCCTGGTTCGCCGGGTACACCGACGCCCAAAACCCCGACCTGCCCGATATTGCCATCGCGGTTGTGGTCGAGAATATGGGCGAAGGTTCCGAGTACGCCGCGCCCATCTTCCGGCGCATCGTCGAAATCTACTTCACCGGCCAGCCGCGCAGCGTATTCTGGTGGGAATCGAGCTTTGGCATCACCCGCACGCCCACGCCCTTTGGCTTCGAGGGAACGGCCACCATGGAAGCGCGCCAGAATCCGTAGATTCGAATCGTCCCGAAGGCTCAAAACCTTCGGGACAATTTTCGGTTCGAGGGTAAAATAGGCGGGATGACCGACCCCCAACATCGCACCGGCCTCATCATTCGCGCCCAATCGGGCTTTTTCAGCGTCCTGGGCGCAGATTCAGACCCGGCTGTCACCTGCCAGCTGCGTGGACGCCTGAAACAAGGCCGGCGCGAGGGCGACATCGCCGCGGTCGGCGATACCGTTGCATTCACGCTCCTGCCCGACAGCAGCGGCGTCATCGACGACATCCTGCCGCGCAAATCAGAAATCGTGCGGCTCGACCCGCGCCCGCAAGGGGAGTACCGCCAGGTCTTACTGGCCAACCCCGACCAGGCCGTGTTCGTCTTTGCCTGCGCGCGCCCAACCCCAAAACTGCGCATGTTAGACCGCTTCCTGGTCATTGCCGAAAAGCAAGAGATTCCGGCGGTCATCGTGGCAAACAAAGTCGATTTGGTTGGCCTGGACGCGGCGCGGGAATTGTTCGGGCTATACCCCCCGCTCGGCTACCGGGTGATTTATACATCGGTCAAGCAAAACCTGGGGCTGGAGGAACTGCGCGAGGCGCTGCAATCCAAACTCTCGGCGCTGGCCGGGCCTTCGGGGGTGGGCAAATCGAGCCTGATGAACGCCATCCAGCCCGGGCTGGGAATCGCGGTGGGCGAAGTCTCCAATTTTATGAAAAAGGGAACCCACACCACCAACTTCCGTCAACTGCACCGGCTGGAGGCCGGCGGCTGGGTGGCCGACGCGCCCGGTTGGAAGTCGCTGGCGTTGTGGGACACCGAACCCGAAGAAATCGACGCCTATTTCCCCGAATTGCGCAACCTGGTGGCCGAATGCCAGTTCAGCGACTGCGCGCACACCCACGAACCGGGCTGCGCCGTGCTGGAAGCGGTGCAAGATGGGCGGGTGCGGCGGGAACGATATGATTCCTACCTGCGGCTAAAGGCCGGGCAGGAATAACGGAGCCGAAAATCTCCCGATTTTCGCAACCATCGGGAACAGTGGAGTCGAAAATCTCCTGATTTTCGCAAACGTTGGGAGACGTTTGACTCCAGAAAGGCACTATGAACCCCTGGGATAGTTTCGGTCACGATTGGGCAGTGGACATGCTGCGACAGCACGTCCAACACGACGCGCTGCGGCACGCTTACCTGCTAACCGGCCCTTCGGGCGTCGGACGCCGCTCGCTGGCAATCCGCCTGGCGCAGGCCATCCAGTGTCAGACGCCGAGCGCGCCGGGGGTTCCGTGCCGAACCTGCCGGGCATGCAAACAAATCGAGGCCGGGCAGCATATCGATTTAATGGTCACGCAGGCTGAAGCCGAGGGCGGAACGCTCAAGGTCGAACAGGTTCGGGAGGTGACGAAGTTCCTGTCGCTGAAACCCTACGCCTCCCCCTTCAAAATTGTGCTTTTCCTGCGTTTCGAGGAAGCCAACGCCAACGCGCAGAACGCGCTGCTCAAAACGCTGGAGGAGGCCCCGGCCCACGCCCTGTTGCTGCTGACCGCCGATAACGCCGAACAACTCCTGCCGACGATTGTTTCACGCTGCGAGGTGATTCGCCTGCGCCCGGCAACGGCGGCGGCGGTGACGGAGTTCCTGGCCTCGCAAGGCGTGGAAGCCGAAAAGGCGCGCCTGCTGGGGCATCTTTCGGGCGGGCGGCCCGGTTACGCCCTGCGGCTGGCGGCGGATGAAAAGGCGCTGGTCTTCCGCGCTGAGAAACTGGACGATTTGCGGGAGCTGCTGGGCTCCTCGCGCCGGGCGCGCTTTGCGTATGCTGAGAAACTGGCGAAAGACAAAGATACCTTCCGGCAGGCGTTGTTCATCTGGCTGTCGTTCTGGCGCGATGTGCTGCTGCGCGCGGCGGGGAGCGAATCGCCGCTGACCAATCTCGACCGGGCCGAGGACGTGGCGCGGCTGGGCGAGCGGCTTTCCCTGGCTGAGGCGCGCAGTCTCACCGGGCAATGTGAGCAGGCCATCGAGCGGCTGGAGAAAAGCGTAAACGCCCGCCTGCTGGCCGAGGTAACGCTGATGGATTGGCCCAAGGTCACACGGTAAGGGCCTGTCGTGGCGGAGGCCAATGAACCTTTCATTTGCCTTGCGCATATTAGCAAGCAATGTTGTTGCCTTCGTGGGTGGCGGGGGGAAGACTTCGGCGGTCTTTATGGCGGCGCGGGAATTGGCCCCGGCGCTGGTGACGACTTCTACGCACCTGGCGGCCCGGCAGACCGAAAAGGCCGACCAGCACGTCATCTGGAATCCGGGCGAACCCATGCCCGATTTCGAATCCGCGCTTCAAAGCGGCGTGACGCTCCTCACCGGGCCGCGCCGCGAGGACATCGCCCGCGTCACCGCGCCAACGCCGGAGCAATTGGAAAAAATCAGGGCCGCAGCCAGGGTTCATGG
>DAOTZM010000182.1:0-15381 GCA_034434035.1 Anaerolineales bacterium
CGAGCGACAGCGAGAAATCTTCTCCCAGTGCGCAAGATTTCTCCCCGCTGCGCGGCTCGAAATGACAAGAATAAGATATGAATTACAGTTTAGATTGTTTTGTCCGGTAGAGAAACAAAAATCAAAGCGCGAACGAATAACAAGCCGAAGAAGAAAGGTGATGCGTGAACATTCATCCTTCATCTTTCATCCTTCATCTTTTTTATGGAGAATAATCCATGTCTGAAGAAATCTACGAACTCGAAGAAGAAGAACATACCAGTCCCCTGACCGGGGCGACCTTCCGGCGCATCCTGGGCCTGCTCAAACCGCATTGGATGTGGGTGGTGGGCTTTGTCATCACCATCGGCCTGACATCTGGCCTGGACTCGCTCTTTACTTACATCAACAAGCACATGATTGACGACGGGATGATGATGGGCGACCGCGCCACGCTCTACCGGCTGGCAATCTACTACGGCGTCCTGCAAATTGTCCAGGCCGGGCTGGTGTTCGCGTTTATTTACCTGGCCGGGGTGCTGGGCGAGCGCATCCAGTACGACCTGCGCAAGATGATGTTCGCGCGCCTGCAAGACCTGTCGCTGTCGTACTACGCCCAAAACGCGGTCGGACGCCTGATGGCGCGCGTGACCTCCGACTCGGGGCGCGTGGCCGACCTGATGACCTGGGGCCTGGTGGATGTGACCTGGGCCTTCATGAACATCACCACCGCTGCTTTCTTCATGCTCATCATCAATTGGCAGCTGGCGCTGGTCGTCTTTGCCATCGTGCCAATCCTGCTCTTCATCGCCGTGCAATTCCGCAAGAAAATCCTGGTGGAATTTCGCGCTTCGCGGCGCGCCAACAGCAAAATCACAGGCGCGTACAACGAGAACATCCAGGGCGTGCGGGTGGTCAAGGCGCTGGGCCGCGAGGACGAAAACCTGAAAGAGTTCCAGGGACTGACCGATAACATGTACCGCGCCTCGTACCGGGCGGCCTGGCTCTCAGCGCTCTTCCTGCCGACCGTGCAGGTGATTTCCGCCATCGCGCTGGGCGTCATCGTCTGGTATGGCGGCTTCCAGGCCACCGCCGGGCTGCTGACCATCGGCGGTATCCACGCCTTCGTCTCGTACCTGACCTTCATCATGTGGCCGATTCAAGACCTGGCGCGCGTCTACGCCGAAATGCAGCACTCCATCGCCTCGGCCGAGCGCATTTTCAAACTGCTCGACAGTGAGCCGGAAGTCCACAACAAACCCGGCGCGGCGGATGCCGAAACCCTGCTCGGCGACATCGTCTTCGACCATGTCAGTTTCTACTACGAAGACCGCAAGCCCGTCCTGACCGATTTCACCCTCCAGGTGAAGGCCGGCGAGACCATCGCCATCGTCGGCCCGACCGGCGGCGGCAAATCGACCATCGTCAACCTGCTGTGCCGCTTTTACGAACCGCGCGAAGGCGAAATCCGCATCAACGGACGTGATTACACCGAGTACACCCTGCACAGCATTCACAACAAAATCGGCATCGTGCTGCAAACCCCGCACCTGTTCAGCGGAACCGTGCGCGAGAACATCCGCTACGGACGCCTGGGCGCATCCGACGCCGAAGTGGAAGAAGCGGCGAAAATTGCCGGGGCGCACGACTTCATCACCGCGCTCGAAAAAGGCTACGAGCAGAACGTCGGCGAGGGCGGCAACCTGCTCTCGGTCGGTCAGAAACAGCTCATCAGCCTGGCGCGCGCCGTGCTGGCCAAGCCGGAACTCTTCATCATGGATGAAGCCACCTCCAGCGTGGATACGTTGACCGAGGCCCTCATCCAGAAGGGCATGGAGCGCCTGATGGCAGGCCGCACGTCCTTCGTCATCGCCCACCGCCTCAGCACCATCAAGCGCGCCGACCGCATCATCGTCATAGAAGAAGGCCGCATCGCCGAGATGGGAACCCACGCCGAACTCCTGCGCCAGCGCGGGCATTACTACCGCCTGTACACCCAGCAGTTCAAGTTCGAGCGCGAGTTGGAATACTCCGCCGCAGCCATGGTGCCGGTCATCAAATAACCCTTACCCAGCCTCCCCCAAGTTCCACTCTTTGGAATTTGGGGGAGGAAACTAAATCATGAACCATTTATTTCTCACGGAAACACTTCCTCCGCTCGTTCCTGCCGCCGTTTCAAGCCCCAGTAGCCGCCGCCCAGCGCCAGCAAATATAGGATGACCAGCACATTATAGGCATCGCTTACGTTGAGCAGGTTGGCTGTGCCCAGGGCCAACAGGTTGAGCCAGCCGACGAGAAGAAAGCCGCCAACCAGATTGAGGCGTTTGGCAAGCGCCGCCTTGCGCCAATGCGAGTGCAGTCCCAAAATAACAGCCGGGACGAGCGCGGCCACTTCGACAACCAGCCAGAGAACGAGCTGCCACGGCAAGACGTACATCGGCAGCCACTGGTAGGAATACTGCGACATGAACTGCCAGATATCCAGCCCCTGCGCTTCCAGTGAAAAAAACAGGCCGGTCAATCGGGTATTTTCATAGTGGGTGATGAAACCCTGAACCAGCATGATGACCGCCGCGCCGAGCAGGAGGTAGAGCCACCTTTCCCAGCGCAAAAGCCGGGCTTCAAGTTGCTCTGTGGAAATGGAAAGGGGTACTTTATTGCTCATCAGTTTCTCCATTGTGCAAAACCTGGCGGATACGCTCCGCCACATCGGGATGCTGAAAAATCAAGATGTTACGCTCAATGAAACGGCGCAGCAACGCGCGGCCAACATCCGTCAGACGGTAGTATTTACGCGGCGGGCCCAGCCTGGATTCGACCGACTCGCTGGCGACCAAACCCATATCCTCGAAGCGGCTGACAGCGCGGTAGACGCTGTTGTCGTCGGCGCTCAACGCCCCCTGGCTGATGCGCAGGACTTCGGCGCTCATTTCATAGGGATAACATGGCTTTTCGTCCAGCAGCAACAGCAGCCAGAAGGTAAGCAGCCCTTTTTTGTATACGCTTTCCCAATGGGTCAACAGGTGATCGAGTTCGGCCATGATGACAGTCGCTCCTTGCGTATTATTTCATAGGTATAATACCTTTATTAGTATAGCAAGCCCGTAAGAGATTGTCAAGTGGGGTTTGATTCCAAGCCGTCCCGACACTGCGCAATTTTACCCCGGTAAAAATTTCCCGTCCGCAACGACATCGACGACCCGTTTGTTGAGCCGGTCCAGCACTTCCAGCAGGCGCTCCTGCCAGTCGTCGTCTTTCAGGAAATTGCACCAGTAGGCATTTTTGCCGCCGCGCACGCCGGAACCCAGACTTGTCCCGAGGAACGAGGGATCAGAGAGCACTCGCTGGGCCATGTTCTCGCTCAGGGTCGGGTAACGCAGCACAATCTGGCCGTTCTCCACGCCGACCGAGGCCAGCCCGGCGGCGTCGGCGCGCAGTTTGACGCGCATCTGGTAGAACAGGTTCTCGAACATCGCGGGGAGTTTTCCGAAGCGGTCGGTAAATTCGGCCGCCAACGGTTCGAGTTCGTGTTCCTCGCGCAGGGCGGCGATGCGGCGGTACAGGCGCAGGCGTAAATCCTGGTTATGGATGTAGGAGGCGGGAATGCCTATCGCCAACGGCAAATCAACCGTGACCGGCTCTTTGAGTTCCCGCTCGAAATCGGAAAGTTGAACGCTGAAGGCGGCATCCTCTGCCCCGGCCGGCAGGATATTCAACATCGAACCCGCAGTCTTCAACTTCTTGACTTCGGCAGCCAACATGCGCGTATAAAGATGGAAACCAACCGCCGCAATCTGGCCGCTCTGCTTGTGGCCGAGCAGTTCGCCCGCCCCGCGAATCTCCAGGTCGCGCATGGCGATGGAATAGCCCGCGCCCAACTGGGTGTTCTCGGCGATAACTTCCAGCCGCTCCTGGCCCTCGGCGGTCGGCATCAGTTTGCGGTGGCGGAAAAAGTAGGCGTAGGCCCGCGCCGCGCCGCGTCCCACCCGTCCGCGCAGCTGGTACAGTTGCGCCAGGCCAAAGGTGTCGGCCCGGTCGACAATCAGCGTGTTGGCGTTCGGAATATCGAGGCCGCTCTCGATAATAGTAGTCGAGAGCAGGATGTCGATTTTGCCATCGGTAAAGTCGTGCATGACTTTCGAGAGTTGACCCTCGTCCATCTGGCCGTGCCCGACGCCTATCCGCGCCTGGGGAACGAGCTGCTCCAGGTGCATCTTCATGGCCTGGATAGTCTGGACGCGATTGTGGACGAAAAAGACCTGGCCGCCGCGCTCCAGTTCGCGCAGGATAGCCTGGCGCGCCAGTTTGGGCGAATACGGCCCGACGTGCGTGATAATCGGCAGGCGCTCTTCGGGCGGGGTGTTCAAGTTCGAGATGTCGCGCACCCCGGTCAGGGCCATGTAGAGCGTGCGCGGGATGGGCGTGGCCGTCAGGGTCAACACATCCACTTCGGTGCGCAGTCTTTTCAGGTGTTCCTTGTGGGTCACGCCAAAGCGCTGTTCCTCGTCGATAATGACCAGGCCCAAATCTTTGAACTCGACATCCTGTGAAATCAGGCGGTGCGTGCCAATCAGGATGTCCACCTGACCGAGCAGCAGCTTGCGGATAATTTCGGTCTGCTCGCGCGGCGAGCGGAAGCGCGAGAGCATCTCGACGTTGACCGGATAAGCCGCCAGTCGCTGCTGGAAGGTCTCGTAATGCTGCTGGGCCAGGACGGTGGTCGGCACCAGCACCGCCACCTGCTTGCCGTCCTGAACAGCCTTGAAGGCCGCCCGCAGGGCCACTTCGGTCTTGCCGTAGCCCACGTCGCCGCACAGCAGGCGGTCCATCGGGCGCGGACGCTCCATATCGCGCTTGATGGCCGCAATCGCCGCCGCCTGGTCGGGTGTTTCGATGTATGGGAAACTGTCCTCCAATTCCTTTTGCCAGGAACTGTCCGGCCCAAACGCATAGCCGCTGACCGTCTGGCGTTTGGCGTACAGTTCCAGCAGTTCTTCGGCCACCTTTTGCACCGCTTCCTTGACGCTGGCCTTGGCGTGCGGCCACTCCTGCGTCCCCAGGCGGGTGACATTCGGCGCGCCTTCCGCGCCGATGTAACGGGTCAGTCGGTCGGCCTGGAAGACCGGCACAAAGACCTGCGCCCCACCGTCGTACTCCACCGCCAAAAATTCGCGCTCATGCCCCTCCAGAACGCGCCGCACCAGCCCGATGAAGCGCCCAATGCCATAATCGACATGCACCACGTAGTCGCCCGCGCGCAGGTCGCCGTAGGCCGATTCAGGGGCTTCGGCAGCCTGCCTTTGGCGCGCGCGCGCAACCGGGCGTTCCCAGCCAAAGATTTCGGAATCGGTAATCAGGTGGAGATATTGGTAATTGGTAATTGGTAATTCAGCAGGAGCATGTTCGCCAGCAGGTATCCCCTGCTCCGGGTCATTTAATGTATGTTTATCTGCGTCCCCCGCAGTGGCTACGCGCAACACAAAGCCTTCAGAGAGCGAAGCGTCGAGGAATTCGACGGCGGACGATGGACGACGGACAACGGATTCGTCAGTCTGCGGTCTCTCGTCAGCGGTCTCCTGATGCTCCCGCCAGAGTTCCTGCAAACGCTCCCGCTGGCGGGTGGCGACCAAAACGGCATCGCCCTGCCCGGCCAGCCCGGCCAGGTACTCTACAAACGGCTTTAATCTGCCCCCAAATCTCTGGTCATGCCCAAAAATATCCCGCAGCTGGATACTGCCCTCTGGTAACGGATGACTATCCCCATGTCCCATCTCGACCCAGGGATGGCCCTGCACCGCATCCAGCAACTCGGCCCAGGTCAGGTAAGGGAGGGGGAAATCGGCTGGCAGGGTGCCTTCGTCAATCGACTCCTGCCGCAGTTTGAGCGCCTGCTCCTCCACCTCGCTGGCCATCGCTTCCGCCAGCGACAGGTCATCGACCAGCACCAGGCTGCGGGCGGGGAGGTAATCCAGGATGCTGGCAGGAAACGGGTGCAGGAGCGGGATGTGGAATTCGGAGGGTTCGGAATCCGATATTCTAGGATTCGAGGACTCGATATTCGATACTCGAGGTTCGAGGTTCGAAGGATCGATTAAGTATTCCCTGGCTGGCGTCACCAAAACCGATTCCAACTTCGCCACCGTGCGCTGCGAAGCGGGGTCGAAGCGCCGGAGGGTGTCGATTTCGTCGCCGAAAAAGTCGAGGCGGACCGGGAGCGGCTCGGAGGCGACCCAGATGTCGAGAATCCCGCCGCGCCGGGAGAATTGCCCCGGCTCGACGACGATTTCGGTTGCCTGGCAGCCAATCGAGGCCCATTGGCGGATGAGCGCATCCGGCTGGATTTCCTGCCCGACCGCGAGACGCCTGCTGGCTTTGAGGAAGTCGCGGCGCGGCAGGGTGCGCGTCATGACGGCCCGCGCCGAGGCGATAATCACCGGTGGGGTGGAGGGCTTCTCGGCAAACGGCAGGTGATAGACGGCCAGGGCCGTCAGGGCCTGCAAACGCTCGCGGCGGATGGTGTTGCCCCAGGCTGCGTCCTCGTAAAAGAGCGGATTCGGCTCCGAAAACAGGAAACGCGCCGCCGAAGGCAGCCAAAAGGCCAGTTCGTCGTACAGGGCCAGGGCATGGTCGGCCCGGTCGGTCAGCAGCAAAATCGGACGCTGTAAATCAGCGTGTAAGGCCGCCAGCAGCGCCAATCGCGCCGCGCGCGGCAATCCGAGACCGGGCAGCGGCTGGGCGTCCTGTAACTGTTTCAGGAAGGACTGGTATTCAGGGGTCGAGCGGAGGGAGAAAAGGAGAAGTTCCATAAGGGGCGTGGGGTGGCTGGGGAAATTGAAACGGCTCTTGTTCAGCCTGTTCGGAATGTATTTGCCATCGTACAGAAACCGGCTCGCCATGCAGAAATTGCCTTCGAAGTACAACATTGCTGCGATGGCAGTCGTCCTTAACCGCGCAAATACGTCTCCAATGCGCCCAGGCAGCCGGCGCTGAGTTTGTGGCCGACTTCGCTCTCGCAATAGGTGACGCTTGCCCCGGCGCTTTCCAGCAGTTGGATAGCGCGCCGCGCCTGGGCAGCGGGAACCATCTGGTCGTGAGTGCCATGCGCGACAAAAGCGTGTTTACCACTCAAAGAACCCGGCTGGAGGGACTCTTCCGCGCCTTCAGGGGCAAACCCCGCCAGGATTCCCATCTTGCGCACGCGGCCTGGGTAGAGCCAGCCCAGGGTAAACGTCATGGCCGCGCCCTGGCTAAATCCGATGACATCGACCGTTGACGAATCCAGGTCATAGGCGCGGGCGAAGGCATCCAGCAGGTCGATGAGCGACTCAGCGGAAGGCCGCATCAGTTCGATGGTCGGCCAGCTGCCGCGCGGGGCTGGCGCGCGCCACGAGTAGCCGGTTTCTGGGGCTGGATGCGGAGCGCGCGGGGCGATGATGTAATAATCATCCGGGAAATTGCGGGCAAAGACCCACATCGAGTTCTCGTCGCCGGTCCAGCCGTGCAACATGAGCAGGATGCGCTTGCTGCGCGAGGGCAGGATGCGCAGGGTCCAATCTTCGAAGGCCAGGAGGGTGGCGTGGGGTTTCATTGATGGTTTATCCACTAATCTACACCAATCAAACGAATTCCAAATTTCTAATCCTTATTGAGTTTATTGACCAGTTTATCCAGCCCAAACAACGAGAGCCAGACCAGGCCAATCGGCAGCAACGCGCCGAGCAGACACAAGAGGCCCATCACCGCTGCGCTGAAGCCGTAGATGACCCAAATCAGCCCGACGCCGACAGTAAATAACATGAGCAGCGCCCCCGCTACGATTCGGAAAGTGGTCTGCGAAGCATATTTACGCAAATCGGTCATTTTTTCTCCATTCGTTGTACTTCTAAATCCATGCCCAATTTCTTGAATAGGGATAGGGCTTCGGCGCACAGGGCTGCGGCGCGCTCCAGGCTGCCGCGCGCGCTTTCGGTGGCGGCCCAGTCGCGCAGGGTACGGGCCTTATCCACTTCGGAGCCAATGCCATCCGCAATGCGGATACTCTCGCGGTAGCACGTCTCCGGCTGGAATTCTTCTGGGAACGGCTGGCCGTGCTTGAGACGCATCGCGGCACAGTTGCCCAACACGCGATAGGCCGATGAGACGACATCTGGCTGGCTGGACTCTTGCGCCAGCCGCAAACCGGTCTGGGCGGCTTCGCAGGCTTCCTCGCACTTTTCCTGTCCCAGCAGGGCCTCGGCCAGGAAAACATAAGTCAGCGGCAGGAAGTGGGTCATCCCTCCGCCAACGCGCTCGATGGACTGACGGGCATCGGATTCGGCAGCGGCAAACTCGCCCAACCCCGCCCGCGCCCCGCCCAGGTTGCTGAGAAACATGGCAATCCTGTCCTGTGAGCCAATCTCACGCGCCACGCGCAGGGCTTCCTCGTAGCGGGCAATCGCCGCCTGGTAATCACCGCGCACGAAAGCGCCGACGCCCTGGTTATTGAGCATGGCGGCCTCGCCGCGCCGGTCGCGCAGCCCACGAAACAGGTCGAGGGCGCGCTGTTCGTATTGGGACGATTTTTCCAGTTCGCCGCGCAATTCATACGCCGCGCCAAGCAACTGGCAGGCCTGCGCCATTTCACGCTGCGAGGCGACCTGGTTTTCCAGGTTACGCGCCATCCGCAGGGCCAGTTCGCCCAGGTGGATGGCGCTGTTTGCATCGCCCAGGCGATAGAGCGCCCAGCCTTTGCCATACACCGCGCGAATGAGCAAATCGGGCTTCGCGCCCTTATCGGCCAGGCGCAGGGCGTTTTCGGCGCTCTCGAGGGAGAGCGTGTTATTGCCAACATGGTCGTGAACATAAGCAATGTTATACCAGGCGCGCGCCCAGCCATCCACGCTGGCGGCGGTGTCGGCGATGGCGCGCATTTCCTGGTAAGCATTCAAGGCTTCCTCATAACGCGCCAGCGTGAAAAGCGATTTTCCTAAAAATTCATGCCAATCCAACCGTTCTGCGGCAGGAATGTTCGCCTGGCGGGTAAATTGCAGGGCTTTCCGATAATACACGCAAGCCGCATTGGATTCATACGCCTCATAAGCCTGCTTGCCAGCCTGCCCATACCACAACGCAGCCCGATTCCAGTCTTCGGCGGATTCGAAATGCCCGGCCACCAGCGCGGCGTATTCGGAGGCGCGCTCACGGCTTTGGGCGGACAACCATTCAGCGGCAGCCAGGTGATAGCGGCAGCGCCGGCGCTTCGAAATACTTTCATAGACCGCCTGGCGCAGGAGGGCATGCTTGAAGACGTACTCACGCTGGCCGCTAAAGGTCGAATTCTGGCGCGGGTAAACCAGTTCGCGCGCCTCCAGGCCGTCCAACACGGTAGAGACGGCATCGGGGTCGAACCCGGTCAGGGCCGCCAGCGACCCATCCCAAAAAGAACGACCCAGTGCAGAAGCGGCCTGCAAAACGGCGCGCTCAGATTCGGGGAGGCCGTCGAGGCGGGCTTGCAGGATGCCGGTCAATGTGGCCGGCACGCGCACCTGCCCCAGCCGCGCCTGGTCCACCGTCCAAATCTCACCGGTCGAAATCACCCGCTCGTCGATGAGCATTTTGATTAGTTCTTCGACATAGAAAGGATTTCCCTCCGCCCCGGTGATGACCAGTTCATCGAGCGCGGGAGGAATCGAGGCGGCTTTTTGCAGGATTTCGCGCAGCAGGCTGCGGCTGGCCGTTTCATCGAGCGGGTTCAAGTCCAGGCGCTGCTGGCCGGGCAGGCGTTCCCACCAATCGGGCAGGCGCTCCAGCAGGCTGGGACGGGTGACAGACGCCAGCAGCACGGGCAGACTGCTTACTTCGCGCATCAGGTAAGCCAGCAGGTCGAGCGAGGCTTCGTCGGCCCAGTGCAGGTCTTCGAGCAGGAGGATGACCGGCTGGCGGGAGGCGACGGCAGCGATGATCTGCGCCAGGTAATAGCGCGCCCGATCGCGGATTTGGCCGGGGTCGGCGAGGATGCCGCTCAATTCAGGGGCAGAGGAGAAATCGAGGCCGAGCAGGTGTCCGATAAAGCGCGCCTTTTCGAGCGCGGCGGGGTCATCGGGCAGCAGGGACTGAATGGCGCGTTCCATTTTCTGGCGGGCCAGTTCGAGCGGCACATCGTCCGGGATATTGAGGCGCAGGGCAACGGCGTCGCGCAGCAGGGTATACGGCACGGAGGCCGTGCGCTCGGTGGCGCGGGCCTGCATCAGCCAGAACTGGCGGGCGCGCGGCGTGAGCCAGGTCTCGAATTCATAGAGCAGGCGGCTCTTGCCAATACCGGCCTCGCCTACTACCGTGACAACGCGCGACTTCCCATCGAACAACATGTCCCGCAGTGCGTCCTGGAGCGCGCCGAGTTCCGATTCGCGCCCAATCATGCGCGTTTCGACGCCCTCCACGCCGCGCGTATGCGGGCGAAAAGCATACGGGCGTGGACGCAGCACGCGATAGACCGAGAGAGGCCGCTCGTAACCAGAGATGGGCAGTTCGGAACGCGGTCCGACATCGAACAGCCCGCGCACCAGGCGCAGAGTATCTTGTGAGATGACGACCTCGCCAGGATGGGCTTCTGCTTCGAGCAACGATGCGACTTGCACAGTGCGCCCGACGGCGGTAAATTCGCGGGTGGTGCCGACCTCGCCAAGCATAACCGGCCCGCTGTGAATGGCGATGTGCATCTGCAAAGGATGGTCGAGGGCCAGGTCGGGAAGTTCCTGCTGGATTTTGAGCGCGGCGCGCACGGCCTGCTCAGAATCGTCTTCGCGCGCAGCCAGCACGCCCCATAGCGCGACGACGTTATCTCCCATGTGCTTGTCGATGTGGCCGCCATGCGCCTGGATGATGAGGTCGATGCGTGACCAAACCAGGTTCGTCAGTTCGGCCACTTCCTCGTCGTCCATTTTCTCGGACAATGCAGTGAAACCTGAGATGTCGGCCACCATGACCGTGACCATTTTGCGCTGCTCACGGTTCTTTTCCTCGGCCTGGCGGCGCTCCAGTTCGATGAGTTTCTGGCGCAGGACGGCCAGGGCGGCCTCGACCACGTCCGCGCCCAGGGTGGGGCGCAACGACTCCTGGGCCTGAATGGCGCGTTGCAAGTCTGCGATTTGTTCGCCGAGGGCTTTCTGCATGGGGTTGATTATACGTGAGAGACCGCCGGAACGGGCAGGGATTTGCTATGCGCCCACTTTCACGCTTAAATCAAAAGCCGCCAGTGATTCACTGGCGTCAAATCTTATTCTCGAACCGCATGGTTCGGTTTTTTACGATACTCGCCTGGCATAGCTGAAATCAGGGCGCGTAAAGCCGAATTGACCGATTCTGGCGTCTTGAACACTTCCGAAATATCCGGGTCCAACACAACCACAACCCGGTCAACGATTCGCCCGGCAAAGCGGTTGGGTTTGGCTTTGCTATAATCCAGATTATATTCCGGGCGTAAGTCTTCGGAAACTTTAGCGGATGTTTTCTTCATAATCTTTCATTTCCTTGCGCGTTGCGAATCGGGCGCTGATGATACGAATCGTATCAGGGTCTCGTTCGATAAAACTGACGATAAGCAATTTGCTTTGTACAGAATGACCGAGTATCAACTCTCGAAGTTCGCCGACTGAATGGTCTTCATCCGGGAAAATGCCAGCGGGTCGTCGAACAATTATACGACATCCCAAAAACTGTCACCCCAAACCTCACGCAATCGTTTTTCAATCATTTTCGAGTTGCGCCGTTCTGGAGAGAAGTCTATAATTCAGCTGGTCTCGATACGTTCTTCGCCAAAACCGCTCAGAACTACTCGACCAGCGCATGATTACTGAACACTGAACACTGGATACTGATACCTGAAATGTCCTCCATCGACGAAATCAAATCCCGCATCGACATCCTCGACCTCGCCAGCGAGGCGGGGGTGAAATTGCGCCGCAGCGGGCGCAGCTATACGGGATTCTGCCCCTTCCACGATAACAAACGCACCCCGGCCTTCGTGGTCTGGCCGGAGAGCGGCACCTGGCGCTGTTTCGGCGAGTGCAACGAGGGCGGCGATATTTTCAAGTTCGTGATGAAGAAAGAGGGCATCGATTTCAAGGAAGCCCTGCAACGCCTGGCCGAGCGGGCCGGGGTGACGCTGGAGCGGCTGCAACCTGAGCGGCCCGAACAACGCGAAGAATACGAGCGGCTGCGCAGGCTATTGGAAGACGCCGTCCAGTTTTACCGCCATCACCTGCTGAACACGCCCGCCGGGAAAAGCGCGCTCGATTACCTGCTCGAAAAGCGCAAACTGACCCTGCAAACCATCGAAACCTGGGGGCTGGGCTACGCGCCGCAGGGCTACGAAACCGCGCTGAATCATTTCACTTCCAAAGGCTACAGCGAGCAGGATTTGACGGACGCCGGGCTGGTGAGCGTCATCGAAGACGAGGGCCGCCCCCGGCGGGTGTTCGACCGCTTCCGCCACCGCATCATGATTCCCATCCGCGACGAGAACGGGCGAATGGCCGGGTTCGGGGCCAGAATCCACCCGGATGACCCAAAGCCTGACCCCGCTGGACAGCGCGGGGCAAGCCAGGCCAAATTCATCAACACCTCCGAGACGCCGATTTTCAGCAAGGGACGCCTGCTCTACGGCCTCGACCAGGCGCGCAAACCCATCCGGGCCGTTGACCAGGCCGTGATTGTGGAAGGGTACCTGGATGTGATTGCCGTGCACCAGGCCGGGTTCGAGAACGTCATCTCGCCGATGGGCACGGCCCTGACCGAAGACCAGTTGCGCCTGCTGAAGCGCTTCACCCGCAAAATTGTACTGGCCCTCGACCCCGACGCCGCCGGTCAAAAAGCCGTGCTGCGCGGGCTGGAGGCGGCCCGGGCTTCGATGGACAGGGAAAATGAGCGAGGTTTCGATGCGCATGGTATGCTGCGCCAGGAGGCGCGCTTGCAGGCCGACCTGCGGGTGGCGAACCTGCCCAACGGCCTGGACCCGGACGAAATCGTGGAGCGTGACCGGGAGGAGTGGAAACGGCTCATTGCCGAATCCAAGCCCATTGTAGAACATGTCCTCGATACGCTGATAGCCGATAAAAACATCAACGACCCGAAGGTCAAAGCCGAAATTGCGAACCAGGTTCTGCCGCTGATCGAGGATTTACCCAACCCCATCGAGCGCGATTCGTATCGGCAGATGCTGGCGCGCCGCCTGAAGGTGGATGAACGCTCCTTAATATTGGGCAAAAACCAGCCAGCCCGGAAGGCGGCGTTCGATACTCGCAAATCGAATATCGGGTCTCCAATATCGAATATCGAACCCCGAACCCCGAATACCAAACACCGAGTATCGAACATCGAAAGCGCGTGTTTATCGCTGCTCTTGCGCCGCCCCGATTTGCTGCCCCGTCTCGACCGGCGTTTGCAGGAATCGGGCCTGGGCGCCCTCACCGCCGCGGATTTCGAGTATACTGATTACCAGTTGCTGCTGGGATTGTTGCAGAAGGCGCTGGAGCAGGATGAAGCCGAAATGCCCCATTTTGTGCAAACGCATGTGGATGAGAGCATGCGCGATGTCCACGCCAGCCTGGCAGCCCAACCGGCCCCCAAAGGCACGGACGACCGCCTGCTGGACGAACTGACCCGCCAGGTGCTGCAACTGCGGCGCCAGGTATTGAGCGAGAGTCTGAACCAGTTGCGCTTTTTACAGGAAGAAGCCCAGCAATCGAGCGACCCGATTGCAGCCACTTACCAGCAGATGGTGTTGCAATATACGCGTTCGCTGAATTATCTCGATGTAGCCCGTAAAAAATTAAGCGAAAACCGCCGGGAGTGAGCCATGCACAACGCCTTGCCGCGAAAACCGAAGGCCGAAATCAAAACCCCAAAAGACCTGATTCCCGATCCCACCGACATCAATGGAGAAGACCTGGTTGTGGAAGTGGACGACCCCGAACTGATTGACGATGAACCGGTCGACATCGAAGAGCCGCTCGAGTTAATCAAAAACCCGGCGCTGGCTGAGGAGCTCTCGGAAGACCCGGTGCGTTTGTACCTGCGCGAAATCGGCCAGGTAAAACTGCTCGACGCCGACAGCGAGTTCCGGCTTTCGACAATAATTGAAGCCTGGCGGCTGCTGGAGGGACTGCGAAATCGCGCCGAGCCCCGCCCCGCGCGGAACAAGCGGCCTGGGAGAGAGCAAACCCCATCACAGGCCGGGCAGGAGGAGGCCATCTACCGCGCCGCGCTGGATGATATGCTGGTGGCCTGGAAGCGGCTGGAAGAAGACGCCGCGCGCCTGAAAGTTCACCTGCCCGAAATGCGGCTGGTGGCGGCCGAAGCCCAGGCCCTGCGCCAGGGCTGGGAGATTGATTCGCCCTCCTACCTGCGCGCCTTCCTGGATAACGGCCAGTGGGGGCGCGATTCGCACTGGGACGGGCTGGCCGGCAACGCCTTCAACCTGTTCATCGGCCTGTACATCCTGCCGCCCAAACTGGCGGCCTGGCTGTCCAAATATTGCCAGGCGCGCGGCTCGGAGTGCCCCGCCGCGCGCAGTTTGCAACGCAACCTGCCCGCCCAAGACGACCTGCAATTCGACATCCGCATCATCGAATCGCGCGCCGAGGAGGCCACCCAGGCCCTCATCCGCGCCAACCTGCGGCTGGTGGTGAGCGTTGCCAAGCGCTACCTGGGGCGCGGCATCTCGTTCCTCGACCTCATCCAGGAGGGCAACCTGGGCCTGCTGCGGGCGGTCAACAAGTTCGACCCGCGCCGCGGTTTCAAGTTCAGCACCTACGCCACCTGGTGGATTCGCCAATCCATCAATCGTTCGATTGCCGAGCAGGCCCGCACCATTCGCATTCCTGTTCACCTGTTCGAATCCATCACGCGCATCCTGCGCATCCAGCGCTCGCTGGTACAGCAATACGGGCGCGACCCCAACACCGATGAATTGGCCCTGGAAGTGGGCTACCTCTCCGCCGCCGACGCGCAGGCCATTCTGCGCGCCAAATCGGAGGGGACCGACCTCGACCCGGTCATCCAGCGCCGCTGGGAGACGGCCACCGCCAAAATCGACCGCATCCTGCGCTCGGCGGAGGAGCCGGTTTCCATCGACGGCCCGGTCGGCGACGAAGACTCCAGCCAGTTGGGCGATTTCATCCCCGACGACGACGCCCTCGAGCCGATGGACGCCGCCGCGCGCGATATGCTGCGCGAGCAGGTGCAGCACGCCCTGGCCGCGCTCTCCGAACGCGAGCGGCAGGTGCTGGAACTGCGCTTCGGTCTCATCGACGGCAAAGACCACACCCTCGAAGAAGTCAGCCGCTACTTCAACGTCACCCGCGAGCGCATCCGCCAAATCGAGGCCAAAGCGCTGCGGAAACTCAGGCATCCGACGAGGAGTCG